>CAZFFG010000185.1:0-2603 GCA_964518275.1 uncultured bacterium | reverse complement strand
ACGAGCTCAAGATGATCGTCATCCCCGAGATGGCGCTCTTCCTCGAGTACAAGGGCGAACCAGTGGCGGTGTGCATAGCCATCCCCGACCTGAACCAGGTACTGGCCCGCTTCAACGGCCGGTTGCTCCCCGTCGGCATCTTCCACCTGCTGAGGCTCAAGAAGATCGTGAACCGCGTACGCCTCGTCATGCTGGGGGTGGACCCGGAGCACCGCACGCGCGGCTTCGACATCGTGCTGATAGACGAGGTCATCAGGCGCGGCAAGGACCACGGCATCATCGAGGGTGAGCTCGGCTGGACGCTGGAGGACAACCACGCCATCAACAACGCCATCGTGGCCACCGGCGGGGTGCACAACAAGACGTACCGGATGTACCAGAAGGAGCTATGAGCGCGGCGTTTCAGGCCGTGCGTCTGCTCCTCGTAGACCTGGCGAAGCTCTTCGCACCAGACCGCACCCGAACCTGGTTCCTGGTCTTCGCCATGCTGGTGGTGCAGGCGGGCTTCTGGTACATGGCCACGCCTGGACCCACCCTGCTGCGCTTCGCGGGCAAGGAGCCCATCGCGGCCGCCACCTCGGTGGGTTGGTCCCTGGTGTTCCTGCTGTTCGTGCCGGCCATCATCTACCGGGCCGTGGTTGGGCGCCTCGACGGCGCGGGCCTCCAGTGGGGCCGCGTTCGTTTCGGCTTCGCGGCGCTGCTCGGACTGAGCGTCGTGGCTGTGCCCCTGATCGCGTTATCGGCAGCCGACGCCAGCCTGGCGCTCACGTACCCCTGGCCCGGCGCCTGGGCCGGCGAGAGCCTGAGCAACCTGCTCCTCTGGGCGGGCATCTACTTCCTCTACTACCTGGCGTTCGAGGCGTTCTACCGAGGCTTCGTGCTACACGCCGCCGCCGGCGCGCTCGGTGTGCCGGCCGCGCTCTGGCTGCAAGCCATCATGGCCACGCTCATCCACCTGGGCAAGCCGCTGCCCGAGCTGTTAGCCGCGGCGCCCGCCAGCCTCATCTTCGGCGTGCTGGCACTGCGCAGCCGGTCGATCCTCTACCCCGCTCTGTTGCACCTGATCATCGGGCTCACGCTCGACGTGACCCTACTAGCGCGAGCGGGGCAGCTCCACCTCGGAGGCTGACCACGGTCACGAACGGCACTGGCCAGCTAGACTCGTGCGAATGAGGGTACTCGTCACCGGAGCTCACGGCTTCCTAGGCAGCCACATCACGCGCGCGCTCCTCGCCAAGGGGCACGCGGTGCGGGCGCTGGTGACCCCGTGGGGAGAGACGCACAACATCCGCGCTCAGCTCGACGACCCCGCCATGGAGCTAGTCCGCGCGGACCTAACCGACCCCGCCACGCTGGACGGGCTCTGCACCGACGTGCAGGCCGTGGTTCACGCCGCCGCGCGGGTGGCCGATTGGGGTCCGTGGCAGGCCTTCGAGAAGACCAACGTGGAGGGTACCCGCGCCCTGCTCCACGAGGCGGTGCGTGCCGGCGCGGGGCGCTTCGTGTTCATCTCCAGCGTGGCGGTGCACCGCTACACGGGCTTCCGCAACGCAGACACCCGCACGCTGCCCCGCAACAACCTCGACAGCCCGTACGCCTACTCGAAGATCCTGGCCGAGGACCTGCTGCTAGCGGAGGGAAGGCTCGAGCCCGTGATAGTGCGCCCTGGCCTCTGGCCGTTCGGGCAGTACGACGCCACCTTCGAACGAGTGGCGCACGCGCTGCTGCGCGGCACGCTGCCCCTCGTGCGGGGCGGAGAAGCGGTGCTGAACACGGCGTACGCCCCCAACTTCGCCGCTGGCGTGGAGCTCGCCGTCAGCCGCCCGGAGGCCGCCGGCAACGTCTACGTGCTGGCCGACGAAGGAATGCCCACCTGGCGCGAGCTGTTCGCCGAGCTCAGCCAGCAGCTCGGCAAGCGTCCGCCCCTCCTCAGCCTGCCCGGCAGGCCCACCACCGCGGTGGCGAGCGGGGTGGAGGCCACCTGGAGCGCCTTCTTCCCCCACATGGAACCGCCGATAACGCGGTACCGTGCCGGCCTCATGACCCACGACGTTCACTTCAGCATCGAGCACGCGCGCGAGGAGCTCGGTTACCAACCTAAGGACAGCTGGCGCGCCGCCCTGCGCATCACCGTCGACCATTACGCGGCGCTGGCCGGGAGGCGGACGGACGCGTGACGGGGCAGGTTCTCGCTCCGTTCGGGGCACGCGCATGACCTCGGTGCTGTTCGCCACCATCGCTGCCGGCGGTGGCCACGTGGCGACCGCCAACGCCATGGCCGACGGGTTGCACCGGCTCCACCCGGGCGGTGTGAGCACGAGCGTGTTCGACGTGATGGCGGAGTTCGGCTTCGAGGAGCTCGACAAGCGGCACAAGGAGAGCTGGCGCGAGATGCTCAAGAGGCCGCGCCTGGTGCGCTTAGGACAGCGCCTCATGGACGTGGCGCCGGGGCTAACGCGCGCCGCGCAGAACGCCCTCCTGAACGATTTCGCGAGGGTCGCCCAGCAGCGGATCGACGAGCTGGCGCCCGACCTCGTCGTGGCCAACCATGGGTGGCTCGCCACGGCGCTGACGCTCGCGCGCACCAAGTACGGCATGCGCAC
>CAZFFG010000184.1:0-2608 GCA_964518275.1 uncultured bacterium | reverse complement strand
ATACCGGGTGAGTTATACGTAAGGCATTGATTTACCGTTCCCGCGTGTGTTCGCTCTTGCTCTTCAACGGGCCCTGATAACCGCTCCTTGCCAAGCGATTAGGTATTAACTATCATGCTGCTAGGTATTAACAAACAGGAGCACCAATGTCTGACTTCAAGCGCATTTCTCTATCTCTGCCACCGGGCCTCGTCGAGGATCTGGATTACATCTCTGACCGCCTGGGGATCTCCCGCTCTGCGTTCGTTACTGAGCTGCTCTCTCAGTCTGGGCTGTCGTCTCTGCGGGCTCTGCTCGCTGCGGTCCCTGAATCTCCCACCAGCGCCGATATACGGCGTTTTCGGGGTGGGTCTCGGGAACTGATACGGGAACGGGTTGAAGGGCTCCAACAGCTGCAGGGGGGGCTGTTTGATGGCTCTGGTGAATAATGGCTCTGGCATCGTTTTCTGTGATTGGCTAGACGTGACCATGCCTCCTGATCGTGAGCACGACGTCCGGGCTGAGTTGGGGCCGCTGCTGTGCGCTGCTGGATTCGGTCGGGAGTCTGACGATCTCTATCGGGTTGATGGTGGGACTGTTCGGCTCACGGCTAATCGCGGTTGGTTCAAAGTGGGTATCAGCGGCCAATCGTGTGCCATGCTGCGCCTTCATGGGGTTTGGACTGAGGTGCTGTTTGTGCTGGGCTCTGGGCCTCATCGTGTTACGCGTGTCGATTGTGCCCTGGACATCCCTATGGATGGGGCGGACGCTATCGAGCGGCTACAAGCGGTCTATCCGTCCGGGCATGTTCGCCTGTCTCAGCGGCCTGTGCGGATCACGGAGGTTCTGTCTACTCGTTCAGATGGTCGTAAATCAGGCTCGTGGTATGCTGGGCGCCGTGGCCAGTCGGAAGTGACCTGTCGTGTGTACGATAAGGCACTCGAGGCTCTGGAGAAGCGCGGGGAGGATCTGCCCCCTCGTACTCGCTGTGAGCTGACTGTCTGCAAGGGTGTTGGGCCTACGCTGCGGGATGCGGCTGAGCCTGAACGGTTATTCTGGCATTACATGGCTCCGGCTATCCTACCGCGCCCTGAGGGCGTTCCTGCGTGGGATTCTGGCTGGGCTGAGGGTTGGGTTATGGATCGAGTGGAAGTTTTGGCTGCTGAGCGTCTGCGGCGTCGCATTCAGGAATCCCCTGAGCTGGCCGCTCTGATCGAGCTGGCTGATTCTCTGGGGCCGGGTGGTCGGCAGTATGCTCTGGGGCTCATTCAGCTCCGATTTGGGCGCCATGGTGCTGAGCCGCCTGTGCCTCTGCCTGTGCAGCCTACTGCTGCGTGATTCTAGTGTGTGGCTCCAACACTGGGGGCAGGCGTAGCCGGTGGGGGCGGTAGGCCCCCGCTGGTGACCGCTCTTAGCTGCGCCTGATCCGTACTCCTCTGCTGGATCGCCTCTCTTAATCTCCGTGGGCACCTTAGCCTCTGCGCCCTCAATAACCCTTTGCTCCGATCCCAAGAAAGCGGCAGCGGCGCGAAAGCGGGAAGCGGCTGGCCGCCCGCTCGCGCTGCTACTGCGTCCATCTCCGTCTGAATCTCACCCGACATAGTAATACCGGGTGAGTTATACGTAAGGCATTGATTTACCGTTCCCGCGTGTGTTCGCTCTTGCTCTTCAACGGGCCCTGATAACCGCTCCTTGCCAAGCGATTAGGTATTAACTATCATGCTGCTAGGTATTAACAAACAGGAGCACCAATGTCTGACTTCAAGCGCATTTCTCTATCTCTGCCACCGGGCCTCGTCGAGGATCTGGATTACATCTCTGACCGCCTGGGGATCTCCCGCTCTGCGTTCGTTACTGAGCTGCTCTCTCAGTCTGGGCTGTCGTCTCTGCGGGCTCTGCTCGCTGCGGTCCCTGAATCTCCCACCAGCGCCGATATACGGCGTTTTCGGGGTGGGTCTCGGGAACTGATACGGGAACGGGTTGAAGGGCTCCAACAGCTGCAGGGGGGGCTGTTTGATGGCTCTGGTGAATAATGGCTCTGGCATCGTTTTCTGTGATTGGCTAGACGTGACCATGCCTCCTGATCGTGAGCACGACGTCCGGGCTGAGTTGGGGCCGCTGCTGTGCGCTGCTGGATTCGGTCGGGAGTCTGACGATCTCTATCGGGTTGACGGTGGGACTGTTCAGCTCAAGGCTAATCGCGGTTGGTTCAAGGTGGGTATCAGCGGCCAATCGTGCGCCATGCTGCGCCTGCATGGGGTTTGGACTGAGGTGCTCTTTGTGCTGGGCTCTGGGCCTCATCGTGTTACGCGTGTCGATTGTGCCTTAGACATCCCTATGGATGGGGCGGACGCTATCGAGCGGCTACAAGCGGCCTATCCGTCCGGGCAAGTTCGCCTGTCCCAGCGGCCTGTGCGGGTCACGGAGGTTCTGTCTACTCGTTCAGATGGTCGTAAATCAGGCTCGTGGTATGCTGGGCGCCGTGGCCAGTCGGAAGTGACCTGTCGTGTGTACGATAAGGCACTCGAGGCTCTGGAGAAGCGCGGGGAGGATCTGCCCCCTCGTACTCGCTGTGAGCTGACTGTCTGCAAGGGTGTTGGGCCTACGCTGCGGGATGCGGCTGAGCCTG
>CAZFFG010000183.1:0-2623 GCA_964518275.1 uncultured bacterium | reverse complement strand
AAGATCCTCGCGGAGCTCAAGGAGGTGAGCTGATGTGCGGACGCTACACCCTCTATAGCCACGAGGACGACCTGGCCTCGCTCTTCGAGGTCAAACCGTTACCGCTGACCGAGCGCTATAACATCGCCCCCACCCAAGAAGTCCCCGTGGTGACCGAACGCCCGGGCGGCGCGCGCGAGATGTCGTTCATGCGCTGGGGGCTCATACCGCACTGGGTCAAGGACCCGACCGATTTCAAGTCCACGTTGTTCAACGCGCGTTCCGAGAGCGCCGCCGAGAAGCCCTCGTTCCGGGACGCCATGAAGACCTCTCGGTGCCTCATCCCCGCCGACGGCTTCTACGAATGGAAGACCGAGGGCGGCGTGAAGCAGCCCTACTTCATCAAACGACAGGACGGCAAACCGTTAGCGTTCGCGGGCCTCTACTCCGCCTGGACAAAAGGCAGCCAGCCCCTGATGAGCTGCACCATCCTCACCACCGACTCGCATGGGCCCATGACGGAGCTGCACCACCGCGTGCCTGTCATCCTCGAGCAGCACGAGTGGGAACGCTGGATGGACCCGGGCCAAGTTGACCCGCGCGAGGTAGAGGACCTGCTGGACGCGCCAGACGATGGCGTGCTCGGGTGGTACCCCGTAGGTAAGCAGGTGGGTAACGCTCGTATCGACGTGCCGGAGCTCGTGCAGCCTGTCTAGCCCGGCGCCCGCCTTGAGCTTATGGCCTGGACGGGCTTTGGACGGGTACCTACCTCAATACTCCTAACGACGCATACCAGCGCGGAAGGAGAAGCATGAACAAGGCAACCGTGGAGTTCCGTCCGGTTGTGCTGGCTCTAACGCTCGCTTGCGTGGGGCTGGTGCTCGCGGCATGCGGCGGCGGCGGCACCACCGCCACCGTGCCGCTCGCCCCCTCCAACGTCGTGGCCACGCCCGGGCCTGGCTACGTCACCGTCACTTGGAAGGACAACAGCGATAACGAGACAGGGTTCGAGGTGTTCAGGACGGCCACCACCGGGCTTACGGCGCAGCAGGCCGGCACGAGCGTGGGCAACGTAGACCCGGACACTACAACCTTCGTAGACATGAACATCGAGCTGGAACAGGAGTACCAGTACAGCGTGGTGGCGAGGAACTCGACCGGCAGCTCAAGCCCTGGCGCCACGACCGCTGGTGCTACGGTTCCCGTCGGAGTCGACCTGATGGTCGGAACGAACAACCGACGTTGGGAGGACGCCAACGGCACGATCTTCGCGGTGTACCTCATGCTGCCCGAAGAGATCCTCACGGACGAGTCCCTGATCTTCAACATTCAGATCAGCGGACCCCCCGGCTGGAACAACGACGACCTGTACAGGCTCAACTGTGGGTCGGAATCGTGCGGCACATGGAAAGGGTTCCTGTGGGCGTCGCGGCACGGGATCACAGCGCTGGCTGGCGAGTACACGCTGACGGTCACGGTCGACGGCCAGTCATACACTTCCACCGCTACGTTGACGGACCCGGACTTCAAGTTCGAGCGGCCTACCGGCATCACCGTTACTAGTGCGACTTCGGACAGCGTGACGGCTACGTGGTCCTCACCAGCAGGAACGGGTGGCACCTACGTGAACCTCCAGGAAAGCTCTACTGGGAGGACCCTGGCTGCCCAGGTGGTGGGAGCCGTTGACACGTTCACGTTCGAAGGCTTGGAGCTGGCGGACGGGATTCACACGTTCGAGGTCGTGCCCGTGAACGCGGACGTCTACAACTATCCCCTGAAAGTAGAGCCGTTCGGCCTCTCTTACGACGGTGTGCAGTTCCTTGTCGGCGACGCACTAGCGGCCGACTGCGCTTCGGCCGAAGAGGTGGTGACCATCCCCGACACGGCGCTCTTACAGGCTGTTCGCGACGCCCTCGGCCGCCCGACCGGCGACCTGACCTGCCTCGATATGGCGTTGCTCGAACGGCTTGGCGCCCCGGATAGTGGCATAGCCAGCCTCGAGGGACTGCAGTACGCGGTGAACCTGGCTGACCTGTACTTGCACAACAACGACATCAGTGACGTCGGGCCACTCGCCAACCTGACAGCTCTCGGGCATGTGAACCTGAACCTCAACCAGGTTTCCGACGTGGAGCCCTTCCGTAACCTGACTTCCCTCACTAGTCTTCACCTCTGTTGCTCGGACGTGCACATCTCCGACGTAACGGCGCTGGAAGGACTAGTAGGCATGCAGTTCCTCAACATTACTGGGCACCATTTGGGCGACGCGGTGCTGTGGCCGCTACTTGAGAACTACTCCGACCTGCAAGGTCTTTGGGTGGGGGAGAACGACCTGACGAACATCGACGAGCTGGCTAACTACCCCAACTTGAGGCACCTTCAGTTGAGTGGCAACACCCTTCCGGACCTTGCCGTGGTGGCTGCCCTACCCAACCTCATCGAGTTGCAGCTCCATTGGGCTCAGATCGACGACATCACAGCGCTGCACGGTATGACCCAGTTGGAGAGCCTGGACGCAAGAGGGCTCTTGCTCACGGACATCGGCTTCCTCGAGGAGTTCGAGCAACTACATACGCTCCACATAGCCTTTAACGAGATCACCAGCCTCGCACCTCTGGTCGCCAACCCTGGCATCGGCTCAGGC
>CAZFFG010000182.1:0-2630 GCA_964518275.1 uncultured bacterium | reverse complement strand
GGGGCTCCGCCATTGCCACACCAGTTCCGGGCCTACCCTTCGAGTTCGTCCTCCAGGCTCACAACGAAGCCGGCACTCTGAACGGCCCGATTACCGTGCCCGAGTCCACCTCGTGCCTGCCCGAGAACGCGCTGCTGGCCGCCGGCAACACCGAAGTCCTGATGATCGACGTGACCGGCAACGCCTGGGGTTGGGGCGCAAACCAGGGCCAGGTGCTGGGGGCCGACGCGCAACCGTGGCCCAAACCGCAGTCAGCCGCCGTTTCCTACTCGAGACCTATCGAGTTGCTCATGCGTAACTCGGTTGGCGTGATGCTCGAAGAGGACGGCCGCGTGCTCGTATGGGGAACCAGCACCGACGGCCGGCTCGGAAAGGCGGGCGTTACCCACATACCAACCGCGGCAGAGGTAAGCGGACTCGAGAACATTGTTGATATAGCCATGGGCGAGAGCCACATCCTGGCGGTCGACATTGCCGGCCGCGTGTGGATGTGGGGCACGTTCCTCAGCCGCCAGATCGATGAGCCGGAGCTGGTACCGCTGGCCGAAGGCGTCGTACGGGTTGCGGCGGGGGCCGACACGGCCTATGCGCTTCGTGGCGATGGCACCGTGCTGTCGTGGGGTAGTAACGGCACGCAAGACGCTCTGGGGCACACCACCGTCGCCGATTTCCCCGAGCCGCTCCTCGTGCCAGGTATCGAGGGTGCGGTCGAGATCTTCGCTGCGCACAACACCATGTACTTCTTACGCGACGACGGCAGTGTGGCCAACCTCGGGGTGTCGTTCTTCGCGGAGTCGACGACTGGCTTGGCCGAGCGACCGGAACTGCAGAACGTGCGGAACATCAGCATCGGCAACGACTTCGTACTGGCAGTCGACAACCTGGGCGAGGTACTGGCATGGGGATACAACGACACCGGCCAACTCGGTAGACCCACTTACAGTTACGCCTCGTTAGAGCCACTACAAACCGTGGAGCACCTTCCACCAGTACAGGCTGTAATAGCGGGTGAAGGGTTCGGGGTAGCGGTCGACCAAGACGGTCAAGTTCACACCTGGGGCGCCAACACCCAGCATCAGTTGGGTTTGGACGCCATCCAGTCATTGGCCACCTTCACTCCGATCAACCTGCCTGAGGACATCGTGGCGGTGGAGACGGGAGACTACTTCGTTGTAGCTCTGGGCGCGAGCGGCCAGGTCTACTCGTGGGGCAGGAATGACCAAGGTCAGCTTGGCCGTAGCGCTCATCCGGCGTCCGACTGGCGTCCAGGCGAGGTGCAGGGCCTGACCGATATCGTGCAGGTGGCCGCAGGCGAGAACTTCGCATTAGCGCTCGACGGCAGCGGCCGCGTTCATGCTTGGGGCTACGCTGCGAACGGCGCGCTGGGCGACGGGCCCGTAACAGATGAGTACCGCGGTACCCCGGCCGTCATCCCGGGCCTATACAACATCGTGAAGGTAGCGGCGGGCAGCTACCACGCAGTGGCACTAGATTCCTCCGGCCAGATATGGACGTGGGGCGCCGGCACCTACGGCGCTCTAGGTCTCGGTGACCAGGACGACCGCACTGAGCCGAATTTGGTGTCCATCCCAGACGTCGTGGTCAGCGACATCGCCGCCGGAGATTCTTTCACCCTCTACCTCGCAAACGACTTCTTCGTTGGTGGCTTCGGGCTGAACGACCAATGGCAGCTGGGGAACGAGGTGGCTACAGACGATTACGAGCTGCTGCCGGTGGGCATCGGCGCCACCCTCGCCGGCTTGGTTCACGTCTTCGCAGGTGAGAACACCGGTTTCGTGGTGACTGGCTCGGGCGATCTCTTCGCCTGGGGCGGCAACTCGGGGCGCATCAAGGGCTGCTGCGCCGACGGTGTAGGGCAACCAGACTTCGTGCGGATAACCGGGGTAGCCGACGTCGGCATGGTCGGGGCCGCTTTAGGTCACGCGCTGATTCTCGATAGCGCCAGGGAGGTGGTTTACGGCATAGGCTTCAACAACTACGGCCAGCTCGGGCTGCCCTCCTCAAACGCGTTCAACGGACCAGAGCAGGTACCTCTGAGTGGATCAGTAACGCACGTAACCGCCGCGACCAGCTACTCAGCGCTCGTAATGGATGGGGTGGTCCACGTGTCTGGGCTGAACCTACAGGGCCGCCTGGGTCGGGCGCCGCTGAGCAACATGCGCTATCCGGTTCCGGTTGATGTTCCGCCGGTGGCAGTTACCTATTGGGGAGATTGAGACGCCTACCCCGGCAGTTGTGAATCACAGCACGGTTAGCGCGCGCATCATCTGACACCCTAACTGCGTAGTCACTTCAGGGGTCAGATGATGCATTTCCCCCTAAGCCGTCGTCGCCTGCTACTTCTCTCCCTCCCGCTAACACTGTTGGTGTTGTCAGCGTGCGGCGGTCCAACAGCCACCCCGCCCGCCGCGGTCACGATCGACGGCGTGGTCACCCCCGTGACGGGCGTACCGCCCATCCTGGGTGCAGCGCTGGTTTTCATCGATGTGTCTGCAGAGGTAGGGACGTCTTCCGTAACCGAGATACTCGAAGACATCTACAATGGGTCCACTGACTCCGGTGGGCGCCGATGGCAGCTTCTCCATCCAATACCCTGAAGGTTCGGAACT
>CAZFFG010000181.1:0-2632 GCA_964518275.1 uncultured bacterium | reverse complement strand
ACCAGATCCAGATTATGGTCGGCGCTCTTCTGGCGGAGCGTTACGCGGAGCGGACTAAGGCTGAGGCAGAACCGCACCTAAGAGGCTAGACGATGCGCTGCATCTTGGTCGACAGGGGCGGCATTTTCTGGTGCCATCGTACTCCTATCAGATGTGACTACCTGCTTTGGCTTGATTAGAATCGCTACCTTGCTGGTGCCGGTGGGCAGAGGTAGGCATCTTGCAAGTTATGGATGAGCACACACAAAGGAATGAACGATGACCTCGACCTTTAAACTGTCAGCCTTGATGGCTGCAATTGCCCTGACGACCGCCTGTTCCTCCGGTGGCAGTAGTAGTAATGACTCCGACCAGGCGGCTAATTCCCGCCAGATCAAAGGGGCGCTGATTGCGCCCGAGCTTCCCAAAGCAAATGCGGAGACGTTGGTGGCCCGGGCCTTTCAAGCTGCCCATTATGCCCGTGCTTCCAATGCGTCCAGCTGTCCTGAGGTTCCTGCGGGCTATGTGCCTCTGAGCAATCTTGATGTGAGCGTCACGGATGTGGATGGCGTCGAAGTGGCCTCGTTCAAAACCGATGCCTGTGGCGCCTTTAGCCTTGATGTGCCGGAGACCGCACAGAAGTTGAAGGCCGAATCAGATCAGTATGAGCCCATCGAAGCGGAGGTTCTGGCTTTTGAGGCTACTGGCGCACAACCGGATGCAATCGTATCGGCATTGCCCAAAGGCGCTAAATATAAAATCAGTACCGTCCAACCGACTGGTAATGCCACCGAGGGCTATGGCCTGGCCTTTTCTGTCACAGATGACGCCACGGGCAAGGCGGTCATTGGACTGGCTCCGGAGGCGGTTTCTGTGACGCTAGCGGATCAGCCGGTGACCCTGAAGAGCTTCGGCAATGCCTATTTGAAAAGTGAGGATGCTTCCGTTGCCCTGGTGCTGGATGCAAGTGGTTCTATGGGAGGGCAGGTGTATGACGAGCAAGGCTCCCCCATTCAGAACGACGCTGGGAATGACCTAACCCGTTTCGATCTGGCCAGTCTGGCAGCCCATACCTTTATTGAGGGGAAAGGGACCGACGACGAAGTGCACTTCGTCATTTTTGACAGCCAAGTAGAGGCCATCGATGACGCCCGCTTTGATAGTCTTTTCGTGGCCCAAGCAGCTGACGGTAGTGTTGTAGACTACGATTACGCCGCCACCGGTTTTGAAAAGCGTGCTGAACAACTGCACTTCATCGCAGATCTGTATAACTCCAATTCCAGCTATTACTCCGGCTACAACCAATATGCAGCCAAGCACTCTCAATCACCGGATCTCCAGGTGTCGTCCTCTTATCCATGGGGAAAGCAGACTGCAATTTGGAGAGCCATCGACACAGCGCTGCACAATCTGGCCCAGGCCAGCTACTCAAGGCAGTTGATCATTGCGATGACGGACGGGGCAGACAACGCCAGTCATCCTACCACCCCCCAGCAGGTTGTTGAAAACGCCCAGGCGTTAGGGGTGCCGGTCTTTATGATCGCCTTTGGTAGCACCTCCAGGGAGGCGGATATGAAACTGGTGGCTGAGCAAACCAATGGTAGTTATCAGAGTGTGCAAAGTCTGGATATTGCCGATTTGTATCAGAGCATCCAGACGGGGGTGCGCTTCCAGTACCTGGCTGGGCTGGACGGTGTGCAGTCGGGTGACGAACTGGTCTTGAAGGTCACCATGCCGAACGGTGAAGCCGCAGAGCGTACGTTGATGCTACGCGACCACTAAGAAGTCGGGGCGAGACGCTGTGAGAGCGGCGTCTTGTCTTTCTAGTTTCAAGTTTCCTTCCTCTGCGTTTCCTCTGACTTCTTTTTTGTTCTTGTCGTGCCACTGTATTTCAAACGAGTGTTTGAATTTCCTTGCCTTCTACTTTTGTATTTGATATTTATTTCACGTGTGAAATAAATATGAGGTAGGCTTGGTGTCTCAGCCGCGTTTTATTTATCTGCTCAATAGCAGTCAGCGCCGCGTCCAGCAGTGGATTGCTGGCCAAGGGCGGGAGGGACTTCAGCTCAGCGCGCCCCAGGCAGGGGTGCTGTTTGTGCTGGAGCGTCAGGATGGTCGGTTGATGGGTGAGCTGGCACAGCAACTGGATCTGGTACCGTCGGCGGTATCCGGGCTGGTGGAGCGGATGCAAAAGCTGGGGCTACTGGAGCGCAAAGCCTGTGCCGTCGATGGCCGGGCTCAACGGGTGTGGTTGACGGATCAGGGGCGGGCACAGTTGCCCCTTTTGCATGAAGTTACGGCCCAGGCCCAGGAGAAGTTCAGCAAGGGCTTCAGTCGGGAAGAGTTAGAGGTGGTCGAACGTTGGCTGAAGCAGGTGCGGCAGGAGTTCAATGAATCATGACGGGGGATGGAATGATGCAAACGGAAGAAATCGGCATTGTTTGCGCAGATGGCTATAAGTTACAGGGCGCCTTTTTCAAGCGTCAGGCCGAGCAAGGCCACTTGCCAGTGTTGTTGAGCCCGGCCACGGGGGTGCCGCAGAGTTTTTACTTCAAGTTCTGCGCTTGGTTAAGCGTCCAGGGTTACGATGTACTGGTGTTTGATTACCGGGGCATCGGCAAGTCGCTGTACGGCCATGTCCGGGACAGTGATG
>CAZFFG010000180.1:0-2656 GCA_964518275.1 uncultured bacterium | reverse complement strand
CCAGCCAAAAGGACGAAAACGGCAATATCCGCAGCGCCCAAAGAATCGTAAGAGGACCCATGGCCAGCATCTGTGCTACCACCCACGGACAAATCTACGAGGACAACATGAGCCGCCTTTTCATCATAGCCGTGGATGAAAGCCAGGAACAAACCGCCCGGATAATGAACTACCAAAAGCAGAAAGCTGCCGGGCTCATAGATGCAGAGAAAGAGCGAGAGGCAAGCACCCTTTTGCAAAACCTTGTAAGAATGCTCAAACCCTGCATAAAATAACAAACTGAATAATCGAAGCGTTTTTTTTAGCATTGAGAAGAAGCTATTTAAAAATCCCTAAGGTAATCAGCAATTGGGTTATCTGAAATAAAATCATATAAGGTCATTTTCTCAATATTAAAATAACACTCCCAGGATTTTTCTATTAGAGTTATTAATTTATATTCTGAATCTAATATCTCATATTCATTATCCCTCAATTCCTTAATACTAATCGCACCATGTTGCATCTTATTGAACAGTATTTCGTTTTTTTCTTTTAACAATTCGATATGTGATACTAAATTATAATACGATTTTTCATTTTCCTTCAACTGAAAAAATAAAGACTCAAGGTCTATTATCTCTTTTGCTGAAGAATATTCAAATTCCTCAAACTTTTTAGTGTTAGTTAATTGGGATATTAAAAAATCGGCACGTCTATATCCCCAATCAAGAATCGGGATATTGATAGAAAAGCTGAAACTTTCTGATACTTGCTTCTGCTGTCCAATATATTCCCAATCCATACCTGAAGAATTAAGCCCAAAAGAAATATTTAGAGTACTATTTAATCCTTTTTGGGCTTTGAAATATTTCTCCCTTTGCTTATTCGAATAGTAAAGGCATTCCTCTTTTATTGATTGAATTTTATTAAGACAAAGAAAAGCAATACTTTCATCGAAAAAAATCGTGACTAAAAAAGGAATCTCATTCGTGTCTATTATCAGATCTTCAACTTTTAGAAATGTAGTCAATTCAGATTTACTAATCTGATACAAGTTTTCAGTATCATTTAGTGAATTCTTTAATCCAGATACCATCAGCTTAAACTCAATATAATCAATTCGGGAAATTTTCTCCTTTTGATACAACTGCTCAACTATTTTTAAATATTCCTGTAGATAATTAATCTTTTCTTCGGTATTTTTTATTTGAATATTGGTTTTAAGGAGCTTGAAATACAGTTCCGCAGCCGTTTTCTTAATATCAACATAATTCATGCAAAGATTGATACCCTTAATTTGGTCTTCCCATTTTCCAACGATCCTCTCCCATTTAGTACTACTAAAGAAATTAAGAGGTTGACTAATTGCAGCTGAATAATAGTTGAAGGAATAATTGTTGTAACCATTACTTCCCAAATTCATATAGGAACTTAAACTCGAACTAACAGACAAACTTCCACCGGAAAATAACAAGGGGTAGCTTAAATTTGCTGTTGTTGAATAATTGGTTCTATTTATACTTTTATAATCTATAGTCCCATCAGGCTGTTCCACAGGGGAAAGGGTATGCGTATACGACGGTCCGCTTAACTGCAAACTTAATGTCGGCCTCGAACTAAACAGAATTTTAGAATACTCCAAATCTTTAATCAATACATTCTTCTGCAATTGAACCGCCAAACTTGAGTTCTCAAGGCTTATTTTCAATACATCCTCTAATTCCAATGCCTGGGCTTTACCTTTATAAGAACAAAAAAACAAAATAAAACAAAATAACAAACAACTATTTAAATAAAAACTCATAGATTAAGATAAAGGCGATTAATAAAAAAACGTCCAAATAAGCACCTAAACAAAAGAGAACAGGCAAGACCCGCAATCCTTTTCTTTTTGAAACTAAAATCAATATTATTAGATAAATAATATTGATTTCAGTAACATTTCATCTCAGATCCAAGATCATTGGCCCCGCTTCTTCTCTCTGATTAAATAGGCCAAATACGGAAAAGTCCCGCCAAAATACATCAGAAATAAATGAATATTAGAGAAAAAGAAATCTTTATTAATAATTGCCAGCAGCAAGATTAGAAGATAGCTTACGGCAATTATTTTCGAAATCAGCCATGCTTTCTTCGATTTATAGTAATTCTTAGAACTGCTTTTTACATATATCTCCCTGGAAAATTCTTCTTTAAAATTTTGCCAGACCTCCATTTCTTCTTTTGATGCATACTGTTCAATAATAGTAAACTTAAGCGCCCTGCCATCCTTCATCTTTAAAACAATCCGGCAATCATTGTTGGCTGTGGTAATTTTATGAGAGATGATATCCTGCCAGTAGTTTTTAACAGGGTTATCTCCCACAAGAAAATACATCGGATACAACTGGATAGCAATCGAGTATTTAAAAAATGACGCAATTTTTTTTCTATATATGTATAGTAATGTAACAGACACTACACCTGGTAAAATTGCGATTATAAAGTTCTGAGCTTTAATAGCCCAAGGCGTAAACATAAAAAGGAATGGCAAAACTCCCATCATAGTAAAAACCCAAACAAAAGAATTATGCTTAAGAAGAGTTATCACGTGCTTATGTTCCATTTCGTATTTCATAATTGTAGCCTTCCCTGAAAATCGGACAGTTTAAAATTAGACAAATTATTAATTTTA
>CAZFFG010000179.1:0-2680 GCA_964518275.1 uncultured bacterium | reverse complement strand
CGGGGTTGGTCACGTGCGCCTGCTGGATCCAGAACTGCGGGCACTGCACGGCCTCTTCGAACACGGCGCGTTGTAGCTCGAAGTAGGCGGCGGCGCGCACGTCGCGGTCGGCGCTGGCGCGGCCGGCTTCCACCAGCGCGTCGAGGTCGTCGCCGCGCTGGGTGAGGTTCCAGTGCTCCGAGGAGTGGAAGGCGTACTCATAGATGGGCGGTTCGGGCTGGGCGTTGTCGATCCACCAGCCGATGTCGTACGCGCCCGTGCGTACGTTCGTGTAGTAGGTGTTGCGCTCGGAGGTGGTGATGGTGGTGCCTATACCCACGTCGCCGAGGAACTGCTGGATGATCTGCGTGGCCAGCAGCCAGGCGCCGTCGCCGCGCGCTTGGAAGTTGAGGTTGATGGGTCGGCCGTCGATCTCGCGCACGCCGTCGCCGTCGCTGTCGACGTAACCGGCTGCGTCGAGCACCTCAGCGGCACGCTCGGGGTCGAAGTAGTAACCCACCAGGTCCGGGTCCTGCGCCCAGGAGCCGGGCAGCGCGATGTTGGTCTCTGGCACGCCCAGGCCGGCGTAAGCGGTGTTGAGCAGCACGTCGCGGTCGACCGCCCAGCACACGGCTTGCCGCAGCGCGGTCGGCACGGTGCTGTTGTTGAGCGCCACGAAGGCGGTGTTCACAGAACCGAACGGCAGTACCTGGAAGCCGGCGTCGCCGAGCCGGTTCACGTCGTTCTCGGGGGTGAAGAGGATGGCGTCGACCGTGCCCGCCTCGAGCTCGAGCACGAGGGTGGCGGGTTCGGGGATGTTGCGGGCGATGATCTGCTCGATGTTTGGGGTGCCGCCCCAGTAGTCGACGTTGCGTTCGAACACCATCTGCTGGTCGGGCTCGTAATCGACCAGCCGGTACGGGCCGCTCCCGACGGGTGTGCCGCCGCCTTCGGCCGAGCCCGGCTCGATGATCCACACCTGGTTGAGGCCGAGGAGGAAGTCGGGCTCGAGGGCGCGCAGGGTGAGGCTGACGGTGTGGTCGTCGATGACGTCGATCTGGGCCACACCGGCCACCTGCCCTGCGGACGGCAGCGGGTCGTCGGGGTTAGCCACGCGCTCGATAGAAGCCTTCACAGCGGCGGCCGTGACCGGCACACCGTTATGGAACTGCACGCCCTGGCGCAGGTTGAAGGTGTAGGTGAGGCCGTCGTCGGAGACGGTCCAGCTCTCAGCTAGTCCGGGGATGTACTCGCCTTCGTAGTAGTTAACAAGCACGTCGGCCATGAGCTGCGAGACCGTGTAGCCGAAGACGTTGGAGTTGCGTTGGGGGTCGGCTTCAGCGCCGCTGGCACCGGGTGCCGCGAGCACTAGGCGCGACTGCGCGGTTGCGGTGGGCAAGATGAGCGCGGCGATGATGGCGAAGGCAAGCAGCGTTGCGCGTAGGGTTCTCGTTCGGGCGATCTGGTTGAGCATCGGTTCCTCCGTCGTGAACGGGTGGGGGGAATGCCGTACAGGCAGGAATACCGGTAACAGTCGCTCCTCTCTGAACTGTAAGGTTCGCCTGGTGAGGCAAGCCTTGCCTTTAGATTGTATGCAACATACAATATGCCATGCCACGTTTTCAACGGCCGCAGACCGTAGCCGAGGGGGTATACCAGCACCTCCGCCGGCAACTGCTGACGGGCAAGCTGGAAGCCGGGCAATGGTTGCGCGAGCAGGAGCTGGCCGAGGCGCTGCAGGTGTCGCGCACGCCCGTGCGCGAAGCCATACGCCAGCTCGCCCAGGAAGGGCTGCTCCAGGTCGAGGTCAACCGCGGCGTGCGCGTGCGCCACGTGAGCCTGCAGGAGGCCGTGGCCACCTACGAGGTGCGCAGCCAGCTCGAGAGCATGGCCGCTGCCCTGGCCGCTCGCAACGTGAACGACGCGGCGCGCGCCGAACTGAGCCAGCACCTGCAGGCCATGGAGGCTGTGGATCCCGAGGACCAGGCGGAGCACATCCGCACCGACAACGCGTTCCATGCCCTGGTAGCGCGCCTCTCCGGCAACCCCGTGCTGGAGGAGCTGGTGGAGAAGCTCAGCGAACGCGTCATGCGCGTGAAGATCCTCACGCGCGACGTGAACGTGAGCGCCGAGGCGCGCGCGCAGCACGCAGGCATAGTCGAAGCCATCAGCCGCGGCGACGAGAGGGCCGCCGCCGAAGCCATGAGCCACCACGTGAACACCAACTTGCGGATCGTGAGGGAGCGGCTCAGCGCCGCGGAAGAGGAAGGAGCACTAGCATGAAGGTCAACTGGGAAGGGGTCATCCCCGCCATCACCACGCCGTTCAACGAGGACTACAGCATCGATTACCAGCTCCAAGCGGAGCACGCCCGCTGGATGGTCGACGCGGGCAGCACGGGCATCGTGCCCTTCGGCTCGCTAGGCGAAGCTGCCACGCTCACGTACGACGAGAAGATCAAGACGGTCGAGACCCTCGCCACCGCGCTCGACGGCGTGGCGCCGGTCATCCCCATGGTGTCGTCGCTCTCCACCGCCGAAGCGGCGCGCTTCACGAAGGACGCCCAGGCCGCCGGCGCTAGCGGTTTCATGGTGCTGCCGCCCTACGTGTACTCCTCCGACTACCGCGAGATGAGCGGCCACGTGCGCGAGGTCTTCAAGGCCACCGACCTGCCGTGCATGCTCTACAACAACCCCATCGC
>CAZFFG010000178.1:0-2704 GCA_964518275.1 uncultured bacterium | reverse complement strand
CGACGGCACGCACGAAATTACACTGGGATATCGTTTCGGGGAGGGCGCGTTGCGTTCCAGGCTCCTTTAACCCGCTATTTATTCGATTGCCGTTCAGCAACATACTGATAAACAGCCTCCTGCACGCGCACCGGCGGTTCATCGGGGCCTGGCACAAGCTGTTGCATTCCGCCGGAAGGGTCCAGCAGTACCGCTTGCGTATTGTCCTGCAGCTGAAGCGCAACCAAGTCCATCATTTCCTTTTTTAATTCCGGGCTGTAAAGCGGGAAAAGCACTTCGATGCGCCGATGCAGGTTGCGGTCCATCAGGTCGGAGGAACCCATGAAAACTTCGGGATCGCCGTCGTTATGAAATATGTAAACGCGGCCATGCTCCAGGTAGCGGTCTACAATTCTGCGTACAGTGATGCGCTCACTCATCCCGGCCACCCCGGGCACCAGGGTGCATATCCCCCGGATTATCAGATCAATTTCCACACCCGCGTTGCTTGCTTCGTAAAGCGTCCTGATAAGCTCCTTTTCCTGCAGATTGTTCAACTTGAGGGTAATGCGGGCATCCTTCCCCGCCTGCTTATGGGCTATTTCCCGGCGGATCAATGACTTCAGCCGGTCCATCATGTTAAAACGCGCGACCATTAAATTATCAAAACGCATAAAACGATAGTCTTCCGGCTGATTCCGGGAAAGCAGGTAGGAAAAAAGCAGATCCATTTCGCGGGTAATACCCGGATGGGTTGTCAGCAGCAGGTGATCGGTATAGAACCGGGCGGTACTTTCATTGAAATTGCCAGTGGACAGCAAGCCCAGGTACTCCGCTTTCCACCCTTGTTTCCTTTTGATCAGAGCCATTTTGGCGTGCACCTTCATTCCCGGGATACTGTACACGATGCGGACTCCGGCGGCCTTCATCCGCTTGGCCCAGTTCAAATTATTGGCTTCGTCGAAACGCGCCTTCAGTTCCACGAAAACCGTCACATCTTTGCCGTTTTTTGCTGCACTGATCAAGGCGTTGGCTATGTAGGAATCGGTTGCAACCCGGTAAAGTGTTACGGTAATGGCCATCACGCTCGGGTCGATCGCCGCTTCGTTGAAAAACCGCAGAATGTAATTGTAGGATTGATAGGGAAGGTGCAAAAGCAGATCCCCTGCTCTGGCGGCCTCTACAATGGAATCGAAGGAGGCCAGCTGCGGATGTTCCAGGGGAGGCTGCGGCCGGTAGCGCGGCAGCTCATTCCGGGGGTCGGGAAGGTCGGCCAGGTCCTTCAGATTGTGATAGCGGCTTCCTTCAATCAATTCGTGTTCATCCAGGCCAAGATGCTGCATAATGAACTGCTGCATGTCGGCGGGCATTCCCCCTTCATAGAGTAAGCGGGTGGGGGCGCCCCCTTCCCTGGCCCGGATCATCTGCCTGATCTGCTCCTCCAACTCACCCCATTCGTCAACCAGGCTGATGTCTGCGCTGCGCGTCATCTTAATGCTATAGCAGCCGTTCACTTCGTATCCTGGAAAGGCTTTGCCGATATTGTCCCGGATCACGTCATCCAGAAACACAATGTTTTGAAGTCCGCCGTCACCGGCGATGAGTACAAAGCGGTTCAGGTAGCCCGTGGGAATATTGAGCAGTCCATAGTGTTGGGCGCCATCGGGACCGGTGAGTTGCAGCGCAAAATAAAGCGCATTGTTCTGCAGGGCGGTTTCATTTTTTCCGGTCAGGATCACCGGTTGCAGAAAGGTCAGCACGTTGCTATAAAACAGGTCGGAAATATAGGCTTCGTGTTCTTTCGGAAGGTCTTCCCGGTAGAAAAGATGCAAATCGTATCCGCGCAGGGCCGGCAGCAGATCGCCGGTAAGGATCTCGCCGAATTCATTCTGAAGCTGGTCCACCTTATCCTGGATCTCTTTAAGCAGGTTGATGTTCCGGGACGGCGCTTCCGAAGCGCTTGACCGGCGGTTCAGCGCGAGCAATCCGGGATAACGGACCCGGAAGAATTCGTCCAGGTTCGAGGAGAAGATAGACAGAAACCGGAAGCGCTCATACAGGGGAACGCGCGGATTCTTCGCCTCCAGCAATACCCGCTCGTTGAATCCGAGCCAGCTTAAATCCCGATTGAAAAACCGAAACGCATCCATTACGAAATGACAACGAATACAAATGAAAGTGCCGAAACGATAAAGCCTACGGTAAAAAAGGTGTAGGCATATCGTAAAAGCTTGTATTTCCGCCCCAGCACCACACCCAGGTTATAGATATCCCGGGTCATGCTGCCGTATAGAAAATCCGCATCGTCCATCATCTGCTTCACTCCCCATTGATAATCCTCCAGGTTCATCCGGTGAAAATTGCCGAAAAACAAAAGGTTTGCTGTTTTATTCCGGATGTCTTCCTTGGTGAATACGCCGCTGGTGACATTGGGACGGGTTACCAGCACAGCGAATACGATCGTGATCAAGGAGGTGGTGATAAACATCAGGCCCGGGATCAGCAGTTGGGAATCCCCGTCCAGTCTCCGGAATAGCAGGGCCACCAGAATAGAGACGATGATGGAGTTGATCGTCAGCAGAATATGCGCCTTATTATCAGCCATTTCGCTCAACCGGAGGTGATTCACCGAGGTAGTACGGAACATTGTCTCAATGCCTCTTCCCGGTTTTTTCCCGCCGGCCTTCCCGGGTTGGGAAGCCGGGGCCTCGCTTTCCAGCGCCTT
>CAZFFG010000177.1:0-2778 GCA_964518275.1 uncultured bacterium | reverse complement strand
AGTTTCCGGATGGCGCGCTTGATGAGCGCCAGGGACTTTTTATAATCGTTTTTCCAGACATTCCGGCCATCCACCACGCCCAGCGAGAGTTGCAGCGTATCGGGAATCAACGACAGCACCTGGTCCAGTTGTTCCGGCGCCCGGACCAGATCGATGTGAAGGGCCGCCACCGGCAGGTTTACGGCAAGCGGGGTATTGTCCATCAAGGCGTCAAAATAGGTGGCAACCAGTAGATTGACTCCACTGACGCGGAACGCGATGGCACGATAGGCGTAATCGAATGCCTCTTTTTCCTTTTCGCCGAGGTCCATCGCCAGGGCCGGTTCGTCCAGCTGGATCCACCGGGCGCCCTGTAATCGCAGGCGGTTGATGATTTCGACGTAAACGGGCACCAGGTTCCTGATAAGATCCACCCGGTCGAATCCGTCTTCCTTCTCTTTGCCAAGCAGCAGGTAGCTGACCGGACCGATCAGGACGGGTTTTGCTTTAGCACCCAGCATGGCCTTCGCTTCCTCGAATTCATCGAATACTTTTTCCGAAGCGATTTGAAATTCCTGGGATGCCGTGAATTCCGGGACAAGATAATGGTAGTTCGTGTCCAGCCATTTGGTCAGTTCCATCGCCGTGATGTCCAGACCATCCTGCTGATAACCCCTTGCCATGGCAAAACTCAGGTCCAGACTTCCTTTGGCCTGCAATGCCCTGTGCCGCGCCGGGATGGCATCAAGCAAAAGACTCATATCCAGCACCTGATCGTAAAAACTGAAATCGTTGCAGGGGATCAGATCCATGCCTGCATCCAATTGGGTCTGCCAGTTTTCCTGGCGGATCTGACGGCCAATCCGCAAAAGTTCGTGCTGGTCGATCTTTCCGCTCCAGTATTGTTCGCAGGCTTTTTTCAATTCCCTGTTTAGGCCAATGCGTGGATAGCCCAGGTTTTGTGTTCGCATACCTTGAATTTTTTAAGTTAAAAACAGGATGCAGGCGGTGAGACGTGGTCGGAAGAGATGGGCGGGGACCAAAACGGGTTCCATTCGGACCAAAGACGATCCGGAACAGGCCGGATACCCAAGCTCGTTTGACAGGCTCTAACCGCGAAAGCATCGTCAAAGTGGAATAGGCAGGTCTCCTGACTTGTAACCGTTTTCATCATCCTTCCCGTTTCCAGTGGATAGTTAGCGATAAAAACGTGGAACGTTACTTACAGTTGCGCGACAGTCCATGATTTGCACATGGTTCCCTTTTAATCACAGCTAAGTGAACCTGTTCCGCTTGCCGCAAAGGTATGAATCCGGATCATCATTCCCCACCATGGGATCGAAATCGGATTTATTTTCTAAATAGTGCAAAAAATGCAGTATTTTTTGCTGTGGAAAGCGTATTTTGGCTGTTTTTATAAAATAGTATTCTATGGATGGATTGGACCCGACGGATTTATCGCTTCTGAAGATCCTATGCGATAATTCCCGGCATACCATGAAAGAGCTGGCGGCGATGGTAAACCTGTCTCCTTCTCCCGTATTCGAGCGGGTAAAACGTCTGGAACGGGAAGGCTATATCAAAAAATACATTGCCGTATTAAACGCCGAAAAGTTCAACCGGGGATTTATTGTCTTCTGCAACATCAAGCTGAAGCAGCACGACAAAGAGATAGGACGACGTTTTGTGGCGGATATCCTAAAGATCGAAGAGGTGGTGGAGTGCTACAATGTTTCAGGCGATTACGATTTTATTCTGAAGGTGTTTGCACGTGACATGAAGCATTACCAGGATTTTGTATTCAATAAACTCGGCTCGGTGGACAGCATCGGAAGCACGCACAGTACCTTCGTGATGAGTGAGATCAAGAATACGCACAACATCACGTTGTAGGGGCTGCCCGGCCGGAAAAGTTTATTTTTTACTGCAACGGGCGCAGGTCCCGGAAACCACCAGGTAGGTATCGGCCGCCTCAAAATCGTTCGGCAGGCGGAAGGAGGGAATACGGACCGTGTCCAGGCAGTAGAGGCGCTTGCAGACCGAACAGCTGAAATGGACGTGCTGGTCAAGATGTCTGTGTTCGGTGCAGTCCGACGAACAAAGGGCGTAGTTGGCCGTTCCGTTCAGATCAATCACTTTATGGATGATGCCTTTTTCTTCAAAGGTTTTCAGTATCCGGTACAGCGTGACCCGGTTGATTTCCGGACTCATGATCGCTTCCAGATCGGGCTGACTGGTCGCGCCTTCCCGGGAGGAGAGTGCGTTCAGTACGCTCAGCCGATGGCTTGTCTTTCTCACATGATGCGCCTCGAGAAGTTCTCCGAAACGGTGTTCGCGCTTATTCATCGACGCAAATCTACGAAGAACGAAGCAATTGAGGGGGTCCCTCCGGCGGGACCCCCTGCCAAGCTGAGCGGAAGAGATCAATGGTCGTGATCGTGATCGCTCTGGACGGGATGAAGCTCGAAGGTTCCTTCGAAATCGTGATGGCCCGCGCCGGCGATCTTATTGGCGTAATCGGGGTCGTTCCAGTTGATGGCGGGTTTGACACCTGCCCCACTGAAATGGATCAGCGCCACTTTGAAATCAAATCCTACATCGGTTTTTTTCAGCACGGTTAGGTAACCTTTGAAACCGACGCCTTTGCCGTCTTTGTCCTTGTCGATATAGGAATAGTCCAATACCTCATCGGGTGCTCCGGTAAAGAAAAACTGGTGGAGCTCCGGCTGAAATTCCCCGTTGATTTCCTCCCCGTCGTCCCATATCGTGATCTCGGTGAGGTAGGTTAGCTCGGCATTC
>CAZFFG010000176.1:1390-2833 GCA_964518275.1 uncultured bacterium | reverse complement strand
CCTCACCCTTCCCTCCTATAACGCTCCAACAGGATTTCCTTCAACGGGGCTCCCCCGTCTATAAAAAGCCGGCCGTGCTTTTTCAGTGCCTTCGCGATTCGCGTAAGCGCCTGCTTCTCGAGTTCAGGATGGCGGCCATCCAAGGCGCCAACCCAGATCCCAAACGCCATATCGAACAACGCTTCGTCCTGTTCCAGCGCGAAGTCTTCAACCGCAACCTGTCTGAATTTCAGCTTTCCGGACCGGATTGCTGCCTGGGAACCGGCAATGGCTTGCTGAATGGCGTTGGCAGAGCGGTCTATTGCCAATACAAAGCCGCTGCCAATCCGCTGTGAAACCGCTCTGGCCGCCGCGCCCGAACCGCATCCTATTTCCAGCACCCGCATCCCCTCAACCAAGGGAAGCGCGTCTACGATTTCGGCAAGCCTGTCGGAAAGTTTCATCGCCATTTAATCGTTGTCTGGATCATCTTTATAAACCAAATCGCCGGACATCACCTGAGGTTAATCATCCGCAGGCCTTACCTGCTCTGCCAGTTTGCGAGGCGCTACCGTGCAATAAGCAGTTGTGAGCGCGTCCCGGAAAATATCCGGATGCGCCTTTTCCAATTCAAACAGCGTCCAGCCCTGCTTGCCCCACTTATTGTCCACCGGATAGATATGTTTCCCATCTCCCGAACAAAATACATGCTGGTCTATTTCAGACAGCTTGATGGATGCGCGATTGGTCCGCTCATCGTAGGTGGCAAAGATCTTTTTCTTCACCCGGAAAGAGGTCTTCTCAAAATGGGGCTCTTCGGTTACCTCGGGAAGAGCCAGGGCCAAGGCTCTTAATTGATTCAGGGTCATTATGCTAAAATATGGAAATTTTTGGTTCGTGCATCCGAGGCCCATTAAGCGTACCGAAAATTCATTTATAGAAGACTTGCAGAACTGCAAACAGAAATTGAAATTTAAACTTTCAACTACTTGAATTTTAAATCCGGGAAATGCAAGAAAACACACAACCCATGGACAGCTATCACATAAAGACAGGCTACAAAAACATGGATGTTGGAGCCATCCATCAGTTCCTGAGCACGGAAAGCTACTGGGCAAAAGACGTTCCGCTTGAAACGGTGCAAAAGTCGTTGGAGAATTCCTTTTGCATCGGAATGTTTGAATGCGAAAAGCAAATCGGCTTCGCCCGGTTGATAACCGATTACGCTACGTTCGGGTACCTGGCCGATGTGTATATTCTGGAAGAGCACCGCGGCAAAGGACTTTCCAAAAGGATGATGAAATACATCATGGAACTGGAGTTTGTAAAAGGCCTGCGCAAAATGATGCTGGCAACCCTGGATGCCCATACCCTATATAGCCGGTTTGGCTTCCATACTGCTGAAAACCCGGAAAGGATCCTGGAAATAAAAAGAAGTTACCCGATGTAAACATGCCACCTGGC
>CAZFFG010000176.1:0-1290 GCA_964518275.1 uncultured bacterium | reverse complement strand
TATAAAGGAGTAATAGCTTGCTGTTAAAACAAATAAAATTAATTACGATGAAAAGCTCAGAGCAACTCAAAGAGATCGTTCGTGAAAAGTATAGCCGATTAGCCGGGCAGGATAAAATGGTGAATGGATCCTCCTGCTGTGGCGCGGGCGGTATTTCTACCGTAAACTATAAGATCATGACCGATGATTATACCCGTCTGAAAGGCTATAATGAAGATGCGGATCTGGGTTTGGGTTGCGGCCTTCCTACCACTTTCGCCAAAATCCGGAAAGGCGACACCGTAATCGATTTAGGCTCCGGTGCCGGCAACGATTGCTTTGTGGCGCGGCATGAAACGGGCGAAACCGGGAAGGTAATAGGCATCGACTTCACGGATGCCATGATCCGGAAAGCGCGGGACAATGCGGAAAAGCTCGGTTTAACCAACGTTGAATTCCGCCAGGGAGACATTGAAGAAATGCCGGTTTCGGACAGTATCGCTGATGTGGTCATCAGCAACTGCGTATTGAACCTAGTGCCCGACAAGCGAAAAGTGTTCAAAGAGATTTACCGGGTTCTGAAACCAGGAGGTCATTTCAGTATTTCCGACATCGTATTAACGGGCGATCTCCCCACTGCCTTAAAAGAAGATGCCGAAATGTACGTGGGCTGCGTGTCTGGTGCCATTCTAAAAGAAGAATACCTTCGCTTGGTCCGGGAACAGGGATTTGAAGAAATATCCATCCAAAAGGAAAAGTCCATCCTCCTTCCCGATGATATTTTAGGCAAATATATAGCCACCACGGAAATCGAGGCATTCAAAAATGGGAAGGCAGGTATTTTTAGTATTACCGTTTTTGGCCGGAAACCACTGGAGAATTAGCCATATGTTACCGGCTGGAGGTGGCAAAAAGCGTAGTGCCGGTTAATGGCCATTCGTCTTTTTCATGGATCCCCATCCGGTCTTCTCATTTTTCAATACTAAACAGCTTGTCCCGACATCCCCGCATGTGAAGGCCGAAATGATGTGAGACCTCGACCGGCTTGCTGGTGGGATGCGCCGAACGTGCGTGAAGGCGGGGTAACGGCAAAATTTATAACAAATAGGCTAAATGCCGCGGATGGGTGCGAGATACATAATGCCAGGGAAAATTTTAAAGATTAGAATTGGGTATAACATTCAGGTTTCGTACTTTTGCGCCGATCCGCAGAACCATACACAACGGAGAGGTGGCAGAGTGGTCGAATGCGGCGGTCTTGAAAACCGTTGAGGGTAACACCTCCGGGGGTTCGAATCCCTCCCTCTCCGC
>CAZFFG010000175.1:0-2842 GCA_964518275.1 uncultured bacterium | reverse complement strand
GGCGCTGGCAGCCGACAACGCGTTCGTGGCAGCGTCGCTGAAGGACGCAGTCGGTGTTAACTCCGGCGCCGTGTACAGCTTCGACTGGTGAGCGGCACGGCCGGTTAGACCAGGCCTCGTTCACGGCGCGGGCGGGGCGGAACCTTCGTTGACACCCCGCGACGACGACCATATATACTCGGGCCTGCTCCATGGAGCGGGCCCGAGCCACCTGAAGGTGCCGTGGAGGGTTGGCCGAGCGGTTGAAGGCGGCAGTCTTGAAAACTGCAGACGGGGTGACCTGTCCGGGGGTTCGAATCCCTCACCCTCCGCCACCATGTCGCGCCACCATGTCGGCGGGGCCCGCCCAAGCCACCAGGGCAGCGTGCTAGAGTATCTGGCCCCACCGCACGGGTCGGGGCAAAAAACGAGCGCCCGTAGCTCAGCTGGATAGAGCGTCTGACTACGGATCAGAAGGTCAGGAGTTCGAATCTTCTCGGGCGCACCACCACTAAGGGCGCGGCGTAGTAGCCGCGCCCTGCTTCTGTTCGGTACTGCGCCAACTCCTGGCATCTACGCTCAAGCGCTAGCAGCCTCTCGAGCTCTAGCCGTGCGTCGGTACGGCCGTGAGACGGCCGACTTCCGCCGGACCACTAGCTCAGGGCGCAGCGCCACCACCGAGCTGGTCGGCCGCGAGTCCCACGCCGGTGCCCTGCAACGAGAGCAGGTACCAGACCTCACCTTGCCCCTGGCCGGCGGTCATGCCGGCCGCGGAGTCGCCGATGAAGTAGTAGAGCGGCCAGCCGTTGTAGGTCAGCTGGAACGTACCGTCGGGCCACTGGAGGGTGCCCAGCAGCGCGGCGTCCATGCCTTCCGGTAGCGTCGGTAGGGCGTCAGCAGCGGGCACGAGGACGGGCGGCCAGTTCAGCAGGCAGTTCTCACTGCACATGCTCACCCCGCTGGTGTCGTTCAGGAAGATGTAGATGGCTCTACCGTTGTTGTCGGTTAGGAACTGCCCGAGATCCGGGCTTTCGGCCACCACCAGCGCCGATGTGTCGGGCGCAACTGCGGCGGCTTGTGAGTGCGACCACGTGGCCAGGCCCAGCCAGAGGCTCAAGGCTACGGCGAACAGTGCTCCCAGCATCAAGGTCCGACGCGCGCCTGCAACTGTTACGGATCGCTCTTGGGTCATGGCGGCTCTCCTTCTTCACACCTGAATCCCGCGCCGCGGCGCGGAATCGTGCGGTTTCGTGCAACGTGGCGGGGGTGCCTAGGCACCGCAGCCGCCTACGGGCTGACCTCCTGCCTCCATCCGCAGCGTTGAGCCGGTGCTGCGCCTCGGATGATGCCCGCACGGGGTTCGACCGCCGAGAATCGATGGTGGTTTGGATAGGAAAGAGAAGCGCCACGAATTCGGGGCTCTGCGGGCACCAGCAGGCGAACCTGCACCGTCCAGGCTACTGCTCACTAGGTATCATCGTTGTGCAACTGCATTAGCGCAGAAAGGAACCTAAACATGTGGCCATTCGGAAAGTCAGCCAAGGATCGCTTGGTCGAAGCCCTCAAGGAGCAGGACCTCACCGCCAACCTTGCGCTCGACGTCAGCGTCGCGAAGAAGACCGCCAAGATCTCGGGTGAGGTTCCCAACGAGCGTTACAAGAACCTCCTCACCGCCATCGCCACGGGCATCAACGGCATCGAAGGCGTGGACCTGAGCGGGGTCAAGGTCGCACCGGGCGGCGACGCCGCCACGGCCGGCGCCACTGGCGGCGTCATGAGCGCCACACAGTCCGATCTCGACGCGCCGTCGGGCCGCGCCAAGGCTGCACACGACCTCATCAAGGCCGAACCCAGCCTCGCCGATAACCCCATCGACGTGCTGCAGAAGGGCACCACGGTGGTGTTGCGGGGGGCGGTCGACTCCGAGGCGGAGCACGCGCGCGCCCGCGAGCTCGCTGCCTCGGTGGCGGGCGTGACGGACGTGGACGTGAGCGGCTTGCAGGTCATCGCTCACGCTGCCGAGCTCAACGTTACCGACGACGAAGGCAACGTGGTCTACACGGTCAAGTCTGGCGATACCCTATCGGCCATCGCGCTTCACTACTACGGCAGCGCTGGCCGCTCGAGCTACATGAAGATCGCAGAAGCGAACGGCATCGAGAACGCCAACCTCATCCGGGTGGGGCAGAAGCTCGTCATCCCCGGCACCACCAAGGGGCCTGAAGAGCGCCTCATCTGATAGCGGGCGCCTGCCCTTAGTCCAAGCTGGAGTTGCTGCGTGGGCCGCGAGTTACGACGCGGCCCGCGCCGCTTCCTGGGCAGCGGCGCGCACGGCGCCCGCCACCTGCTCCGCTAGGCTGTGCACCAGGTCGTTGTCCTCGCCCTCCACCATCACCCGCACGAGCGGCTCGGTGCCGCTCGGCCGCAGCAGCAGCCGACCGGTAGCGCCGAGCGCCGCCTCTGCGGCCCGCACCGCCGCCTGCACGCCGGGCTCTACCGCGAGCGAATCGCGTAACCCCACCGGTACCGCCACGTTCAGCAGCACCTGCGGGTACTCGGGTATCTCGTCAACCCACTTGTCGAGCGGTTTGCCGGACTTGCGCACCGCCGCCAGCGCCATTAGGGCCGTGAGCATGCCGTCGCCCGTGGGCGCCCTGTCGAGGAACAGCACGTGCCCCGACTGCTCGCCGCCCAGCGTGAGGGCGCGCTTCTGCAGCTCTTCGTAAACGTAACGGTCGCCGACCTTGGCGCGGTGCATGGTCACGCCGTGACCCTGCAGGTACCGTTCCGACCCCAGGTTGCTCATGAGCGTGGCCACCACCTCTTTCTCGCCACGGGAGAGGGCGGTGATGGCGATGATGTG
>CAZFFG010000174.1:0-2846 GCA_964518275.1 uncultured bacterium | reverse complement strand
CCGCGCCCCTGCCGCTGGTCACGCCCGCGGAGCTGGGGAACCTCGACAACGCCCTCGTGCTCGACGTGCGCACCGCCAGCGAGCACGCCGCCGGTCACGTGCCGGGCTCGCGCCAACTGCACGGCGGCCGGGTGCTGAGCAACCTGAGCAGCCTGCCGCGCGGCGGCAAGCTGGTCCTCAGTTGTCAGAGCGGCGGGCGCTCGTTGGCCGTGGCCAGCGCGCTTCGCAACCGCGGCTTCAGCAACGTGGTGGAGCTTGAGGGCAGTTACGAAGCCTGGCGTGAGCACGAGCGAGGGCTGGCGGCGGCGGGCGCCTGAG
The DNA here is from genome assembly GCA_964518275.1 of uncultured bacterium. Lineage (GTDB taxonomy): Bacteria > Deinococcota > Deinococci > Deinococcales > Trueperaceae > JAAYYF01. The sequence goes on along the minus strand of CAZFFG010000174.1, from coordinate 2,528 downwards.
CGGCTAGTGGGCCGGTAGCGTTGGGGTGAGCAGGATCGGCTCGCCGTGGTGGTACAGCTCGGCGGGGTCGTGAACGTGCGCACCGTGCACGGGTAACGAGTAGGCGTCGGCCATCTCGTACGCCACCACGTAACCGAGGTCTTGCAGGCTGCCGAGCGTGACCCGCGACACGGGGGTGAGGTTATCGCCGTCCGGGTTGATTCTCCTTGCGGGCACCAGCGACTCGTTACCGAACGTAGCCTGATCCCAATGGCTGCAGCCGGGGCTCACGGGCGGTTCGCCGACCCCTCCGAGGGCGCCGAACTCGCTGACGGCGCGCGCACCCTTGTTCGTGCGGGGCACGGTGGGTTCGAGCGTCGAGTCGTTGCAGTGGTTGATGCCGGGGCGCATCAGCTCCGCTGCGTCCCTCCGCCACAGGGTGCCGATGCCCAGCACGTGACCGATCTCGTGGATAGCAACGTGCTTCAACGCGTCGGTGTTCGTGAGCATGTCTATGTTGTGTTGGTTCACCCTCATGAAGCCGTAATTCGGCAGGGCGTCGCCGGCCCAGCACGGCCCCGCCTGCGCCAGGGTGGTGCTGACCTCGTTGTAGCTGTACACGTAGATCAGTAGGTCGTCGAAGACGTCCGTACCCTGCAGCTCTGGCGCCACCGTTCCGCCCAGGCCGCTGATGGCGCCGAGACAGCCATCTCGAATGTACGAGGGTAGCTCGCTGTTGTCGGGGATGTCGCCCACCACCAGCTGCTCCCAGCGGTGCGCCGCGCTTCGGATCATGGCCTGCTGCGTGGCGGTGAACGCGCCCTCTGCGAACACGAGCGTGATGTCGAAGCCCGATTCAAGGAGCACGGTGTAGGTGCTCTGGCTCGTGTCTTCGCGCTCGCCCGCTACCACCACCAGGGTCACCTGGTGGTTACCGGGGGTGTCGAACGTGTACCTCAAGGTAGGTTCGGTGCCCACCTGAACGCCGTTCACGAGCCATCGGTAGCCGGTGATGGCGCCCGTGCTGCCGCTGGCGTCGAACGTGACCGGGATGGGCGCCGGCGTGGTGCCGCTAGCCGGGTCGGTGGTGAACGACGCCTTGGGGCCCGCGGGTGGGAACACCGAGTCGACCACGCCGCAGGCCGGTAGGAGCAGTGCGAGGGCAAGCGGTAGCACCGTTCGCAGTAAGGAGCGCATGGGCATCCCTGAGTTTCGCTTGCTTCGGCGGTGTGGGCCATGGGATCTGTCACCTAACGACCTGCACCAAACGGCCCGCACCTTACGGCCCTGGGGCTCAGAGCCAGCCCTTCTCCCGCGCCATGCGCGCGGCCTCCACACGGTTGGCCGCGTTGAGCTTGCTGATGGCCTCCGAGAGGTAGTTGCGTACCGTGCCCTCGCTAAGCCCTAGGCTCTCGGCGATGCCGGCCGTGCTGGCGCCGTCGCCGGCGAGGCGCAGCACCTGCCGCTCGCGGTCGGTGAGCGGGTCCTCCTCGCCCCACGCTTCGGCTGCAAGTTCCGGGTCTATGGCGCGGCCGCCTTGTACTACGCGTCTGAGCGACTCGGCCAACTGCCCGGCCGGCGCGTCTTTGAGGAGGTAACCGGAGGCGCCGGCCGTGAGCGCACGCCGCAGGTAACCCGCTCGCGCGAAGGTGGTGAGGACCACGACCTTGGTAGGCAGCCCCGAGCGCTTGCGCTCCTCGTTCACGGCAGCGGCGAGTTCCAGGCCAGTCATCTTGGGCATCTCGATGTCGGTCACGAGCACGTCCGGCTGGTGCTCCAGCACGGCGGCCAGGCCGGCCTCACCGTCGTGAGCCTGCGCTACAACCCGTATGTCGGGTTGCAGGTCGAGCAGCGCGGCCAGGGCGCCAAGCACCATGCTCTGATCCTCGGCTATCACCACGCGGATCATGTGTGGGCGGGCCTTTCTGCCGGCGCCATGGCTTGGGCGTTGCTTTCGGCGGTCTGCAGCGCCGCAGCCACGGGCAGGCTGACGCTCACGCGGGTGCCTGCGCGGTTGGCGCCCGCCGAGGGCTGCACGCTGACGAAGCCGCCGAGCGCGCGGGCGCGTTCGCGCATGGCGCCCAGGCCGAAGCCGCCGGGCTCGCTGCTAGCTGACTCCTGCGCCGCCACGGCGCCGCGGCCGTTGTCCTCGACCGTGAGGGTCACGAACGCCTGGTCGGCGTCGAGCGTGGCGCGGCAGGTGGTGGCGCCAGCGTGCCGCACGACGTTGGTCACGGCTTCGCGCAGCGCCAGCGCCAGCACGCCCTCGGCGGCGGGTTGCAGCTGTAGGCTGCCTACGAAGTAGTCGAAGCTGATGTTGGCCGCCTCCAGGGCCAGCTTGGCGTTGGCCAGCTCGCCGGAGAAGCCGGTAACGCGGTAGCCGCGCACCACGCTGCGGACCTCGGCCAGCGTGTCGCGCGAGAGGCGCTCGACGTCGCGGATCTCGCTCTCGGCCCTCTGTGGGTCGCGGCTGATGAGGCTGGCGGCCAGCTCGGACTTGAGGGTGATGGTGGAGAGCGTGTGGCCCAGCAGGTCGTGCAGGTCGCGGG
>CAZFFG010000173.1:0-2868 GCA_964518275.1 uncultured bacterium | reverse complement strand
GTAAGCGATATAAGGTCTGAGGATACTTTGAGCTTTCCATTTCTTACCAAATCGAAAAGAGTTTCAAGGTGGTGGGTAAAATCGCTCAAATGGTTGAACCCAAACATGGCACCGCCACCCTTCAGAGAGTGCATTGCTCTGAAGATTCTTTCAATGAGATCTTTGTTGTCCATATCTTTTTCGAGGATAAGCAATGCTTCCTCAAGATCCTGGACATTATCTGTTGATTCCTCAACGAATTTCGCTCTAAACTTATCAATCATAAGATAAAATGCATTTTGGCACCAAATAACTCAAACTCCTAACTATAAAAGCGTATATCAACCCTCTTTGTACTCTTCCTGAAATGCTTTTATCATTGCATCAATTGTCCTTCTGGTCTGCCACAGAATCTGCGGAGTAAGTTCCCTTTTCCCGTTTCTGATCTCATTGTATGTAAGTTCAAGTTTCTTCGAAAGTTGCGAAGCGTTATTGAAACCCAACATTGGACCAGTTCCGCTAATCTGATGTGAAATAGTGAATATTTTATTGGCAATAACGCTTTGTTCTTCGCTGGGGATTTCTTCCCTGCTTAGTTTTACGTTAATTCCATCCAGCTCTTTCAATGTGTTGATATAGAACTGTTTCTTAACTTCGGCCAACATCGTTAAAAACAATTAAGTTACCTTATCACTCTAGAGATTGCGGAAAGCAGTTTTGCTGGAACGAAAGGCTTAATGATCCATCCGGTAGCACCGGCTTCTTTTGCTTCCATCTTTTTGGTAGCCTGAGATTCAGTTGTCAGGAAAAGGATTGGTACGTGTTTGTATGTTTCCATTTCCCTTACTTTTCTGATAAGTCCCAATCCATCAAGATTCGGCATGTGAAGGTCAGTGATAATGATGTCAATTTGTCTTCCATCCAGGAATTTAAGAGCATCTTCGCCGTCAACTCCTACAAGTACGTCGTAACCTTCATTTTGAAGTGTGAAGTTTACTACTTCGCGTATACTTTCAGAATCGTCTACTATTAAAACGGTTTTTGCCATAGCTGTTTATTTTGCGATTATTTCTTTATAGTTGGATATGTTAGTTAACTTCCAGTAGTTTTTCAAAACCGGCATTCCTGACAAGAGAGCTTAGGTCGTCTGAGAGTCTCAGAGAGTAAGTCACATCAAAGCCGTTTTTTGAACCGCTGTTTTTAATAGCTTTAAGCAATTGTATAAAGGTAATGTCAATATTCTCCACATTGTCAGCTAATATTACCACCTTTTCTGGTTTATTGCTCAATTGGCTCTTAACGCTTTCGGTGACTTTCTTTATTGAAACTATGGTTAATTGACCGCTGAACTCAATGTTCAGGACTCCATCAGTTTGCTTATACTCGATATTGAAATTGTCAGGCATAATAGTAATGTTAAAGCTTTACTCTGACTTCTTAAAACTTTTCATAATTCTCAAGGTCCAGGTCAAAATCCTTTGAAAAGTCTCCCAGATTGCCAGTAGTTGGCTTGGGTGCTTTTACTTTTTCAGTTTTGTCAACTTTTTCCTTTACACGTACTTCTTTAGGCTTTGCTTCGACCACGGTACTTACCTCTTTTGAAGGTTTAGTTGCTTGAGGAGCTGGTTGTTCTGGCTTTTTTCCCTTGCCAGGGATGCTTTCTTCTTCTCCAATTTTGAAGTAGCGTACAGCTTCCTGAAGGTTTTGTGCAAGGTTCAGAAGTTGTTGTGAACTTTGAGTCAGTTCATCAGAACTGGAAGCGTTTTCCTGGGTAATCATGTTTAGTTGCTGCATTGCCATATTTATTTGATCGGCACCGGTCTTTTGTTCAAGACTTGCGGCAGCAATTTCCTTGATAAGCATGGTAGTCTTTTCGATGTCGGGAACTAGCAGTCTGGCTTTTTCACCGGCCTGTTGAGATACTTTCAGACCTTTTGATACCAGGTTTGCTATTTCATCAGCAGCTATCTTACTTCTTTCAGCAAGTTTTCTCACTTCAGTAGCAACAACTGAGAAACCCCTGCCATGTTCACCAGCTCTGGCAGCTTCAACAGCTGCATTAAGTGCACGGATGTTGGTCTGGAAAGCGATATCACTGATTATGCTAATCTTCTCTGCAATCGCCTTCATTGATGAAGTAGCCTCGGTGGTAAGTTGGCTTGCAATATTTACGTCTTTGGCTGTTTCAACGGTTATTCTTTCAGTTTCTATAGCATTTTCATTGTTCTGTTCGATGTTGGCTACCATTTCCTCAATAGAGGTTGATACCTCCTCGGCAGAAGCAGCCTGATCAGCAGATCCACGAGATAACTGCAGTGAGCTGTCTTTCAATGTCTCACTGGAATAAACCAGGTTGTTTGCATTTTCCTTGATTGATAACACAGTCTTCTTGAGGGTTAGAGCCATAGTACTCAGTTCGGTTGCTAGGATTCCTAGCTCATCATTTTGGTTGACATCAACTGATGCAGTGAGATCTCCGGCGCCGATAGCCTTGGCAAATTCCACACCTTTTGTAAGGGGAGTAACTACATTGCTATAGAGCAGGATTGCAATCAGCAGAGCTGCTGCAATTGTAATAAGTCCCATCAGGATTACAGTCAGAAGCAGTGTATTTGAGGACTTTTTGGTTTGGTCAAGAGCTGCAGCATTTTCGCTGGCAAAGAAAGCATTAAGATTTTTTACTTTTACAAGAGCTTCATCAGACAGCTTCATAATATCTCCGCCCTCAGTAACCAGGTTTTCTGCTTCGAAAAACAGCATTATATCCTCATAGTCATTGAAGCTTGCCAAGTTTTGCATGATAGTCTTGTGCATTTCAAAGACCTGATCCATGGTTTCAAAGACGATGCTCAGAGTAGGTCTGTTGTGTTGTTTTTTCAATTCTGTCGC
>CAZFFG010000172.1:1773-2997 GCA_964518275.1 uncultured bacterium | reverse complement strand
CAGGCGGTGGCGCTCTTCAGGTTCGAGGGCGAGATCAAGTACTTCGAGGACGAGCACCCCGAGGTGAAGCTGTACGACTCGCCGGGCGCCGTGGAGGTCGTGCGGCTCTAGCCCGCGTTTTCCGACCGTCCCGATGCGGCGCAGATGTGCCAAGCTCGAAGCATGAGCGGTACGGCCACCGAACCGTTATGGGCCTCGTTGCATTCAGATGAGCTGCACATCGACGACGCCATGGTCAGGTCCCTGGTAGCTCGAGACTTACCGGAACACGCGCTAAAGCCCCTTTCCAAGCTGAGGGCGTCCGGATCCACAAACACCCTTTACCGTCTCGGCCCTGACCTGCTGGTGAGGCTGCCAAGGCAGCCCGGCGGCGGCGCGGGCATCATCAAGGAAGCGCGCTGGACGCCTCTTTTGGCTGAGAACTTGCCTGTGGCCGTGCCCCAGGTCGTAGCGGTAGGTGACCCAGGTTTCGGGTATCCGGAACAGTGGTCGGTTACGCGCTGGCTCGAAGGTGAGCACCCCGTGCGCGCAGAACCGGGCGTTGAAGCGGGCGTTGAAGCGGCTGCAGGGCGGTCGGCCCTTGCTGAAGACCTTGCCAACGTTATCGGTGCACTGCGCGCGCTAGAGGTGCCTGCCGACCCGGGGCCCGAACTGCGCTGGTACCGAGGTAGCGCTCTAGCGGGTTTCGACTCCGCAGTGCGCACTTACATCGACCAGTGCAGGACCTTGGACGGACTCGATGTCGACCTGGAGAAAGCAGAGGCGCTGTGGGAGGAGGCGCTCTCGCTTCCCGGCGCCCAAGAGGCCGGGCCCGACCGCTGGTACCACGGCGACCTGGTAGCCGAGAACCTGCTTGTTGCTAACGGCCGCCTGGTCGCGGTTCTCGATCTTGGGGCGGTGTCGGTGGGCGACCCAACCGTCGACCTTCACGGCGCCTGGGAGGTTCTGGATGAACCTTCGCGGGCGCTTTTCGCCGCTAAGCTCGGTGTGACGGAAGACGAGTGGTTGAGAGGCCGCGCCTGGGCTTTGGGTGTTGCCCTCGGCGCCCTGGCCTACTACTGGAACACCATGCCCGAGAGGCGCCGTGACCGACTGGCGATGCTGCGCAACGTGCTGGCTAGCCATTAGTTTAGAGCGACGCACTTCCATGTAGCGCCGTACCTATGACATGGGCTGGAACGCCGTCCATGTGATAGGCAGCCTATGATACAGCCGCTGTTCCGG
>CAZFFG010000172.1:0-1673 GCA_964518275.1 uncultured bacterium | reverse complement strand
GAGCGGATCTACGAGAGCCGGGCGCTACGTTAGGCAACCCAGCAACTACTTTGCGTTCGAGCCTGCGCCATTGCCTCCTGACCCTCCAGTCGAGCTTTCTGGCGACCTGGCCCGACTACTTTCTAGGGCAGATCGCGCGCTTGGTCGGTTGGACGGTTCAGTGCTCACGCTACCGAACCCCGATTTGTTCGTGTTCATGTACGTACGCAAGGAGGCGGTCCTCTCCAGTCAGATAGAGGGTACTCAGAGCTCCCTACAGGACCTGTTGAGCGCTGAGGCGCAACTGTTCCCAAGCGACTCGCAACCGCGGGACGTGAACGAGGTCATCAACTACGTAGCTGCACTGAACTATGGATTGCAACGCCTTAAGGACCTTCCCCTTTCCACACGGCTGATCCGGGAGATCCACGAGCGGCTTCTACATGGCGTGCGCGGGAGCAGGCTTACTCCCGGCGAGTTCCGACGAAGCCAGAACTGGATCGGCCCTGCCGGCTCTGGCCTAGGCGACGCCGTCTTCGTTCCACCACCGCCTGGGTTGGTGCCCGAAGCTATGGGTCGGTTGGAACGGTTCTTACTTACACCGGATGACCTACCCGCTCTCATCAGAATCGGACTGGCGCATGCCCAACTCGAAACCATCCACCCTTTCTTGGATGGCAACGGCCGGGTCGGACGGCTCCTGATCACCTTTCTGCTGACGGAGCAGGGGATCTTGCACAAACCGGTTCTATACCTGTCGCATTACTTCAAGCGCCACCGCGCCGAATACTACGACCGCCTGCAAGCTGTTCGCGACGAAGGAGATTGGGAAAGTTGGCTGGCCTTCTTCCTCGAAGGCGTCGCGCAGGTCAGCGCCGACGCTACCGAAGTCGCGCGGAAGGTGCTGCTACTCCGTGAAGAGAATAGGTTCGCGATCACGAACGAGCTCGGTCGTGTGGCAGGAAACGGCCAGAAAGTGCTCGATGCCCTGCTCGAACGCCCTATCGTCTCCACCGCAGACGTCATGGGCATAACCGGCACCACGTTTGCAGCTGCGAACAACCTTGTAAGCCGGCTGGAAGACCTAGGCATCCTGCTTGAGATAACCGGCTTCACGCGTAACCGCCGCTACCGCTACGACCCCTACGTCAAGCTATTCGCCGACGAGCCCGATCCGTAACGAGCTTGCGACACGGTCGAACCGTCGCACCCAGAAACGCTCTAAACTCCCACCATGGCCACCCTCGCCGACGTCCGCCGCATAGCACTGGAACTACCCGAGGTGGAAGAGCGCCCCGAAGGCTTCACCGGTCAGGCCAGCTGGCGCACCAAGAAGGGCATGGTGGTGTGGTCGCGGGGCCCACGGCAATCCGACCTGGCGCAGCTCGAGAAGCTGGGCCGCACCTGGCCGGAAGGTGAGGTTGTGGCCGTGCGCGTGACCGGCGACGACGCCAAGCAGGACCTGCTCGCCATGCACCCGGACGCGCTGTTCACCATTCCCCACTTCGACGGCTACCCCGCCGTGCTGGTCCGCCTTGACCTGGTGGACGAAGCGCTGCTGCGCTCGCTGATCGTCGACGGCTGGACCACGCGCGTCTCACGCCGTGTAGCCAAGGCGTGGCTGGAGGGCCCCGCTTAGCCTTACGCCTCGTCCCCCAGCTCCTGCACCACCAGGTCCGTGAGCCGCTCGATCA
>CAZFFG010000171.1:0-3015 GCA_964518275.1 uncultured bacterium | reverse complement strand
GCGTGCCTCAATGTTGGCGCCAGCAGCAAGAAGAGCCTGCACAACATCAGCACTGGCGTACCTACTCGCCGCCATCAGCGGAGTCGAACCATTATCATTGCGTGCCTCAATGTGGGCACCAGCAGCAAGAAGAGCCTGCACAGCATCAGCACTGTCGTACCCACTCGCCAACATCAGCGGAGTCCAACCATTATCATTGCGTGCCTCAATGTTGGCGCCAGCAGCAAGAAGAGCCTGCACAACATCAGCACTGCCGAGCAGGCTCGCCACCATCAGCGGAGTCATACCTTCAGCATCGCGTGCCTCAATGTTGGCGCCAGCAGCGATAGCCTCGCGAACCTGCTCCGCCGTCCCTGTCACTGCAAGGACCAAGATGTCCTGCGCTAGCCCATAAGACATGACGATAGCTGTGACGATGGTTAGAAACCGTCGTACGAAGGTGGTTTTCATGTTTATTCTCCACAGCGGCATTGAAAGTATGATACTTGAGTTCTTACGTGTGTGCGGGTTGACTTTGTTTTAGTGTTGGGCTGACGAAGCGCGAACATTCGTGTGGCAGCTGGTTGCACTGCCATGTTGGGGGTTGCGTTTGTGCTTATCAGGCGTCGTTTCCTCTACGTTCTGGTTTTTCTTCCGGTGGCGCCAGGCGGTGTCTGGTGAATTCAAAGTGCAGGTCTTGGTCAGCAACGTACAGGTGGTCTTTGGCGCGGGTTGCCGCGACGTAGAGCAGGTGAATCTCCTGATCGAACGCGGTGCGTGCTTCAGCATTCCACAACTGTTTCGTGACGAGCCATTCTCTGATGTCCGTGCGCCTGCGAAGACTGTTGAAGTCACTCAACAACGTGCAGGTCGGGGACTCGAGGCCTTTGGCTTTGTGGCTTGTTGAGAGGTGCAGTTGCGCTGTCCTGGGGGAGTCGGTGGCGAGTCTGCTGAGGTGCCGTAGGTGAGCTCGGAGTTCCGCTGGCGAGTGTCCTTCGAGGAGTGCGTCGAGTCGCATGGCCGTGGGGTCTAAATCTTCGCTTGCGAGCAGCAGCTCGTACCAGGTTCGGTACGGCAGTGACCCTGGCGCGAAGTCACCGTCAGCTTCGAACAGTTTGATGGCATGCTCGATTTCCTTGCTGAAGGCCTGGAAGCCACCTTCAATAAAAAATGGCGTGTTGATGTTGGTGAGATGCTCGAACAGGCCGGCGTTGGTGCGGGCAAGGATGAGGCCTTCGTCAGCTACGCCGTGATGCAGGAATGTGGTGCGGTCGGGGTTGCCGTGAATCTGGTAGTCAGGTGGGATGGTGGTGTGCTTGAGGATGAAGTTCGCTGTTTCAGCGAGGTTCTCTCCGAACCGCCAGCTGCGCGTGAGGTGCTTTTTGGGTGCCTTGAACTGGTTCATGGCGTCAGTGGCGCCACGAAACCCGTAGATTGCCTGGTAACTGTCCCCAACGAGAATCACTGGTGTCTTCAGGCGCTTGAGAAAACCGAGGAATGAACCGTTCGTGTCTTGCCCTTCGTCAACGAAAAGGGCGCTGTATTTGCCGTCCAGGAGCTGATAATCGCTTGAGAACGCTTTCAGATACATGTCGTGAGTGAACGGCTTGTCACCACTTTGGAAGTCCATGAGGCTGTTGATGATTGGTTTGACGATGGTGATGGCGTTGCGGGGTGGTTCTTTGTCTTCGGTGCGCCAGTCGAAGCCAATCATGTGTTCGAACTTCACTTCGTTGTCATCACTCGCGATGAACTGTTTGAGGGTGTGGGTGATGCCGCGCAGCATCAGGCTGCTCATGAAGTTCTCGAGACCCAGGTGTTCTGCAACTTCATTAATGTCGTCACGGTTGAGGTTGCTTTTGAGGTTGTCGCGGGCGATGCGTCGAATGTCGAGGCTGCGGTACGCGAGGCCGTGGGTGGTCATGACAGTGACGTTGCGTGGCATGACGCGTTCAGCTTCTTTCTTGATTGCAGCGTTGAACGCCAGGTACAGGAAAGTGTGATCAGGCCACGCTTGAGCGTATTCAACGAGAGTGCTGGTTTTACCGGAGCCAGCTGCAGCGGCCACCACAATTGGGCTGGTGGGTTCGTGCTGGATGATGTCTTTCTGTTGGTCGCTGAGCTCGTAAGCTCGTTTCTGTTCCGGCATTGGCTCTGGTTCTGCTCGGCGTTGGCCGCGGCGGGGGAAGCTTTTGGTGAGTCCGAGGAACGCGTGGACTTTGGGGATCATGCTGTGCCCGTCTGCACCCTCTGATCAGAGCTGACGTGTTTCTTTTCACCGTCAACTAATCTGTGGTTGCCGCTGAAGGGTCCGGTAAACCGTGGGCCTCGAAATGGAGAACAGTTCAGCCAGGTCACTGATTGAGTAATCACCGGTGTCATGCATGCGCTTGAGTTCCTGTTGCTGCCTGGTGCTGAGTTTCGGTTGCCGGCCGCGCAGTTTGCCTTTGGCGCGGGCTATGGCCATGCCTTCACGGGTGCGCATCCTGATCAGGTCAGCTTCGAACTCCGCGAAGGTAGCCAGGATGTTGAAGAACAGTTTGCCCATCGGATCAGTCGGATCATGAACGCTGCCACCAATCTGCAGTTTCACTCCCCGACCTGCAAGGTCATCGCCGATCGCCCGGGCGTCCGGAACCGAGCGGGCCAGACGGTCGAGTTTCGGCACCACCAGAGTGTCGCCGCTGCGCACCGCTGCCAGTGCCTGGTCGAGGCCGGGCCTGGCGCGGTTGGTGCCGGTGAAACCCCGGTCAGTGTAGATCCGCTCGGGCGTCACGCGTAGTTCGAGCAGCGCATGTTTCTGTGCGGCGAGATCCTGTTTGTCAGTTGAGCAGCGGGCGTAGCCGATGAGCGTCGGAGGCATGCCTGAACTGTAACGCATGTGGTCCCGTCACTGAGAATCAATTCGTACCACCCTATTGAGTCAGGGCTGATGCCGTAAGGTGCGGCAAACAGACCGGCGGCCGCCGGTGTCCGTTTGACGTTCCCCTAGCGGACAATCGGAGGCGTCTCCTTGAATAGGGTGAATTGCCCGCG
>CAZFFG010000170.1:0-3120 GCA_964518275.1 uncultured bacterium | reverse complement strand
GAGGTGGAGGAGGCGCGCGTGAAGGCGCTCGCCACCGGCGCCATCAGCGCCCACGCCGTCGACCTGCGCAAGGAGTTCGTGGAGGAGTTCGTCTTCCCCGTGCTGCGCGCAGGCGCCATCTACGAGGGCTACTACCTGCTCGGCACCTCCTTCGCGCGACCCCTCATCGCTAAGAAGATGGTAGAGATCGCCCGCGCCGAAGGTGCCGACGCCATCGCGCACGGCGCCACCGGCAAGGGCAACGACCAGGTGCGCTTCGAGCTATCGGCCTACGCCCTGGAGCCCGACATCAAGGTCATCGCTCCTTGGCGGGAGTGGGACCTGAAGGGCCGCGAGGACTGCATCGACTACGCGGCCGCTCACGGCATCGACGTGCCCGTGACCAAAGAGAAGCCCTACTCAATGGACGCCAACCTGTTCCACATCTCTTACGAGGGCGGCGTGCTTGAGGACCCGTGGGCCGGCCCGCCCGCCGGCATGTGGCGCATGACGGTGGACCCGGAGCAGGCGCCCGACGAGGCGCAGGAGGTAGTGGTGTCGTTCGAGAACGGCACGCCCGTCGCCATCGACGGCCAGCGCCTGGGCCCGGTCGAGCTACTCGAGGCGGCCAACCAGATCGCCGGCCGCCACGGCGTGGGTCGGGTCGACATCGTGGAGAACCGCTTCGTGGGCATGAAGTCGCGCGGCTGCTACGAGACCCCCGGCGGCACGCTGCTCTTCCACGCCCACAAGGCCGTGGAGTCGCTAACGCTCGACCGCCAGGTGCTGCAGCTCCGCGACGAGCTGGTACCGCGCTACGCCGCCGCTGTTTACAACGGCTTCTGGTACGCCCCCGAGCGCGAAGCGCTACAGGTGCTCATGGACGACATCCAACAGCCCGTCACGGGCGACGCGCGCGTGAAGCTGTACAAGGGCAACATCACCGTGGAGGGGCGCCGCTCACCCAACTCCCTCTACCGCCAGGACGTGGTGACCTTCGAAGAGGATCACGTGTACGACCAGGCCGACGCCGACGGCTTCATCAAGCTGAACGCGTTGCGGCTCCGCATCCGAAACCAGCTGGCCGCCGCGAAGGCGCCAGCCCGCTAGGGAGCAGGTCGCCGTGGCTCAGGGCGCCGTCCTCCCCCAACGTTTAGGCACCGGCTTCACGTCACCGCGCATGCGTGACGCCACCAGCGCCGACGCGGGCCGGTTGGCCGCCCTGTGGCGCCGGGCCCGACCCGGTTCAGGTGTGGGCGTGGCCGAGCTCAAGGCGTGGCTAGCCAGCAACCGGGCGCTGCTCCTCGAGGACGCAGCCGGTCACGCCCTCGCCGCCATCCGCTACCAGGAGGAGGCCGGCGGCTGGCGCGTTGAGCCCATCGTCACCGACCCAGAGCAGCGCGGCCAAGGCTTCGGCCGCTGGCTCATGACCGCCCTGGAAGCCAGCGCCATCCGCGAGAACGTGGCGTTCCTGGCGCTCGATGTCGAGGCCGCCAGCACGCTCTCCTACTACCGGCGGCTCGGCTACCGGCCGCATGGCGACGACGACATGAAGCTTCGCAAGCGCGTGGGCGGCATGTGGCAGCAACAGGAGCTCGATTAACGTGAGCCACGACGAGGACAAGACGGCCACCAACGGCACCGACACCCGCATGTGGGGCGGCCGCTTCGAGGAGCCCACCGACGCGCTCGTGCAGCGCGTTAACGCTTCAATCGGCGTGGATCAGGCCATGGCCGAGGACGACATCGAGGGCTCCCTAGCCCACGCCACCATGCTCATGGAGCGCGGCGTCCTCACCGAGGCCGAGGGCACAGCCATCCTCAACGGGCTCGAGGAGCTGCGCGCGGACCTGCGCGCCGGCAAGCTGGAGTTCAGTGTGGAGCTCGAGGACGTGCACATGAACCTCGAGCAACTGCTCACGGACCGCATCGGGGCGGTGGGCGGCAAGCTCCACACGGCCCGCAGCCGCAACGACCAGGTTGCCACCGACATGCGGCTGTACCTCAGGCGGCGCGGCGCCAGGCTCAAGGCGCTGATCCTCGAGCTGCGTGAGGTGCTCACCGACCTGGCCGACGAGCACGTGGACGTGATACTGCCGGGCTACACGCACTTGCAGGTGGCGCAGCCCGTGAGGCTAGCCCACCACCTGCTGGCCTACCACGAGATGCTGCGCCGCGATCAGGGGCGGCTCGAGGACGCGCTGGCCCGCGCCGACGTGCTGCCGCTCGGAGCTGGCGCCCTGGCGGGCACGACCTTCCCCATCGACCGCCACCGCACGGCCGAACTGCTCGGTTTCAGCGCGGTGGCTGCCAACTCGCTCGACGCGGTCAGCGACCGCGACTTCGCGCTGGAGACCCTCTCGGCGCTCGCAATCCTGATGATGCACCTCTCGCGCCTCAGCGAGGAGCTCATCCTCTGGTCCAGCCAGGAGTTCGGTTTCATCACCCTGCCAGACGCTTACACCACGGGCAGCTCCATAATGCCGCAGAAGAAGAACCCCGACGCGGCCGAGCTGGTGCGCGGCAAGACGGGGCGTGTGTACGGCGCGCTGATGGGGCTACTCACCGTCATGAAGGGTCTGCCGCTGGCCTACAACAAGGACATGCAGGAGGACAAGGAGGGGCTGTTCGACGCGCTCGACACCGCCGAGGACTCGCTCCGGCTCTACTGCGGCATGCTGCCCCGCATGCGCGTTAACGCTGCTGCCATGCGGCGCGCGGCCGGCGCCGCCTACTCCAACGCCACCGACCTGGCCGACTACCTAGCGCGCAAGGGTCTGCCGTTCCGCGAGGCGCACCACGTGGTGGGCCGCCTGGTGGGCGAGGCCCTGAGCCTGGGCGTGCCACTGGAGGCCCTCCCACTGGAGCAACTGCAAGCAGCCGAGCCCCGCATCGGACCCGACGTGTACGAGGCGCTGGAGCTGGAGCAGGTGGTGAACGCGCGCGCTAGTTACGGTGGGCCCGCCCGGGAGCGGGTGCTGGAGCAGATCGCGGCGGCGCGCCGTGACCTCGCCACCGAACGCGCCGCCGCAACGGGGCCCGACGCGTGAGCGTGACGGTGCGCCCAGCGCGCTCCGAGGACGTGCCGCTGATCTTCGAGAACATCGGTCACTGGGCCAGCCAGGGCCGCATGCTCGTGCG
>CAZFFG010000169.1:0-3129 GCA_964518275.1 uncultured bacterium | reverse complement strand
CCCGCGTAGAGTGGGCGCATGGACCGGTTCCTGAACGACATCTACAACGTGGAGCGTCCCGACGCCGACCTCTACGTGGAGCGCGTGGGTCCTGCGGACGCGCAGGTCGTGTACTACCTTCACGGCGGACCCGGCTACAGCAGTCACTCGTTCCGCGACCTGGCTGGCGACGACCTGGAGGCGTTCCAGGTCATCTACGCCGACCAGCGCGGCGGCGGCCGCAGCTACGGGAGCGGCTCCGCCGACCTAGGCGTGCTCGCCGGCGACGTGGCTGCGGTGCTGAGCGCGCTCGAGGTGCCGGGCGCCACCCTGCTGGCGCACGGCTTCGGGGCCTTGGTAGCGGTGCAGACGGCGCTCGACCACCCCCAGCTCATCACGGGGCTAGTGCTGGTGAACCCTTGGCTGTCGATGCCGCTTCTGGCGCGCGACCTCAACCGCGCGGCCGTTGCGCTCACCGCCGGCGCGGCTAGCGACGACGACGCTGATCCCGACGCCAGCGAGTACACCGGCGAGCCTGAGCTGCTCGTGGACGAAGCGTTCAGCCTCGTGAACCCTAAGAGCCTCTTCGACGCCCTGCAGTTCCCTAGCGCCGCGGCGCGCCTGCGCCTGGAGCACTCCGACGCCGAAGCGCTGTTCGGGCCGTCCGAGGAGGACGAGCCGCGCGGCGCCTGGCGGCTCGACCTCACCGAGCGACTACCCGAACTGGAGCAGCCGCTGGTGCTCCTGGTGGGCCAGCAGGACGGCACCGCCTTCCCCGCCCAGGCGGAGGCCGCACTAACCAGGGTGCCCGATGCGCTGGTGAGCATCCTCGAGTCCGGCCACTACCCGTGGATCGACGACCCTGAGGGTTTCGCCAAGCTCGTGAGCGAGGCTCTGCGGCACGTTGGGCGAGACACGCCACCGTCTTAGCACGCGAGACACCCATGTGCCGCCACGACTAGGCGCTAACCCAGCCACACACGCATAAGAAACAAGTTTCATACCAGGCCGCTGCAGGGCGCGTGGTAAACTTCGCGCGTGTTCCACCCCTACCTGCGCGTAGCGTCGGTGCGCGAGGTCACGCCCGCCCTCCTCAACGAGGCCGGCATCCGGGCCCTCCTCGTGGACGTCGACGACACGCTCCTCTCCTCCAGCGCCACCGAGCTCGACCCCGGCATCGGCGACTGGTTCTCGAGCCTCAAGCGCGCCGGCATCCCCGTGGCCATCCTTTCCAACGGAGCTGCGGCCAGGGTCGCCGACATCGCCGCTAAAGTGGGCGTTCCGGCCCTCTCGCTGGCTGGTAAGCCCTTCAAGGTCGCCTTCCGCCGCGGCCTCAGGCTGCTCGGCAACGCCGATCCGGCCACCACGGCCATGGTCGGCGATCAACTGTTCACCGACGTGCTCGGCGCTCACCAGGCAGGCATGAAGACCATCCTCGTGAAGCCCCTGTCGCCGGGCAAGCTGCCCCACACGCGCCTCGCGCGGCGTCTAGAGAGATTGGTGTTGAAGGGAAGATGAGCGTGGCTGTACTATCCATCGGCGATAAGCGCCTGGGGGCCGTGCTCCTCGAACGCGGTTACGTCACCGACGATGGCCTTCAGCAGGCCATCGCCCGCCACGGCGAGGTGGGCGGCCGCCTGGCCGACATCCTCATCGACCTTGGCATCATCTCCGAGCAGCGCATCGCGCGCGCTATAGAAGAGTCCATCGGCATCCCGCTCGTGAACCTGCCCAGGGTCGACGTCATGGCCGACGCGCTGGTGAAGCTCCCCGCCGACCTCGCCAACGAGCTGCGCGCCATCCCGTTCGCGCTCGACGACGACCGCTTGCGGGTGGCGTTCGTCGACCCGCTCGACGCGCTCGCTATCGAGGAGGTCGAGGACGCCTCGGGTTGCCTGGTGGAGCCCTACCTGGCCCTCAACAAGGAGATGCTGTGGGCCATCGCCACCTACTACCCTGAGCTCGGGCTCGAGCCGCCTCAAGACCTCGAGGTCGATGCCAGCCAGCGCCTCGGCAACCTAGCTGTGGCCAGCGGCCTCATCACCGCCACACAGCTGGCTGAG
Organism: uncultured bacterium; assembly: GCA_964518275.1. Lineage (GTDB taxonomy): Bacteria > Deinococcota > Deinococci > Deinococcales > Trueperaceae > JAAYYF01. The sequence goes on along the minus strand of CAZFFG010000169.1, from coordinate 1,087 downwards.
GCGGTGGAGGAGCACCAGTCGAGCGGCGTCATGCTCGGCCGCGTGCTCGTGCAGCGCGGTCTCCTCACCGACGAGCAGCTCACGCGCCTCCTGGCGGACCAGTACCAGGTGCCGTTCGTAGCCGACCTCGCCTCCGAACCGCCTAGCGAGAAGCTCGCCGCCTACCTGCTACGCCTCGACGCGGTGCAGTTCTCCGCCGTGCCCTACAAGGAGGAGGACGGCGCCCTGGTGGTGGCCATCGCCGACCCGCGGCGCATAGCCGACATCGAATCCATCGTCCAGAACGATGTGAGCTTCGTGGTCAGCCCGCTAGCCGCCGTGGAGCAGCGCATCGAGGCGATGTACGCCCACGATCAGGGCCGCCTCGGCGAGACCCTGCTTCAGAACAAGCGCCTCAAGCGCGAACAGCTGAGGCGCGCGCTCGAGGAGCAGGCCAAGCTCGGGCGCATCAAGCCGCTCGGCGAGATCCTCGTGGACCTCGGTTACGTCACCCAAGGCGACGTCGACGAGGCGCTCAACAAGCAGCGCTCGGGTGGCGGCCGCCTCGAAGACACGCTCGTGCAGTCCGGCAAGATCAGCCCCGACATGCTGGCACGCAGCCTCGCCATGCAGCTCGGCTTCGAGTTCATCGAGGAGAACGTGCGCGTAGACCCGTACGCGGTGAGCCTCGTACCCGAGGCCACAGCGCGGCGCTACACCGCCATGCCAGTTCGGTTGGAAGAGAACGTGCTGGTCGTGGCCATGAAGGACCCGCGGCACGTCTTCGCGCTCGACGACATCCAGCTCATCACGGGCCGCGAGATACGCCCGGCGGTTGCCACCGAGGAGACCCTCACGCGGCTCCTGAACCGCTTCTACCGCGAGGGCGCCGACATGGACGAGCTGGCGCGCGCCGTGGTGGAAGAAGTGGGCGGCGGCACGCAGCAGGAAGAGGAAGACACCAGCGCCATCGACGACAACGCGCTGGTGAAGGTCGTCAACAACATCATCCGCGAGGCCGTGCTCAACGACATCTCCGACATCCACATCGAGCCGCGCCCCACCAACGTGCAGGTGCGCGTGCGTAAGGACGGCACGCTGCGCGAGT
>CAZFFG010000168.1:0-3157 GCA_964518275.1 uncultured bacterium | reverse complement strand
AGTTCTTCGCGCTGCTCGGCCCCTCCGGCTGCGGCAAGACCACCACCCTGCGCGTCATAGCCGGTTTCGAGGACCCAACCTCAGGCGAGCTGTTGTTGCGGGGTCAGTCCATGGAGGGCATCCCGTCGTTCCACCGGCCGGTGAACACGGTGTTCCAGGATTACGCGCTCTTCCCGCACATGACGGTCATGCAGAACGTGCAGTTCGGCCTGAAGATGGCCAAGGTGCCGGCCGCAGAAGCCAAGAAGCGAGCGGAGGAGGCGCTGGAGATGGTGCGCCTGCCGCACGTGGGCAGCCGCAAGCCTAAAGCCCTCTCCGGCGGGCAGCGGCAGCGGGTGGCGCTGGCGCGCGCCCTCGTCAACCGGCCCTCCGTGCTGCTCCTCGACGAGCCCTTAGGCGCCCTCGACCTGAAGCTTAGGCGCGCCATGCAGTTCGAGCTCAAGCAGCTGCAGCAGCAGGTGGGCATAACGTTCATATACGTGACGCACGACCAGGAGGAAGCCCTCACCATGGCCGACCGCATTGCAGTCATGAACGAGGGTGAGGTCCTGCAGATCGGCCGCGCCGATCAGATCTACGAGCAGCCCACCAGCCGCTTCGTAGCCGATTTCATAGGCGAGACCAACTTCGTGGACGGCACGCTGGAGAGCAAGAGCGGCCGAATGGGCCTCCTGCGGTTGGCGACCGGAGCGTCGCTGGAGGGCGTGCTGCGCGACCCTGACGTGGAGGTGGGCGGTCCGGCCACTCTGGCCGTGCGGCCCGAGAAGATGGAGGTGGTGGCCGCCGCCGACGATCCCAACATCGCTGCCGACGCCGCGCACACCGAGCTGGCCGGCCGGGTGATAGGCGTGCACTACCTCGGTACCGACGCCCGCTACCTCATCGACGTGGGCGGCTTCAACGTGGTGGCGCGGGTGCAGAACCAGCGCCACGGCTTCGCTGGCATGCTGTCCGAGGGCGCGGCCGTGCGGCTCAACTGGCGCACCGAGGACGGCTCGATCCTCTCCTGAAGCGCGGCCGAACCCGACCCGAGCCACGCCGGAACCCCACCCGAACCCAGCCCGAGCCTCGCCGGAACCCCGCCAGATCCAAACTTAGGCCTAGGATGTGCACATGAAAGTACCCACGCTGGAGCTACGCGGCTCTCCTTACGAGTTCGGACTGGCTCACGGGCGCGCGTTCCGCAGCGCCATCCGCAACTACGCCGTGGAGCGCATACGGCTCGCCGGCGAGCCGGGCTGGACCGGTCGCTCCTCCACCCGCGCCGAGGTGCTGGCCGTGGCGGAGGCGTGCCTGGAGCACCACCGGCGCTTCTCGCCTGAGCTCACCGAGGAACTGGAGGGCATGGCTGCCGCTACGGACCTGAGCCTCGCCGAACTCATCGTGGTGGGCGGCTTCACCGACTTCGTCGACACCATGGCGGCCGGCTCGCAGGCGGTGCTGGAGACCAAGGCGCTCGACGACTGCACGGCCTTCCTGGTACCCAACGCGCGCATGCGGGGCGGGAAGGGCGCCATAGGTCAGACGTGGGACATGCACGAGGGTTCCGCCGAGCACGTGGTGCTCCTGCGCGGTAGGCCGAAGGACGCGCCCGCGTTCGACGTCTTCACCACCGCAGGCGCCGTAGGCATGATCGGCATGAACGAGGCGGGCCTAAGCGTGGGCATCACCAACCTGCTCGGCGCCAACGGCCGCGCTGGCGTGACCTGGCCGTTCGTGGTGCGCCGCATCCTGCAGGAGGAGACGCTCGACGCCGCCTTGGCGGTGCTCGAGGGCGCGCACCTGGCGGGCGCCCACTACTACATGATCATGGACGCGGCCGGCAACGGCGCCCACGTGGAAGCCATGGTGGCTTCCGCTCACGTGCAGCGCCTGCAGGACGCACCCTTGGCGCACACAAACCACTGCCTGCTGGAAGAGACCCGCGCCGTGGAGCGCAAGCGCGAACCCGCCTCGCAGCGCGACTCGGAAGCGCGCCTCGCCGACGCCGACCGACTGCTCGACCGTAGCGACCTGACCGTGAGCGACCTGCAGGCCGTAACGGCCGACACGGCCAACATCTGTCACGTTGGCGTGGAGCCGCGCTTCGTGGGCACCTGCGGCGCCGTCATAATGCGGCCCGCCACGCGCGAGCTGTGGACGGTAGCGGGCCGGCCGAGCGAGGGTGAGTACGAACGCTTCGTCGTGGGCCAGGAGGCGCCGGTGGGCGGCGCCGTCGGAGACTGAGCGTGGCGCCCGCCAGCACGAAGCCCAGGGTGCGCGTGGCGCCCGCCGCGCCCGAGCACGCCGAGGCGCTCGAGGAACTGCAGCGCACGGTGTTCCCCAACCTGGCCGATCATGAGCTGATGAAGGCGGAGCACTTCCGCCTGCACCAGGACGTCTTCCCAGAGGGTGAGTTCGTGGCCCTGGCCGCCGACGCGCCCGATGGCACGCCCCTACCCGAAGAGCGGGTGGTGGGTCTCGGCTCAGGCTTCCTAGTGCGCTTCGACCTGGCCGCCCCCGACCACTCGTTCAACGAGATGATCGCCGGCGGCACGTACGCTAACCACGACCCTGAAGGCGACTGGTACTACGGCGCCGACATAAGCGTGCACCCCGACTACCGCGGCCTCGGCCTGGGGCGCGCCTTATACGACGCGCGTAAGGCGCTGGTGCGACGGCTCGGCAAGCGCGGCATAGTGGCGGGCGGCCAACTGCCCGGCTACCCGCAGTACCGGGAGCGCATGAGCCTGGCCGAGTACGTTGAGCGGGTGGAGGCAGGCGAGCTCACCGACCCCACCCTCACGTTCCAGCTCAGCAACGGCTTCGAGGTCTACGGCCTCATACAGGGCTACATCGAGGACGCCTACACCGACGACTGGGCCAGCCTCATCGTCTGGTTCAACCCCGACCTGATCTTCCCTGACATCTGAGCCTGCCCGTCCTTGAGCCCGCCCGCCCGGCTTCACGCCCGCGGCTTGTGTACCGACATGACCGGCGAACCCACGCGCGGAAGCCGGAATCGCTCTAACCTCGTAACAGGCGGTTAAACGATTAACCGCTCCTTCTTGCGGGAGGCGGAAATGGCGAGCATGAAAGACGTCGCCAGGGAGGCCGGGGTCTCCGTGGCCACCGTTTCACACGTTCTGCGCGGCACCAAGCATGTCAGTGCCGAGCT
>CAZFFG010000167.1:0-3167 GCA_964518275.1 uncultured bacterium | reverse complement strand
GACTGGACCACCAAGCTGGAACTGAGCGGCGGCGGTGTCACGGTGGAGCACGACACGGACGACGGCCACGAGAGCCTCACCATGCCGCTCCCCGCCGTCATCACCACCCAGCAGGGCCTCAACGAGCCGCGTTACCCCACCCTGCCTAACATCATGAAGGCCAAGCGCAAGGAGCTCGCCAAGCGCAGCCTCGACGAGTTCGGTGCTGGCAGCGGCCTCACCCAGGTCGTCGACCAGAAGATCCAGACCCGCGAGCGGCTCGGCAAGATCGTGGAGGGCGACGCCGCCACGGCCGCAGCTGAGCTCGTGCGCCTGCTTCAGAACGAAGCCAAGGTCCTCTGAGGGCCCGGGAGAAGAAGATGATCCTACTCGTTACAACCGCCCCCGGCGGCAACCTACCCAAGAGCGCGCTCGAACTCGTTTCCGTGGCCCGGCAGCTGGCGGGCGGCGGCCCCGTGGCCGCGGCCGTCATCGGCCCCGAGAGCGCTGCCACTCAGATGGCCGAGTACGTACCGCAGGTGTACAGCCTGAACAGCGCTGAGCTGGAGCCTGTGCGCGCTGAGGCTGTCACCGCCGCAGTGCAGCAGGCCGCTGGCCAGGCCGGCGCCCACACCGTCCTCATGGCCGCCAACCGCCTCGGTCAGAGCGTGGCGCCGCGCGTGGCCGTGCGCCTGAACGCCGCCTTGCTCGAGGACGTCATCCAGGTCTCGGGCGCGGCGGGCGCCTACGAGGCCGTGCGTTACAGCTACCTCTCGCGGGTTACCGAGACGGTGCGCACGGTAGGCGGCGACGCCACCGTCATCACCGTGAAGCCGAACGTGTTCACCGTGGCGGAGGCCCAGCCGGGCGGTAGCGTCACCAGCCTCGCGCTGCAGCTGCCGGCCGAGGCCACCAGGGTACAGGTGGGGCAGCGCTCCGCCGCCAGCGGCGGGCGCGTGAAGCTCGAGGAGGCAGCCATCGTGGTTGCCGGTGGGCGTGGTCTCGGCTCCGCCGAGGCGTTCGCGCAGGTCATCGAACCCATGGCCGACGCGCTCAACGCCGGCATCGCCTCCACGCGCGCCGTGGTCGACGCGGGTTGGCGGCCTTACGCCGAGCAGGTGGGGCAGACCGGTAAGTCGGTCGCGCCCGACCTCTACATCGCTCTGGGTATCTCCGGTGCGGTGCAGCACCTCTCGGGCATGAACCGCTCGAAGGTCATCGTGGCCATCAACAAGGACGCCGACGCGCCGATCTTCCGCATCGTGGACTACGGCGTGGTGGGTGACGCCGCGCAGGTGGGGCCGGCGCTCACCGAAGCCATCAAGGCCGCCAAGGGGTCATGACCGCACGCTCCACCAGTAGCGAACAGGTCCGCGTGAGGCGCGCCACGCGCCAGGACCTGGACGCGCTGGTGGAGCTAGAGCAGGGCTTCCCCGGCGACCGCATGACGCGCGCGGGGCTCTCGCGACTCCTCGCGCGCGACAGCGCCGAGATCTGGGTGGCGCAACTGGGCCACACCGTGGTGGGCGACGCGGTGGCGCTCTTCCGCCACGGCTTCGACAGCGCCCGGCTCTACTCCATGGTGGTGCACCCGCAGCACCGCGGTCACGGCATCGCCAAGATGCTGCTGGACGCCGCCGAAGCGGGCGCCCGCGAGCGCGGCGCGGTGGTCATGCGCCTCGAGGTGCGTGAGGAGAACAGCGCCGCGCTGGCGCTCTACCAGCAAGCGGGCTACACCGTGCGGGGCCGGACCGACGACTACTACGAGGATCACGCCTCCGCGCTCAGGCTCGTGAAGCGTTTCGTGACGGGCGGCGCCACCGTGCGCGGCGTGCCGTACCGGCCGCAGGCGTTCAGCTTCTCGAGCGGCGCGGCCAGCCTCATGATGGCCATGCGCTACCACGGCTACCCCGTGCCGTTAGACGACTGGCTCGAGCTCACGCTGTGGCGCGAGGCCACCACCACCTTCCGCACCGACCGGGTGGGTGGCCTGGCCGCGCACGGCCTGGCCGTGGCCGCCTTGCGCCGTGGCTTCCATTCCCGCGTGGTCACCACGGGCGCCGGCGTACCGTACCTCGCTTCCCTCGAGGGCGAGGCGCGTAAGGTGGCGCGCACGGCGCACGAGGGCTTCGAGCGTGAGCTCAGAAGCCTAGGCGGCAAGCTGGAGGTGCGCGCCTTCAGTAGCGCCGACGTGGTGGCCGCCATCGAAGGTGGCGCCATCGCGCTCACGCGCCTCGCCTCCCTGCCGGTCGATGCAGGCGAGCAGGGCGCGGAGCGCTGGGTGGTCATCACTGGCTTCGACGCCGACCACCTCTACCTCCACGACCCGGTGGTGCCGGCAGGCGCCGATCGCACCGACAGCCTGCACCTGCCCCTCAAGCGCACCAGCTTCGACGACGCTAGCCACGACCCCGCCAGCGGCGTGCGGGCGCTGCTACTCGTTGAGCGCTGGGGCAGCGTCAGTCACCGTTCGCCAGATAACTGATTATCGCCGCGTAGATGTTGGGGTTGGCCTGGTCCTCCTCGCCGGCGGCGATGGTGGGGTTGTCGTTCACCTCTATGACGAAGAACTCGCCGTCGATCTCCTTCAGATCCACACCGTAGAGGCTGCTGCCGATGGAACTGGAGGCCGCTAGCGCGGTGCTCAGCAGCTTCGGGTTCACCGTGGCAGGGTCTACGCCGACTACGTTGGCCCACTCACCCTCCGCGCTGCGGTCCATGAGCTTCCACTGGGCGGGAGCGAAGGCGTACTTCACCACCGCCAGCACCTTGCCCGCCAGGGTTATCACGCGCCAATCGAAGTCGGACGGTAGGTACTGCTGCACCACGATGCGGTCCGCACGGCGTAGGAAGCGGCGCCCCACCTTCACGAACTCCTCTGGGGTCGTGACGCGGTCCACGTAGGCGCTGAAGCTCGAGTTGGGCGCCTTAAGCACCAGCGGCGTGCCGAGCTCCTCGAAGAGACGCACCGCCGTGAACGGCGTGAGGTCGTCCTCGCTCAGGTAGCGGCTGTCGGGCATGGGCACGCCGTGAGCCTCCAGGTGCTTGTACATGTTGACCTTGTCGCAGCAGATGAGGATGGCGCTGGAGTGGTCCAGCACGCGCTTGCCGAGCATCTCGGCGTGGCGCGCCACCACGTAGCTGGTGTTTAGCGGGTCCGTTAGCGCGCGGATGAGGATGCCGTCGTA
>CAZFFG010000166.1:0-3266 GCA_964518275.1 uncultured bacterium | reverse complement strand
AACTGAACGCCAGGCCGAACACCACCACCACACCACTGAATAGCATCGTCTGCAGGAGCACCTGGCGGAAGCCGGGCGCTAGCACGCCGGTGAAGATGTTCTTGAAGTTCTCGAGCCCGATGAAGCGCTGCGTACCGAGGAACAGGTTGCTGCGGTACAGGCTGAGGACGAACGATTGGATGACCGGGAAGTAGAGGAACACCAGCAGGATGATGAGCGTGGGCACCAGCAGCAGCCAGGGCAACGCTCGACTCTTGAAGACGGGGCTGGCTCTCATGCGTTCCTCCGGACGCTTTCCATACTAGGCGGCTTTGGGCCGCACACAAGCTATCACCGAGCGGGCGTGGATGAGCCGGGTTGAGCTCCGGGCGCGCCCCTGCCGGGCACATCGGGCGCGTGTTGGCGGGTTCAGCGGACCGCCGGTCACGGGCGGGGCCGCCGCTGCTAACGCTGGCGGCGGCCCCGGACCCGGTCTAGCTAACGCTTACGCGTAGGCTTAGAAGTTGGCGTTGTACTCGGCCAGGGCGGCGTCGGCGAGGCGCTTGGCTTCTTCCAGAGCGGAGTCAACCGTGGCGCCGGCGAAGACCTTCTGCAGGGCTTCCTCGACGATGGTGCGGGTGGCTTGGAAGGTGCCCATGAGCGCACCGGCGGTGGCGGAGTTGGGGATGGTGTTCAGCAGCTGATCGAACGCGGTGCTGGCGTTCGGGAACTCCTCGAACCAGCCTTCGGCTTCCAGCATGTCGACGCTGCTGTTACGCACCGGGTAGTAGCCGGTTGCCTTGTGCCACGAGACCATGTTCTCGGCGTTGGTCATGTAGAGCACGAAGTCGCGCGCCACGTTGAGGTCTTCCTCGGGGTGGTCGGCCACGAGCCACACGCTGGCGCCACCGATGACCACACCGTTACGCACGGTGCCGTCCTGGATGGGCAGCTCGCCCGTGATGAGCTCGAAGGAGTCGCCCACGGCGTTGGTGATGTTCACCAGGTCGGCGGTGGAGGTGATGTGGAACATGGCGTTGCCGTTGGCGAAGATGGCGTCGGAGCCGTCCCAGTCCTCGAGGCGACCGGTGTAGGTGTACCAGCCGTTGTCGTTGAGGTCCTTCATGAAGTTGAAGACGTTCTTCACGGCGTCGGAGGTGAGGAGCACCTCGGTGGCGCGGCCAGCGCGACCGTTGTCGTTGTTCACGAGGGGCTCGCCCTGCTGCGCCACCCACTGCTCAACGAACCAACCGTTGAGGCTCATGCCGAAGCACTTCACGTCGGCGGTGAGCACGCCAGCGTTCTCAGCGGCCTGGCAGGCGTTGAGGATGCCCTCGAAGGTGCGCGGCACGGAACCGATGCCCGCCGCTTCCATGAGGGTGAGGTTGGCGTAGATGATCGGGCTGGACGAGTTGAACGGGATGGAGTTCACCTTGCCGTTGATGGTGTAGTAGTTCAGCACGGGCGCGATGTAGTCGTCGGTGTCGAACGCGCCGAGGTCGATGACGGGCATGAAGATGCCGGAGTCAACAGCGATCTGGCTGCCCACTTCGTAGAGCTGCACGAGGTGCGGCGGGTTGCCCTGACGGGCGGCCAGCACGGCGGCCTGCTGCGTTTCGGGGTAGCTACCCTTGCGCTCGCCCACCACCACGTAGTTCTTGCCCTCAGCGGCAAGTTGGGCGTTGAACTCGTCGATGCGATCTTGGATCCAACCGGAGCGGTTGGCGTCGGAGAAGGCGTGCCAGAACTCGATCTGAGTCTGGGCGAACGCGCTCGCCATTAGGGAGAGGGCTGCAAGGACCAGCAGGATGCGTTTCATTCGTACCTCCATACGATGTTGCTGCGACGTTACCTTTCGACCGTGACATTCTAGCCGCCATTACCCGGAACGGCAGGCGCATCCGTTCAGCGCCCAGGCAGAGTATTTGCCCAATGTCACAGGGGCGTCATTGACGTGCAGCACGTGGTAGGGCCGTATTATCAACGGCATGAGCCTAGACGGCAACGGCATCTATACAAGTAACCCCTGGAGCGGGCGCTTGCCCCTGGCCCTGGGCCACCGCGGAGCCCCACACGAGGCGCCGGAGAACCGCCGCGAGGCCCTGGCCACAGCGTTCCAGCGCCTAGACGGCGTAGAAACCGACCTGCACCGCAGCCAGGACGGCGCGCTGGTGGTGAACCACGACCCGTTCGTGGGGCCCGTCATGACCACAGAGTCGCTCATCGCCCTGAACGACCTCGCCGACCTGCAGCGCGCGGAGCCCTCGCTCCTAACCCTGGCCGACCTGCGGTCGCTGCTGGAGGAGCACCCGCAGGGGCTCGCCAACCTCGAGCTGAAGACGGGCGAGCCGTTCAACGACTCGCGCGCAGCCGACCTAGCAGCCGAGCTGGCCGGGTGGCCTCCGTCGGTCGTTGAGCGGGTCTGGATCTCGAGCTTCGATCCTCTGGAGCTGCTGCGCCTAGCGGAGCGGGGCGTTCCTGCGCCGCTGGCCTTCCTCGCTTACGAGGCCAGCGCCCTAGCGCTACTGCCGAGCCTGCCGGTGGCGGCGGTGCACCCGCACCACACGTTGGTAACGCGTGAGCGCGTGAACGAGTGGCACGCCGCCGGCCTGGCCGTGTTCGTGTGGACCGTGAACGAGGAGCCGCTCGCGCGGCGGTTGCTGGCGGACGGGGTGGATGGGCTAATCGGCGATTTTCCAGAGGTGTTGTTGGGGGCGCGGGGCGGTTGAGCTAGGTCACGCTGGCTCTACCACCGGCCGCCATTTGCCTGCCTCGCGCTTCAGCCGCTCGAGCTGTTCCCAGTAGGCCCGCACGCTGCCTCTCCCGTCGTCGGTCAGGCTGACCACCGTGCGCGGCACCTTGCCGGCGAACTCCTTGCGGATAAGCACTACGCCCGCCTCCTCCAACTTGCTCAGGTGCGCGGAGAGGTTGCCTTTCGACAGGCCCGTGAGGCGCAGCAGGAACACGAAGTCGGCTGACTCGCAGGCCGATAACGCCGTGACGATGGCCAGCCGGCCCGGTTCGTGGATGATCTTGTTGAGTGACGCGAGCTCCTGGAACGGTTCGCTCATACGACCTCACCGCCCTCCCCGTGCCCGAACTCGGACGCAGCGGGGTTGCCTAGCTCTCGTTGGATGTGCCTGAGTTCGCGCACCAGCGTGGCGTGGGCGATGAAGGCATGACCGATCAACCCCACCGCCAACACCGACAAACTCACGACACCGTTGGAGAAAGGGTGAACCGAGCCGGGAAGCCCCAACCATGCGCCCAGCGGCACGAGCGCCAAC
>CAZFFG010000165.1:1846-3302 GCA_964518275.1 uncultured bacterium | reverse complement strand
TGTAGGCGGGTAGTTGTACCTGAGAGTTGGGTAGTTTGATTTGAGAGTGAACTGAGAGTAGGATTCGCGCCGACTTGAGAGTGGGCGTAGTTGAAGCTGGCAGTTGAAGACGCCTCACTGCCTCAAGTGAGAAAATGATGAGAGCTTTGTCTCAGAATTGGTTAAGGCATTCGATAGGACTTGGCGGGACGATCAGGGGAACAGGACTCCTCAGTGCATGTTGATTGCTTATCCATCTTTGGCCTCGGATTCGATTCGGACCATGAATTGTGGCGACGCCCCTCATTGACTTGGGACGCTCTAAGTACAGGCGACGATTTCTAGTACCTGTAGTATCCGCGCAACGGGTCGCTTTTTGTCCGCGGTCGTTTTGCCCCTGATAGCCAAGTTACTGATGCCATAACGAAACGGCAACGAGTTGCGGAAAGCCGGGAGTTCGAGGCTCGGATTGCTATTGAAGACTTGATGTTTGCCTTGTCAACCTGAGATTTTCGATATCCTGTCGACATAGGAGGTGCTGAGTGAAGAAGATGCAGACCGTGTTAGCGGTGCTGTCGGTCGCCATCGGCGTAGCTGCTTTTGGTGCTGTTGTTGGCGTTAGGGAGTGGCAGCAACAGCAACTCCACGACCTCGCTGTCGAGTTCGCGCCCGATGTCTTGGTCGTTCGCTTTGCGCCTCAACCAGGTTTCGTCTTGGAGCGTGGCCAGGATTACGGCATTACTTACGAAGAGGCGATGTCACTCGCCGATTTGCCGGGTGTTGAGCGTGTGGCGTATATAGGTGGGAGCTCAACGCAGTTGGGTAATAACGTTCGGGTCACGCGTGTCCCGGTAACCGAGCAACTCTTCGAGGTGTTGGGGCTAAACCTTGCCGCGGGGCGGCCGCTCGAGGAACGCGACGCTGTCATCGGCTTGCCCGTCACCGTGCTCGGTTCCGTAATCGCTACAGAACTCTTCGGTAGTGCCAAGGACGCAGTAGGAGAACTGATTGACGCTGGCGGGGGATCGATGTTTCGTATAGTCGGTGTGCTCGAGCCGATCCCTGATCAGGTAGGAGAGTTCCAGCGCTTGGACGTGGCCGCATTGCACCCATTCTCCTCGGCGCTCTCTACGTTCGGTGAGGACTTCAGGCCGGCCGATTCGCAGGCCTACGTCAGCTTCGAGCCAGGCCAGCAGGCCGTAGCCGCTCGGAGCGTACGCGAGGCAGTCGCGCGTCTACCCATAGCGCGGGCGACCGAAGTCGTGGCCTCCGACGTTTGGCTCGGTAGCCAGGCGGTGTTCCGTAACGAAGTGGCTGACGAGCTTGGTCGTGGTTCAGCCTGGATCGTAATTCTCGCCCTAATCGCGACAGTAGGAAGTTTGGCGAACGCACTAGGTTTAAGAGCTGTCGATAGAGCGAAGTCACTTGCCGTGAGCAGGGCTATCGGAGCTACTGCCGTCAGAGCGGCCGCGCGCGT
>CAZFFG010000165.1:0-1746 GCA_964518275.1 uncultured bacterium | reverse complement strand
GTCTGGGACGGCATCGCGCTTACGGGGATGGCTGCAGGAGCCCTTGCTCTCGTAGTGGCCTCAGCCATCGGTGTTGGTACTCTCGACTGGTTTCAGAACCGCCTAAGTGAGATTGGTGGAGACAGGCTAGTAGTCAGCACCGCGATTCTCGGCGCCCGAACGTCCGTCTACCCCCCGCCCCCGTTGGATTCCGTTGACGCGAGGGCCATAGCTTCTCTGCCTGGGGTAGCCGGGTTTGCCGCTTCCACCGCGGAAGGTGTCTCTCTGCTGACCCCACTTGCTGGCGGTGAAGGAACTTCGCCTGTGGTGGCTTACAGCGTGGATCGCGCCTTCTTCGATATCTTCCCACGACCGCTACTGGCTGGCAGAGTGCCTGAGGAGCCAACCGAGGTGATCATCGGCCCTGATATAGCTGAACTGGCGTTTCCCGGTGTCGCTATCGCCGATGTGATTGGTCAGAATCTCCAGCTCGGGGGTGCCGGGGGCTTCGGAGTAGCGTCCAGCCTCGGCGAGGCCGAAGTGGTAGGGATATACGCGAGTCAACCGGTTGTCTCCATAGGTGACCTTTACGACTCGGTCATCGTGAGGCTGCGCGATCAGGAAACGCCTATTGGTGGTTCACTCGTGACCGACTTCCATGTGGTCGTTGATGCGAGGACGGACCATAGCCAAGTGAAAGCGACAATCGCCCAGGTGATTAACGAGCGTCACGGAGCTGCGTACGCGCCTGCGGTCGTACACGAACCAGCGGGCGACCTTAGCATGGCTCGCTCAACTATGGCGAATGTGGCGACAGCGTGGCGTGCAATCGCATGGCTTTCATTCGTCATAGGTGGCGTAGGACTAGCCACAATCGTTTCAGTTCGGTTGCTCCGGAGCAGGCCTGAGCATGCCCTTAAGCGTGCGCTCGGAGCGCCTATTGCACGCATTGCTGCCGACTCTATCGTGGCTGCACTACGGATCTCCTCGGCAGCGGCTGTTGTAGGAGTTGTTGTCGCGCTTGGAGTGAGTTACTGGGTAGCGACGTTGGCGCCCTGGGAGTTCACGATTCCAATTTTGCCCACGCTGTTAGCGTTTCTCGTTGCGCTTGGCGTCGGCCTAGTCGCCGTCATCTTTCCAATTGTGGCGCTGAGTCGCTTTAGCCCTTGGAGCGTGTTGCGAAGTGAGTGACAATCGTGAAAACTGTTGCGAGGCATAGAAGGTTATGCTGAAGGGCAGCTCAGGTCACAAAAGCATGTTGTTGTCCGAAGTATTGTGCTAGAGTCTTGACTTAAGCAAAGCATTGCCCGAGAGCTTTGGGTGCGCCATCCCCCTTCGTCGTAATCTCCGATTGCTCCGGCGATTGGGGGTAGTGGTGAATAGATTGTGGCTCTTAGTTCTAGCCCTGATGTTCATCGGCGGCTTTGCATTTATCATCTACACGTTCGGCAGGGACCAGGGTTCTACTCCCATTAAAGAAGTAAGTAGTGAGGTACAGGCTTCAGGCGATTGTGAAACGTGTGGCGCAGGAGACGACACTAATCGTGCGGGTCGAGGAAGAATTCTTGGAGAGGTCGTGGAGGCTCCACTCTCAGGGCCATTTGTAGCCGTCGCTTATCGAGAAGATTGTACTTACTGTGTAGTGCCTATTGCTATCGCTGCTAGGACCCTCTCGGATGTCCAACAAACCTGCACGGATGGACCGGACGTTTCCCTGATTGTCATTCCAGCAAACCAAACCCAACTCGAATCTGCACAGGCTCTAAC
>CAZFFG010000164.1:0-3348 GCA_964518275.1 uncultured bacterium | reverse complement strand
CATCCGGGCACTCCCGCGAGCGCGGCGTCGCCCGTGAGCAAGGGAGCGTCCAAGACCTCCGCCAACGCCAGGTAAAGGCCGTCATAAACCGTTACGTGGTTGTGCAGTTCGAGAGCGCGCTCAACGAGGATCGTGTGAGGGAAGCGGCGCACGGGGAGGTTCACGAGATCCGTTACCCGTTCCGCTGCGGCGGCCCTAGAGATGGAGCCTCGAAGGACGTAGCGGCGAAGTACCTGCGCCACTTCGGCGTCCAGGAGGTGAGGGACGCAGATGATCTCGCCACTGCCGAACCTCGTGGCTAGATCGTCACCGGCATCACTACCGGCGCCTAACAGCATGTCGATCACGACCGAGGCGTCGGCGACGATCAACGTGCCTCCCGTTCGGCCCTAACGGCCTCTGCCGGGGTCTCGTCGACGACCGGACGTTTCCGGCCTACCACGCGGGCGATGACCTCATCGACGTCGGGCCCCGCCATGCTCCTTTCCAGGTCGCGGAGTAGGTAGTCCGAGAGGGTCATGCCAGCCCGCGCCGCGCGGGCCTTGACCTCGCGGTGCAACGCTTCGGGTACGTTCCGGATCTGGATCATCTTCCCCATGCACACCACCATATCGCATGTGTAGCACATGCGATTGGGCTCAGTGGGCACGAGCTTGCTGCGACGGTCCCCCGTGCGTGCTCGCCGACCAGCCTGCCTTTAATCAGGCCGTGGATCGCATGGCCTGATGGAGGAAGCGGTGCTTGGATAGCGCAGGAACCTCTAGAGCAACTGCTTGAATTCTTCGATAGACAAACCCGCGTCTCTGACGATACCGGCCATGGTGACCGCATTGATCGGGTTTGCCCGTGGAACAATCAGTATCCTCGACCCATCTGTTAGCACGATGTGCTTACCCTGACGAGCAATCCGAAACCCGGCCCGTTGAAGGGCCCGTACCGCTTTCTTATGGTTAACGCCCGGGAGCCGTGGCACGGCGGTAGGCCACTTCTACCTCCCGAACCTCGGCGCCCTGCAGTAACTCGTCTCGAACCTCAAGGTACTTGGAGATGGCGTCCCTGATGTTATCCAGAGCCTCAGCTTCGGTTTTGCCCTGCGACCAGCAGCCTGGGAGCCCTGGGACGCTGACACTGAACCCCTCGTCGGTTCTTTCCAAGGCGATCTTGTATTTCATGGGCGTCCTCCGTGAACTAGCATAGCGGCCCCTACGCCTGCGCGGACCGCCGACAAGTACTTCTGCCCAGTGGTTCTAGGTAACTGGGTCGGTTCCTGGTAGGAGCAACTCCGCTCGTACTGCCCGTTAGTGTGGTGCCTGAAGGTTCGCTGGATCCAGGCTCTTGGCGCTCCAGGCCCTAATCCTCTTGTTCCGTTCTCTTATGAACGCCTCGGCGCTATCGAGATACCGTTCGTATTCTTCTAGAGTCCCCGGAACGGGGGAGGAGCCGAAACCCGTGAATGGCGCATGGAACTTTACCTCGGAGTAGTCGGCTGAGACGATGTCCTGAAGAAGAAAGAAGTCGACGTACCCGTCGAAAGATCCGAAGAGCGCGAAGAACGATGCGTAGCGGTCGAATACTGGAGCGAGCGGACTGTCTTCTGACTTGTAGTAGCGGCGGATGCACTCGACGGTCAGGTCGAAGCGATCCTTGATTCGCGGATGGCAACCGCGGGCGCCGTTGATGGTCATCTTCTTGTCGACCTTGTTGCTGGGGAAGAGCATCATGCCGCCGATGGTGTAACTGACGTGCATGAAGCGCTCGAATCTCCCTCGCGAAAGGGAGGGAATTAGCTCGCGTACTGCCTTGAGCTTACGGAACGACGGAACGACTGAATCGCTAGAAAGCGTGAACTCCCCGATCTCGGAGCGATGCTGCAAGTACGTCCTAGCCCCTGATTCGTCAAGGCTGAGCTCGTGACCGCTTGGCAGTGACTTGCTCCACAAAAGGCGGTGGTACTTGCGTAGGGTTGGACTGGCGGCGTCTGGGTCGGCTCCTTCTGGTGTGTCGTCTCGGAAATCGAAACTGGTGTCTATAACCGTGGTACCTCGAGTTAGTCGTTGCCACAACTGGTTCACATCACAGTCCACTCAGATGGCAACACGTCAGCATAGTCCGTCATTCCTCGCCGATGTCCTCGTTCCACAGCGCAGGGTTCTCGGCGATGAAGCGCTCCATCATGCCTGCGCACTCGTCATCGTCGAGGTCTATGACGGTGACGCCGTTCTCTGCCAACCAAGCTGCGCCGCCCTTGAACGTGCGAGATTCGCCGATCACCACGGTAGGGATGCCGAACTGGCGTATAAGACCGCTGCAGTACCAGCATGGTTCTAGCGTGGTGACCATGATGGTGTCCTTGTAGGTCCGTTGCCGGCCAGCGTTGCGGAAGGCGTCCGTCTCGCCGTGCACGCTCGGGTCGTCGTCCTGAACACGCCGGTTATGGCCGCGCCCGAGCAGTGTGCCGTCGCTGCGGAAGAGCGCCGCTCCGATGGGGATGCCGCCTTCGGCGAGGCCCGCACGGGCCTCTTCGAGTGCGACTTTGAGGAGCGCACGGTGATCCAGAGGTGTGGTCAAGACAGTTCCTCCCAGCTGTGCTGTTGTTGCCTGCTGAAGTCAGGTTACAAGAGACGGCGGCTAGCTACTTTAGTGGCATGACGAGCGCCGATCACGTGGGGTTGTATTAGTCCCATATTGGGACTAAGCTGGGTGATGCGAGTCATTGCGCTCAAGACGCTAAAGGACTTCTGGGAAGAACTCCCGGAACATAGGGGCGCCGAGCAGCCAACGCTCGCGTGGTACCGCGAGGTGCTCAAGGCGGACTGGGAAAACCCAAGTCAGCTGAAGGCACAGTTTCGAAACGCGAGCATTCTGAAGGATGGTAGGGCGGTCTTCAACATCGCCGGCAACAAGTACCGAATCGTAGTTTGGATCAATTACCCATTTCGGGTCGTGTACGTCCGGTTTATTGGCACCCATAAGCAATATGACTCTAACGACGCGCAGTCCGTTTGAAAGGGGAGAGCGATGAACGTTAGGCCCATAAAGTCAGAATCTGACTACAAGGCGGCGCTGGCCGAAATTGAAAACCTGATGCTCGCGGAACCCAACACGCCAGAAGGCGATCGCCTCGACGTGCTCGTCACTCTCGTGGAAGCATACGAACTGAAGCATTTCCCGATGCAGCTTCCGGACGCAGTCGCCGCAATCGAATACGCAATGGAACGAAACGATCTGACCGTGAAGGATCTGGCCGTTGCAATAGGTCGGCCAAATCGTGTCTACGAGATTCTCAACGGAAAGCGACCCCTCACGCTAAGGATGATTACGGCGTTGCACCAGATGTACGGGATACCC
>CAZFFG010000163.1:0-3405 GCA_964518275.1 uncultured bacterium | reverse complement strand
CCACCGGCTCATCCTCGATGGTGCGGAGTCCGATGTCGGCGTAGAACTCCAACTCGATAGCGGGTACGCCCCCAATCACCGCTACCTTCTCGGACTCTACGTCCTGTTCCTTGGCCCACTTAGCGAACAGACTCTCAATCTCTAGCCGGTCTACCTCTCCGACGAACGCGCTACGTTCTTCCGCTATCTCCTTTCTCACCTCTACGCCTGCTTGCTCCAGCACGAACGGCTCGTTGTTGTGCCGCGCAATCCAGTACCGCTCCATCAGTCCGTGGAGGTAAGAGCCTCGCGTGAAGTAGTCGGCTGTCTTCTTGGGCTTCAAACCCATGACGTAGGAGTAGTACCAGTCCTGCATGGAGGAGGTAATGAGTTGATGCTCACTCACGCTGTAGCGGGGGAGCGTGGCGGGGTCAACGTCCTTGAAGTTTGTTAGGTACGTTACAGGCTCTTCACTCATCTGCGGTTCCTCCTATGAAACCATGCTCTAACCTCGTACCATAAGTCCGCCAGGGAGTACCGTAATTCTACCAGGAATGTGCTTGCCATGACAGCCGCAAGTACGGCTAACGCACTGGGCCACAACAAAACCAGAACAACTGCGGCAAGCTCAAAATCATCCTCTATCCAGTGGTCTGGGACAACAACAAACACTCCCAGGCCAACCAGTAAGTATGCGAGTATCCACAAGAACGTAATCACTCTTCGCTCCCCTTGTCCAGTTTGTCGATGAGCATGTCGGCTACCTCAATCCCGGCAGCTACTCCATCTTCTCTTGGGGCGAATGCATACTCGGGGTTAGAGAGTATAGCAGCTACCATCTGAGCCGCTATCCTCTCACGTCGTTCCCTACGCTCCACGTCAGTCATAAGAATCCTTTCATTTCCAGGTTAACTATACAGGTCAACGGTGGAGTTGTCAACCACTATCGGGATGGTATCCCACACAAGCGTCCGGGAATCATAGCGCAATACCCTCACGCTGTCGTCATCTATGGTGGGGGGTCGTGGGCCTCGGACTTTGTTCCACGCCCCCCAAACAAGGAGAGCCACCAGCCCAACAATCGCCACCAGAATGAAAATCGTTACGTTGTTCAGGGGAGTCTCCTCCATTTCCAGGAAGTCTTTCATTCCTAACTAGCCCACCCTTTAGTGACGCTACGGTCTAAGATGCCTTGCTCGGTCAACTCAATCACGATGCAATCAAGAAGTAGCTGCTCATCAATGGCCTCGGCGTGAGCGGTAGTGGGCATCTCTGCGCGGATAGCATCCATCAACGCAGCCCAGTCTATCTCATCACCAAACGCAGGCGTGAACTCTACTTCTTCACCTTCATCGTAGTAATCGGACTTGGCTCGTGCGTTAGCCCCTAACATGTTCACCCTCCTCCTCCTGTTGACGTTCGTACTCTTCTGCTTCAGCCGCTAAGTCCATTATGTCTCTGTTTAGGAGGTTTGCTATGCGTTGAGCTTCTGAAAGGCTCTTTACAAAGATGGTTACTTGGTCTGTAATGTCAGCACCATCATTTGTAAAAGTTATAGTATGAGTAGAGTCACCGTACTCCAAATTGAATAGTCTCTGTACCTTTACTTCTAGTTGTTCTTTGTTGGGATGGAAGTTTACGTACATTTTATCCTCACTCTCTAACCCTGTCTGCCATTGCGCGTGGTCGCGTATTATAAGGGAGTATAAGCCTTAGAGTTTATTTTGTCAATACCTTAAATTCTAAGGGTAGAGTTTATCCCCTAGCTATTGTAGTAATCTACTCCTTTCTCTATCCCTAGAGAGTATGCCTTTTGTTGTATTGCGATGAGTGTACGAGGATACCCTTTACTCCTTAGCTCTTCTTGTACCGCCAGGTCATCTTTCCAAGGGTAGATGTCTATGAGTAGTTCCTCTTCTTCTCCTGACCACGCACGCGCCTTATGTCTGGCTTGGTGGCGCAAACCCATAGCGTTAGCGCGTTGGATTATGCTCTCACGTGAGCGTGGCTTACCTATGTAGTCCAGCACAGCAGCTACTCCGCTGCTTTTGTGACTCTCGTAGTAGCGTCGAATGATTTCATCTTCCTCTGGCGTGAATGGGAGTCGGGGTTTGGCCAGTCCTTGCGACCACCTCCGAGTTTGCACCGCACGGTACGTTCGGAACGGGTACCCCCTTTCCAGTGCCTTAGTCATGTACTCATCTACGTTTTGGCACTCGCGCAAGAGAGCATCCTCTTCCTCTGACCACCTCACTTTGATGCTACTCATAGGTACTCCGAAATGAACGCTACCTGTCCGAACGGGTCAGGTTTAGTGACGTTCTCCTCTGGCACTAGGTATCTAGCGCGAACGAAACCCGCCTCTTCCAGCAGGTCATGGTATCCATCAAACCACCTATCCAAATCTTCCTCCGTCACACATCCCCATTTCAAGTCTACTTGAGCCCCAGGTACCTCTTCGGGGTCATATCCCAGCTCCATGAGAACATCTTCCCAAGGGAGCACGGGATGGTCATCGTCGCAATGGTCGTCCAGCATCTTATTGAACTCCTCGTGGAACGGGAAGTCCATGGCCGCCCAACACCATCCGTAAGGGCCGGAGGTGTTGGACGGATGCTCGTATCGGTAGACTTCTATCATCTTAGCATCTCCTCCAGGTCGTCGCATGAGTCGTAAACCCAAACCTCCAGTTTCGCTAGGTTTTCCTCCACTGCCAGCAGCATATCCCTTAGGAACGGAGGATACTCTTTGTGGAAAGGGTCAACCGCATCGTAGAACTCAAGTGCCTTGTCCAGTATCTTCTTCCTCCTAAGAACTTCAGTCATCTGGTCTTCCAACTCATCCAGTCTGTTACTCACCCTAATCCTCCTTCTAAACATGGCCTGGGAACCTCTACTGCGTGCCTACAAGGGCCAGCAGCATCACCCCTAAGGGTAGACACTAGGGAACACTTTGCTAAGCCTTAGAATCCACACGGGAGACTAATGGAACACCAGCCACCCCTCAGTGATTCCAAACTCAAACGCCTCGCCCTCGTTATTGTTGGGCCAGAGAACATCAGCCGTGAGGGAGTAGCGAGGGTTCATCGTATCCCACACCACCAGATTGGGGAAGACCTCTCCCCTATCGGTGAGGATGGTTACTCGTTGACCGCACCTGTATTTGTGACCGTCCTCTCGGAAGAATAAGTCTTGGCTCAATGCTACCGTTCCCGGTATAGTTGGGCCACACGATGCCGTCGATGGGTCGTCATCCGTCTGGCGTGGCACGGCATTGTAGGCAGACACACGCCCCAACCGGATAGCGGTAAGAGGGTGTGACAGATGCACAACCCTCTCGACCTCAACCTCTACCACCTCAGGCTCTACCAAGGCGGCATGGACACCGAAAGAAGCTATGATGCCCACCATCGCCAGTACCACGCCG
>CAZFFG010000162.1:0-3413 GCA_964518275.1 uncultured bacterium | reverse complement strand
GATGTCACTGTGGTCAGTGACTACCGTAAGTTTCAGGCAGGAGCAAAAATCGACCATATAGGAGAGACTCAATTGGAGTATCTTGCCGAACCGACTATTGACAGGGTTATCACCCGTCTTTCCCCGGTATATGTAAAAGGTAATGCGGGAGGAGTCTCAACAATCAGGTTTAGGGGAACCTCTGCTAATCATACATCTATACTCCTTGGTGGCATTGACCTCAATTCTCTTAGTCTTGGACATACAAATGCAGCGTCTATTCCAACCTACCTTTTTGACGGACTCAGTCTTCAGTATGGAGGTGCATCGGCAATCAACGGTTCAGGCTCCATAGGTGGAACAGTCTATCTCGAGCAGCAACACAGCTGGGCGAGGGGAGTCAGGGCTCGCCTCAGTGCCTCAGCTGGTTCCTTCGGGGAACAATCCTATGGAAGCAGAATTTACATTAGTGATGGAAGGTGGGAATCAGTCAGCAGACTCTACTACTTCTCCAAGGAAAATGATTTCGGGTATAACAACCCCAATCACGAAAACTACATGACAAACCCCAAACCTGTAAGGGAAACGCAACAGGGGGCAGCACTCGAATACAAAGGCTTTCTTCAGGAACTTAACAGGCGCTTCGCTAATGGGGCTCAATTTACAAGTACCTTATGGTACTCTGACAGTTGGCAGCAAACCCAGCCTAATATGCAATCCAACCGCCCTGACACACCTGAACTGCATGACAAGAATTTCCGTTCCTGGCTTGAATATAACAGAAAGTCTTCGACTCTAAACTTCAAAGCTGGAGCTGGCTATGTGCACGACTGGGAACTTTATGGAAAGAAAAAGGATGAGACTATCATAATTGACAGACTGATAGGTGAAATGTCTGTCAGCCATAAGAATCAAAAGGGTAGGGAACTCAAAACAGGAGCCTTGTACAAGTACATCATTCCGGATGTTTACTCCTACCCCACGGGAGCTGTCAGTTATGAACAACATCTCGACCTCTATCTTTCATACTTCATTGAGCCGATAACAAACCTCAAAACCACTGTTAACCTTAGACAGATGCTTGCTACCGGCTTTGAGGCACCGTTTACTCCAGCCTTGATGCTGGAGTATAAAACAATAAGTACTGAAAGGTCTCTACTCAATATTAATGCAGGTATTTCAAGAAGCTTCCGTATCCCTACCTTGAATGACCGTTACTGGGGCAGACGGGGAAATCCAGATCTCAGACCGGAAGATGGATTCAACGTTGAAGCAGGTATCAGTTACCTGTATCAGGGAGATGAAGGACATTTCAAAACCCGCATAAACGTCTTTTACATGGATGTTGACGACTGGATACAATGGATTCCAGGTTTTGTGGAAGGGGAAATTGGCAGTTCCCCAAATGAAGGTTCTGCTGATCAGGAATGGAGGAAGGGCTCTATTCAATGGACAGCCCAAAATGTTGATCGTGTGATAAGCAAGGGTATCGAACTGCAAACAGGTGCTGTACTAAACTTCGGCCATGCCCTGGCCGAAGCAGGTCTAAACTATACCTGGAATCCGGTAATCAACAAGAATAAAGACAAACCTCTGATATACGCTCCTGAGCATATGGGTAATATTTTCGCGGACATAAAACTGGGAGGGTTTTCATTTGGTATTGATGGCAGTTTTACCGGACAGCGTTACTACAATGCTGTTGGCCATACCCTTCCCTCTTATTGCCTTACAAACCTGTCGACAGGCTACAGACTTGCAAGTGGAATACATACATACAACCTGAGTGCTCAGGTTCTCAACATATTCAATACCGACTATCAGAATGAGGCATTTTTTGCAATGCCTGGCTGCAGTTTTAGACTTACGCTGACTCTTGATCTGTTCACTAACTGAAATCTTATAATACAATGAAAACACAAAGACGAATTTTTGATTTACGCAACAGCCTGCTTTGGAGCCTGGCATTGTTAACAGCTCTGTCGTTTAGCGCATGCTCAAACGATGACGACGATAAGAAAGGTGAGTTTAACGAGGATATTACCGGAGCTTATATTCTAAACTACGGTACCTATAGTATGGGAGGTGCAAGTGTAACTCGCTACGATTTCAGAAATGATAAGGTGACAAACGAGTATTTTGAAAACCAGAACCCCGGAATGACACTATACTCCAATATACAGTATGGCGCTGAATACAATAACAATATCTACATAGTGGGTAATGTGACAGATGAGCTTATCACTTTTGACCTGCATTTTCGCCCAACTGGCAATGCTGTTAGGACAGGCCTTGAAATCCCTCGTTACTATGTAGGCAAAGGCGACTACCTGTATATATCATGCTATGGCAATGATGGATATGATACCGACATGGCCAACTCCTATATAGCTGTATATAGCATAGAAAACCGTAAAGTAGAAGAAAAAATAACAGTTCCGGGAGGTCCCGAAGGTCTTGCTATTGTAGGCAATAAGCTCTATGCATCACTTGGTTTTAGCCCAAAGATTGCAGTAATAGACCTGGACTCACATGATGTAGATTATATTGATATTCCATCCGTAAGTTCCTATCTCCAACAGGATAAGGATGGTAACCTATATGCTACCCTGATCTCCACCTGGACTGATCCAAGTGAGAGTACAGGACTTGCTTACATCAATACAACTGAAGACAAGCTGGAAGCTACCTACAGTCTTGATGGAATAAGTACCAGCTATGGTAATATCCTAAGTGCCAACAAGGATCTGAGCACACTTTATGTCTGTGCTGCTTCATGGGTTGAAGACACACCTGGTAACTGGGTGCAAAAGGGTGCCATTTGGGCTTTTGATACTGAATCCCGCGAATTTGAAGAATTTGCTTCCGGTCTTACAGGGGTTCAGGGTGTTTGTGTAAACCCATTTACAAATGACGTATATGTAATGCTAGGCATCTCTGCAATTGAAGCCGGAGAGGTCAGTATTTATGACCCCTCAGGAAATTTATTTAAAACTATAGAAGTAGGAATATCACCCTACTGGATACTCTTCCTTGAATAAAAAGAAGTTTTGATTATCTGTCCAAAAGCCTGAATACGGTGCAACGGCACCATATTCAGGCTTTAATAATTATGGCTCAGCATCAACACAATGTAGTAAGTACTATAACACTACACTCCCAGAGTCATTTCTGTTTTGCAAAAACCTGGACCACCTGTACCTGGCACGTGATATACTGTCCCTATTCAATACTTCCTGGCTACAAAACCCTGTCCTGAGCCTCCCCGTGCTTCTGTAAAAATGCTGCATTCTCTTCCCTGAGTTTCTCCTCAGGCATCAGTATCAATCTTAGTGATGAATTCTTGGTCAGGTACAGCCATGCCCAGTTGATAAAGATCACAAGGCGGTTGCGTACACTTAGTATCAACATTAGGTGTAAGAACATCCATACAA
>CAZFFG010000161.1:0-3452 GCA_964518275.1 uncultured bacterium | reverse complement strand
GCCGGGCACCAGCAGCCCGGAGCCCGAGGGTCTGACCTACGGTCAGGTGCGCGACCTGGTGAAAGCTACGTTGGAGCGCAACGAACTGGTGGGCATGGACGTCACCGAGCTAGCACCCAACCTCGACCCAAGCGGGCGCAGCGAGCTGCTCACCGCCAGGCTGCTGGCCGAGACGCTGGCGCTGTGGTGGCAGAACGGCTGACGCAAGGAGCGGCCGACAAGGCCCGCGTCTGTCGTGCGCCGACTCAGCCGGACACACCCACGAGCTCGCCTAGGTCCGAGCTCTCCCACCGTGTTTGTGCGGCGTCGCCGTGTTGGCGCGGCTGCCGGGCCGGACCGAGCATGAGCTTGGGCTCTAAGCTCGCCACGGCCTGCTTGAGCCACTGGGGGCTGGCTCGCTGCGCGGACACGACGGCGGCTAACCGCAGCGCTCGCTGAGTATCGCCTTGCGCAGCGTACGCGGCCATCAGGTGCGGCAGCGACCAGAGCTTGATGACTTGGTTACCCGCCGCCTGGGCCACGTGATAAGCGGTGCGCCCATGCTGCACGGCGTGATCGTAGTGGCCCTGCCGCACCGCCAGGCCGGCTGCAGCGCCGTGCAGCATGCTGGTCGCCATGGCCTCCTGGCTGCGCTCAACCATGGTCAGCCCATTCGTTATTAGGGCCCCTGCACGCACTAGAGCGGCCCCTGCCTCGCTGTCGCCGCTGCTGTCAACCAGGGCCTGTGCCAGGAGCGCCTTAAGCGTCGGTACTGGCCCCAAGTACGAAAGCTCTTTGGCCAACTCCAACGCTTCGCCCAAAACCTGTACGGCGGCTCGCGGGTCTAGCCTGCACAGGCAGGTCACGCCTTGCGCGAGCAGCACTGCCACCGTGTCGAAGCCCACGGGCACTGTCTGCTGCTCGAACGGCTCGAGGGCCTCCTTAAGCAGCGCGGTGGCGCTGGTCACGCGGCCGGCCAGCGCGTCCAGCAAGGCCAGGTTGCAGAGGATACGGATCAGGCGCAACGGGTGGCCGAGCCGGCGCGCCACGGTCACACCTTCCTGAAGCAGCGCGTGCGCCTCGGCGAACCGGCCCTCGTAGGTCAACGCTTGACCACGCAGATCTAGGGCCCTCACCAGCTGGAGGGGAGAGTCCGCTGACCGCGCCAGGCGCTCGCCGACCACACTCAGCTGCTGTGCTTCTGCCAAGTTGCCGGCGTAGCGGGCCAGCCACGCCTGCCCGAGGGTCAGGCTAGCGGCGGCTTCGTCCAAGTCGGGACCCGCAGCGGCGGGGAGCTGCGCCAGCGCGCGAGCGAAAACGTCGCTGCCGGTGGCGAACCGGCCCGTCATGGGGAAGTACCACAGTAGGGGCTCCGCCAGTGTGATCAGTACCTGAGCGTTCCCGTTGCGTGCCGCCCACTCCAGGCTGGCTAAGAAGTTGGCCTCCTCTTCCTGAAGTAGCGCGAACGCTGCGTGGGGGTCGGTGCTGCTCGGTAGGGCGCTGGCCCCAGCCAGCAGGCGGGCGTAGTACGCGGCGTGGCGGGCCTTAGTGCGCTCCGCAGCGGCCCCCAGCTGCCCGAGCCGGTTCAGCGCGAACTGCCTGAGGAGCGTGTGTTGGTCGAAGCGGCCAGTGCGATCCATGTGAACCACAGAGGCGTCAACCAGGTCCATCAGCAAAGGGATGGTAGCGTCCGCCACCTCGGCGGCGGCCTCGCGGCGGAAGCCGCCGCGGAACACCGCCAGTGCGGGTAAGACGGCTTGGGTTTGGGGCGAGAGCTGGCTCCACGTGTGCTCCAGCGCCGTGAGCAGGCTCGGGTGCCGCGAGCCGACGTCGACGTGACGTTGCGCCAGCGTGAGCAGGTCGGTTTCGAGGCTGTTCGCTAGCGCCTCCAGCGGAAGCGAGCGCGTCCACGCAGCGGCCAGTTCGATGCCCAGCGGCAGCCCGTCTACGGCGCGGCACACCCTAAGGGCAGCGGGCAGGTCCGCGGCGGTGAGCCGGAAACGCACGTCGGTGCTCTGGGCGCGCCGCAAGAAGAGCTGGAGGGCCTCCGAAAGCAGCGCGTCTTCGACCGCCAGGTCATCGGACGGCAGCTTAAGCCCCGCGATGGGCAGCGTGTACTCTTCCGCCAGGTTGAGCCGCTGCCTGGAGGTGACCAGCAGCTTGAGCTGGGGGCATGAGCGCAGCAGCCAGCGCAACTTTGGCGCGGCCGCGATGAGGTGTTCGAAGCCGTCGAGCACGATGAGTAGCTGCCGGTGGCCCACCGTCTCTGCCAGCGCTGACCATAGGTCGGGGCCGCCGAGGTCGCCGCCGCCGCCGCGCTCGCTGATGGCCGTCGGCAGCAGCTGGGGATCTGCTATGGTCTCGGCAGCCACGAAGACGATGCCGCCGGCGAAGCCACCCGTTAGCAGCAGGTCGGAGGCGGCCTGCAGCGCTAGGCGGCTCTTGCCGCTGCCGGCGGGACCGTGCAGGGTCAGCAGGCGGCACTCGCGGGCGCCTAACAGCCGACCGATCTCGATGAGCTCTTCGTCGCGGCCGATCATAGTGGTGGGCGGGCTCGGCAGCGGCTGTTGGGCCGGCGCCGTCACCGACCGCTGGGCCCGGCTGTGCGCCTGGCTGAGGTGCGGCTCGATACCGAGTTCGCGCGCTTGCTGCCTTATGCGCACGGCCACGCCACTGTCGGCAGCCCCGAAGGCGCCCAGCAGCCTCAGCAGTCGTATCAGCACCTCGGGTTTGGGCTCCGCCGCGCCGGCTAGCTCGTAAGCCGCCCGCGCGTGCTGCTCGGCTAGGAGGTCGTTGCCGCCGACTAGCTCCGCATCGGCCATCTTCAACAGCGCGCCGCGTACCCTTTCGGCTATGAACTCGCGGCTGTCGAACACCCACTCCTCCAGCTCCGTACCGAGCGGCAGGTCCAGGCCGCCCAGGAAGGGGCCGCGGTACAGCTGTACGGCTCGCGCCGTGGCGCCGGTGTCCAGCGCCGCTAGTAGTTGCCGGGCGTCGGACTCGACCGTGGTGCCGATCACGTTGGCCTCGGCGGTCAGCACCCCTGCCTTCTTGAGACGCCCGACGGTGGTGGAGAGCGCGTCCGGCGGGTCCACCGAGTCAGCGAAGAACAGCTCCGCGAGGAAGCGGCGGCTCTTGGCGCCCTCAAGACTCAGGTATGCCAGTAATAGGAGCGGCTTGGGGCGGCTCATGCCGTTGCCTTCGAGCGCGAGCGCGCCAAGCGTTCTCAGCTTCATTGGTAATCCGATGATACCGTTGCGCGGTTGCGCTGGCCGTGGCGCATTCCGTCCGCACACAACACAGTGCGTGGCAGGCTCGACCCTGCACTGCAGGGTGGCTGAGGTGCTGGCGATGTGGTGGGAGGGTTATCAGCAGGCTGGTTGAGTGGCTTTGGCCGTCATGACGCCCGTAGCCTTCTTAGCCGGAAGCTGAACACGATGAGCGCCACACCCCACATGAATGCGAACAGTCCG
>CAZFFG010000160.1:0-3489 GCA_964518275.1 uncultured bacterium | reverse complement strand
TGAGAGATTATGCAACCGGCGTATACCGGTCGTCGGTGGTGCTCGTTAGTCCGCCTACGTCAGGAGGGGTAACCCCACGGCGAGGGCCTCGTCCACCAGCGTGGGCGCGGCCACCACCATGTCGATGGGGCCTCCGGTCAGCCAGTCGTCTGCGGCGTTGAGCACGCGCACTTCGGCGCCCGCTTCGCGGACGAGCACGATGCCCGCCGCTACGTCCCACGCGCGCAGGCCGAACTGCCAGAACAGGTCCACGGTGCCTTCGGCCACGAAGCAGAAGTCGCGGCAGGCGGAGCCGCTGGCTCTCACCCCGGCGGAGCGCTCCGCCAGGCCCACGAAGAAGTCGCGGTGGCCGATGTTGCCGCGCGAGACGGGGGTGAAGTTGGTGGCGATGAGCGCTTGGTCCAGCGGCCTCGGCGTGAGGCTGATGCGTTCGTCCTCGCGCCACGCGCCTTCGCCTTGCACGGCCCAGTAAACGGCGTCGGTACCCGCGTCGTAGATGACGCCCAGCACGCTCCGGCCTTCCTCGACCAGGCCGATGGAGACGCAGAAGCTGGGGTAGCCCTTCACGAAGTTGTGGGTGCCGTCCACGGGGTCTATCACCCACAGCGGGGCGGCAGCGGTTTCGGGGTTGGGGTCGGTTTCGTTTCCGGGCTTGCCGAGGTCGAGTAGGTCTTCTTCGCCCAGCAGCCCGAAGCTGGGGAAGAGCTCGCGCAGCTCTTGCACGATGCGGCGTTGCGCTTCAACGTCTACTTCGGTGACGACATCGCCGGGCACGGTCTTCACGTTGACGGCCAGTTGGCTCTTACCGCCGTGGTGCAGGTCGTGGCGGCCCTTAGCCCAGCGGCCCACCTCGCGGGCGAGCGGGACGACCTGGTCTTTGATCTGGAGGAGCTGAGCGGAGCTCAACGCGCTACGGTTCGTGCTCATGCGTCCGATGCTACGTCACCGGGGTCCGGGTGTGGTCATGGGGCGGTGCGCGGTGGTGCGTGGTTGGACTTGCCCGGGTTGCGTCGCGCCCGCGTTGCTGGCGGCGGCTTGGCGGCAGAGCGTTCATGCCCTGTCGGGTTCCCTCCGGTTTTTCGGGTTCTTATGGCAAGTTTCGGGCTCAACTTGCCACATGAAGGCGAAAATCCCGAGGGTCCTGTGGACCCTAACAACCGCGGCCTTGCTAACGGGGCCGCCGCGTGGGCTCACGCCCACCCTCATGCCCGTGCGAAGAACGCACCGCTAGCGCGATCGACCACGAACGGCAGCGGCAACGCCAACACCCGCTCCTCCCAGGCGCGCAGCCTCTCGACCGTGCTGGCCGGTGCCTCAGCGGCCACGTGCACCAACGACCGCAAGTAATCGAGCAGAGCCGCCCCATCCGTGACGACCAGCTGGTCGTTCTGGCGCCTCAGCTCCACGCTCCCGAAGCTGGCGCCCAACAGCGCCTCCCCGGACTCGCACGTGAACGACAGCGGCTCCACCCCCATCAGGGACACGCCAGGCAAACCCTGCAACTCGCGCGCCACAGCCACGATCTGATGCAGGTGACCAGCGCCGTTAGTGGCCGCCACCAGGAGTCCGCCCGGGCGCAGCACCCGCTGCAGCTCCGAAATAGCCCTACTCGGCTCGGGCACGTGATAAAGCATGTGGTTAGCGATCGCCAAATCGAACGCGCCGTCGGCGAACGGCAGATGCGTGGCGTCGGCGTGGGTCACGGTAGCAGCGAGGCCGCTATCGCTCACCAACCGGAACAAGGCGCCCAGCATGCCCTCCGAGCGGTCCGTCAAGGTCAACGACCAGCCAGAAGGCACCCGGTCACGCCCAACCTCCCAGAGCCGCCCCGTGCCAGCGCCGACCTCAAGCACGCTCGCCACGGCAGGCACCAGCGGCGCGCCCCCGGCCTGCGGCTCCAGCAACTCGTCCAGGAGCCAACGGTGCAAGTCGAAGCTGCGGTTAGCGAAGCGCTCGTGAAGGCGAATGCGAGCCAGCAACCGGTCAGGCGAACGGTAAGCATCGAGAGTTGAAGGCATACGCCGATGCTATCGCTCGCGCCTGAGACGCATGTGGCAGCGGCCGCTAACGGCGATCAGGCGAACACCGCGTCCACCGCGCCCTGCACGGCCGCTATGGCCGCGTCAGGCAACCACGGGTGGATGGGCAGCGACAACACCTGCCGGCAGGCTGCCTCCGCGAGCGGCGCCTCGCCGAAGTTCGCGCCGGCAGGCTGACGCGTGAGCGGGGTCGGGTAGAAGCGGCTGAAGGCCACGCCCCGCGCAGCCAGCTCCACCTCCAGGCGCTCCCGCAAACGCTCAGGCAGCTGCACCGTGAACTGGTGGTACACGTGCTCCGGCTGCTCCGGCGGCAACAGCAGAGCGTCCGGCCCCTGCGGCACATGCGCCAACGCCGCCCGGTAAGCACCAGCGCGCTCCCGGCGGCGCTCGTTCAACCGCTCCACGTGCCGCAGCTTCACGTTCAGCACCGCCGCCTGGATGGCGTCCAAGCGCGAGTTATGTCCCAAACCCTCGTGCAGGTACTTGTTCGTTGGGCTCGAGCCGTGGTTGCGTAGGCTCCTGATGCGCGTAGCTAGGCCATCATCGTCGGTGGTAAGCATGCCGGCGTCGCCATAAGCGCTCAGGTTCTTGGTGGGGTAGAAGCTGAATGCGCCCAGCGCCCCGAAAGAGCCTAGGTGGCGGCCCTCGAAGCGGGCGCCGAACGACTGTGCGCAGTCCTCCAGCAGGTGAAGCCCCCGCGCGTGGGCCAGGGCGACCAGCTCATCGATGCGAGCCGGCAGGCCGAAAACGTGCACGGGCAACAGCGCCTTGGTGCGCTCGGTGAGCGCCGCCGCAACCAGCTCCGGATCCATGTTGAGGGTCACCGGATCCACGTCCACGAACACGGGCGTGGCGCCTAGGCGCAGCACCGCCTCACTGGTGGCGAAGAAGCTGAAGGCGGTGGTTACGACCTCGTCACCAGGGCCGATGCCCAACGCCTCTAGGCCGAGGATGAGCGCGTCCGTGCCGGAGTTGAGGCCCAGAGCGTGCTTCACGCCTAAGTATCGGGCGGCGTTCTCCTCGAACTCCGTCACCTCCGGCCCGCCCACGAAGGCGCCGCTCCGCAGCACGCGCTCCACAGCGGGCTGGATCTCGTCCCACAGCTCGCGCACCTCGCTCTGTAGGTCAAGCATGGGGTAAATGGCGGTGGTGGTCACGACCGTGAGTGTATAGCGCGGGCGCGCGCCCGGTTCGGGGGTAACGTGTCGGCTCCCCTTGCGGGGCGGCCCGCCGCCATGTTCTACTCTCACATCGCAGCCGCGCGCCTAACCGGCGAACGCGCCGCGAGCAGCTCCGCCCCACGGGCCACGCGCTTCAAGGCGGACTTATCGAGAGCGGCCGAGGGACCTGGCCCTGTAACGCCGCAGCAACCAGTCTTCATGTAGGCGGGTGCTAAATCCAGCCGGAACCGCAGCCACGATGGTGAGGATCCGGGCAGATAGGGGCTTCA
>CAZFFG010000159.1:0-3493 GCA_964518275.1 uncultured bacterium | reverse complement strand
ATAAAAACGAAGAGCGGCAAAACTTTCTCAAGTCTTGCCGCCCTTTCGTGATTCCGGAGGGATTCGAACCCCCAACCTCCTGGGCCGTAACCAGGTGCTCTATCCAATTAAGCTACGGAACCGTTCCAAACTGCGGTTTGATTTCTCAAATGCGCTGCAAAGATAGGAATATTGCACAATATCAAAAACACTTTTTGAAAAAAATAACCGCGATTTGAGCAGGAGGTTTGAAACTATCAGTTACTCACCATATTCATAAGTCAGCTCCTTTTCAAAGTCGTCCCGGTCGCTGAAATTTTTAGCTTTCAGGATGAAAGATACTGAATTTGATCCCTCTTTCTTTAATGCCGCAAGATTGAATGATACAGTACCCTGCATCAGGTAGTTCTTCCTGTCATCCCGCCTGTTGTGTCGCAGTTCAAGGACAGGCAACCCATCTTCATTCTCAGGATTGTCAACATCCTGAACCAGGTTGATAAAATGTATAGTTCCTCCACCGCCATACCTGAAGATAATTGTAAGATAGTCGCCGGTAAACCAGTAATCTCTTATCTCAACCGGATCATGCCCAATGCTATCCTCCTTCTCAGGTGTGAGCATAAAGATACCCTTTGTGAGGATCTCGCTCATATCATTAATCTTGACCCAATAGTCTATATCCTCTCTCCCATTAGTGTCACCCAGGATCGTATAGTTGACCCAGACTCGCATCCCATCATAAACATTAAACCACGGAATGGACGATGACGAGGGGTACAGTACATCTCCATTATCTGTGGTTATCACATAGGGTTTTGTTCCGTAAGTTGAAACCGTTCCTGTTGTTACCCAATACTTACCCAGAGAATAGGAGTCATCATCATCCTCGCACGCAGGCAATAAAAACACAAGGCTCAACAGGCTGCTCCACAACAAAAACTTTTTCATACTTCTTACTGTTTAGTTTGACATATTTGATTTGTCAGTTTCTCATTGTCTGATCAATTGATGTTGTTTTTCTGCCATGGTTGCTTATATCAGGTAAAATTTCATATTTGACTGAGCCTGCATTCCTTTTGGTCTGAGAATTGTACCATAATTTCATTATTTTAGCGATCTCACTTAAGATAACATTAGCATAGTATGCACACTATATTGATCCGCTGCCTGTCACCACGGGTAATTTTAGCAATCACCTTTCTAAGCCTGACTCTTAATGCCTCAACAGGAAATTATCCTCAATGGAATTTCCACTTTCCGCTAAGTAACCCAACGACAATTAGCGGCAGTTTCGGGGAAATCCGCACGGGTCACTTCCATGCTGGTATTGATTTTACAACGGATCAAAGAACTGGTTTTCCAATCACCGCGATTGACGACGGTTATGTAATTCGTATTGCTGTATCCCCCACAGGATACGGCAAGGCCCTGTATATAGCCCATCCCAATGGCTATACTTCGGTCTATGCACACTGTGAATGGTTTTCCGATAAGATAGATGCTATAGTTACCGAATTGCAGTACCAAAAGAAAACCTTTGCCCTGGATGTTAACTTCCAGCCAGGTGAAATCCCGGTCAAAAGAGGCGAACTCATTGCCTTATCAGGCAACTCGGGGGGGTCAGGTGGTCCTCACCTCCACTTCGAAGTTCGTGAAACTGACGGAGAACGCCCCATCAACCCGCACTTCTTCGAAATGCCTGTCACAGATGAAACGCCCCCGGTGATCGAGGCTATTCGCATCTACCCTCTTGATGAAGGCAGTACTATTAACGGCAGCAGCCAACCACTATATATTCCTGCTGTCTTTCATGATGGTCGCTACCACCTCAAAGGCAACCCCGATATCATGGTTAGCGGCACGATAGGTGTTGGCGTCCAGACTATTGACTATGCCGGGGAGAATTGGAGACGTAACGGCATCTATACAATCAAACTGATGGTAAACTCGAGCCAGTGGTTCATGTCGAGTATGGACGGCTTCCATTTTCATGAGACACGCTATGTCAACAGTCATATTGACTATGCTTTCAGGAAAAGCACCGGAAAGACCATCCAGAAAAGCTTTGTTGATGAAAACAACCGACTGCCAATATACACAACCACACCGGAGCGTGGCCGTATTCAGACTCAGCCCGGCAAGGCCTACGACCTTGAATATGAAATAGCTGACCCTTACGGCAACACCTCACGCCTTTCCTTTAAAATGAAGGGAATTGAAGCAGGTCCGGAAGCAACCAAGGGGGCTGAACAACATCTACTTTACATAGATCCTTTGAATCCGTATTTTATAAGTATAGACAACTTCAAGGCGCGCTTCCCGGCCAACTCGTTCTATACTAAGGTTCCGGCGGTCTTTGAACTGATACCCGGCAATGGTATTGGAATAGGTACTTATTTTAAAGTTCTGAGCGAGGATGTCCCGGTACACAACTACTTTGATATCACCATCCCCATCCCTGACGAGTACAAGGGAGTCAAGGGACTGACCGGTGCAAGTATCAGTAAGGGTAAGCTAAGCTATGCAGGAGGCAAGGTCGAAGATGGCAATATGAAGATTCGTACTCGTGAAGCAGGAATCTACTGTCTGGCCATTGACACTGTACCGCCGACTATTAAACTAGTGGGAGCACCGGCTGGCATGGACTATAGCAATAATGAGAAAATAAGTATCGAGATAAAGGATGACTTTTCAGGTATAGATTCTTATAATTGTTATATCAATTGTTAGTGGATGCTCTTCTATTAAGACCTGAAAAGCAACAGACTCAACGGTTTCTTCAGAAACCTGAGAATAAAACCGGGGGTTCCGCAAGATCTGGAATTACAGATTAGCGATAAAGTCGGCAACAAATCATCATTAACTGTGGAATTCAAATATAAATAAGGGCACAGGTATAACGCATAATCTAAAACAAATGAGAAAGATTCTCTACATATTGTGCTTTCTGACAACTTGCAACACTATTCCAACCTTTGCCCAGATTGACACCGACCGAATGATGATAATCGGCCGGAACGCCCTGTATTTCGAAGATTATGTCCTTGCTATTCAGTATTTCAACCAAATTATCAAAGCCAAACCCTATCTTAGTGAACCATACTACTACAGGGCAATAGGCAAATATAGCCTCGATGACCTAAAAGGTGCCGAACAAGATATCACCAAAGCTCTTGAAATCAACCCTTATTATGTAGAAGGATATAACCTGCGGGGAGTTATCAGACAAAAGCTGGGACTTACTTCAGAGGCAGATCAGGACTACACCAAGGGTCTTGAATACAACCCCGAGAATATAAACCTATTGGTAAATAAGGGCATAGCGCAGATCAACGGCAAACGCTACGAGGAAGCCATACAAACCTACAACGAGGTTATCCGGCTGTCACCCAAGCTGGTGTCAGCCTACCTCAACCGCGGCCACACCAAGTTGTCTATGAACTACACCATCGGTGGTCTTGATGACTTTACTCTTGCTATAAAGGCCAATCCCTTAATCCCCGACGGATACGCC
>CAZFFG010000158.1:0-3514 GCA_964518275.1 uncultured bacterium | reverse complement strand
GCTACGCCGACTGGGGACAGATGATCTCGTTCGGGCGCGACTGGATCATCGGCCCGCCCGGGCAGCCGTTCTACTACTGGTACGTGTCGTTCTGGCCTGGGCTCATCATCTTGCTGTTCGTGCTTGGCTGGAACCTGCTGGGCGACGCCTTCCGCGACGTTCTCGACCCGCGCTCGGGTCGCTAGCGCGGGGGCTGACGGTGGCTGGGGGGCTGACCGACCGGTTGGCGGGCGCGCCCGAATGCGTCGTTACCGCAACTCGGGAGGCCGCCAGCCCGCCTCGTACGCCGCCTCGGTCGCCAGCCTCACGGCGTCGTTGCGGCCGTTCAGCTCCAACAGATGCGCTACGAAAAGCCAGTACTCGGCGTCGCTGTGGCGACCCGGTTCGTAGCGCGGCATGGTGGCCTTCAGGTACGCGTGTAGCGCGGCTGGCGTAGCTACGGCGGCCATGGTCGGGGCGGCGGATGCTGTTTCGGAACCGTCGCCCGCCCCCGTTGCCGCCGTGGAGGCCACCAACGCGGGAGGCTGACCCACGGGGAACATGTCGTTGTCGATGAACGGCCGCGAGAGCGGCTGCACCACGGGGTTGTTGGGCTTATGGCAGCGCGTGCAGTGACGCTCCTCGGGCGGGAACACCAAGCGCGCCTCCTCCAGCCCGCCACCACTGGGCCCGTGGCAGACGGAGCAGTTCAGCGCGTACAGCGCGGCGGCGTCGCTGAGGGCAGCGGCGATGTGGCTGGCAGGGTTCACGCTGTTGCTACCCAACGCCACCAAGACCGGCGCTGCGCTCAAGACCATCAGGAGGGTGACGAGCAGGCGGTTACGCGTGTAACTCAGGCCTTGTCGTCGGCTGAGCCGGGCTCACCGTCGGTGGCCGGCGCGTCAGTTGATGCTTCGGCAGAAGTGTCGTGGGCTTCGGGAGCATCGACTTCGGCCGTGAAGTCTTCAGTAGTGCTGGCCGCGTCGGTGGCATCAGAGGCCTCCGCCACCGCTGTCTCGGCGCTGGCCAGCACGCTTTGGGCGGCGTCTTGCGCGTTCTGAACAGTGGTTTCGGCAGCGGCAGCGCTGCCGTTGGCCGTAGCCGAGGCGTTGCCCGCGGGAGCGGCGGCGGTGCCGGAGCTCCTGCTCTGCAGCGCCTTCACGAGGAAGTAGACGAGGCCCGCCACGATGGCGATGGGGACGATGAACCGGAGGAGCAGCCACAACAGGCCGGCGAGCGCCTTCAGCAGCGCTCCACCGAGCGCCAGCACCCAGCCGAGCACCCAAACAAGCGCGGTGCCAAGCAGAAGGGCCACGAGCCCGAAGACGACCAGCTCCACGACTTCTTGTAGGGAGCGCTTCATGCGTTCAGTATAGCAACGGCCGCCAACCGTCCTCCGGTACGTGGCGCAGGTCGGCGGCGGTTACACTCCAGCCATGGTTGAGGGCGCGCTGGAACTCGAAGTAGAACGGATGGTGCACGGCGGTTCGGCCCTCGCTCGCAAGCATGACGGCGAGATCGTGTTGGTCACGGGCGCCATCCCCGGTGAGCGCGTGCTGGCGAGGGTGGAGCCTAAGCGGGGCGTGTGGATGGGACGCACCCTCAGCGTGGTGCGCGCGGCGCCAGAACGCGTGCTCCCGCACGTGCACCCAGGCCTCGACTACGCCCACATGACCTACCAGAAGCAGCTCGAGGTGAAGCGTGAGGTGGTCGTCGACAGCCTGCGCCGCGCCCGCGGTCAAGGCGGCGCGGAGCCGGCGGTGCCCCCGGTGCGACCCGCGCCCCGCGAGTGGGGCTACCGCAGCGTCATCCAGCCCGCTACCTCCCACGCTGGCCTCGGTTACCGCTGGCCCGGCAGCAGCGACGTGGTGGTTCTAGGTGAGGACCCTACCGCCACCGACGCGGTGAACGCCGCCTGGCGCGTGGCGGTGGAGCTGCGCGCCCACATGGCGGTCGGGGCCCGCGAGCTTGTCATCCGCGCCAACGACGCTGGGGAGGCGCTCCTAGCCATCGTCACCACCGCTCCCGCCCGTAAGCTCCTGCCGCTGGCGCACGCGCTCGTGCATGCTGGCGTGGCGGGGGTAGCCAGCGCCCCCTACGACCCGCGTGGCCGCTTCCGGCGCGGCGTGGAACGGCTGGCGGGCAGGCGCACCATCCTTCAGCGCCTAGGCGACCTCGACCTGACCGTTAACGCCAGCTCCTTCGCGCAGCCCAACGCCGAGGGCGCCGGCCTGCTCTACCGGCAGCTGGTTGAGTGGGCGGGCAGCGGCCGGCACGCATGGGAGCTCTTCGCCGGCGGCGGCGCCATAGCGCTGCACCTAGCCAGGAACTTCGACGCCGTGACCGCAGTGGAGGTGGACCGCAGCGCAATAGCTAGGGGAGAGGGCGACGCCGCGCGCCTGAACGTCGGCAACGTCAGTTTCGTGCGGGCCGACGCGCGAACCGCCCCCCTGCCGACCGACGCCGACCTGCTGGTGGTAGACCCGCCCCGCGCGGGCCTCGCCGCCGAGCTACGCGCTGAGATAGGCGCGGCGGGCGCCGGGCGGCTCATCTACGTCTCGTGCGACGTGGCTACCTGGGCGCGTGACGTGGCCGACCTCGAGGGGCGCGGCTACACCCTCACGCGCATGGAACCGTTCGACCTCTACCCGCAGACGCACCACATCGAGATCCTGTCGGAGCTGACGCGCGACTGAGCCCACGGCCACGCCGGCGGGAACCTGCGGGCGGTGAACGTTCGATGACAAGTTCTCACGTCAGTAGCGGGTAACCTAAGCCTTCGCATGAGCCTGCGCCATTCCATCCCGTTCCTGTGCGTGCTGGGGCTGCTAGCCCTGTTCGCGGCCTGCGCACCAGGTGCTAGCGACGAGCGTCTGGCGCAAGCCGCCGCCGGCCGCACCTCGGCCGGCAGCGGACCGCTCGGCGTGCCTGCCCCCGACCCGTCGGGCGTGCCGCCTAACGCCCTTAGGCCAGCCGACGCACCAGACCTCGTCATCATCGCCATCTCCGGTCACTGCGGGTTGGTCTGCAACACACGCGACACCTGGTCGTACCTCGACAAGGCCTCTGAGTCCACGGGCGGCGTTGCCGTTCTCGATGGGGTGGTGCGCGCCTACGAGGAGCTGGGCTTCGAGAACATCGAGACCTTCAGCGCCTCCTCCTTCGTGACCGCCCACTTCAGCGAGATCAGTCAAGAGGTGGAGCCCGGCTACCTGCAGGTGCAGGCGTACCTCGATGAGGTCAAGCGCGAATGGATCGACGGCTACGTGGACCCCACCCGCGTCGTCCTCCTGGGGCACTCGCACGGCACCGTGTGGGCCTCGCTCCTGGCCATGAACAACCTCGACGTCACCTTCGACGCCTTCATCAGCCTAGACGCCATCTGCTGGATGTGGTGGGCGAAGCACCGCCAGTTCGTCGTCGACACGTTCGTGAACGGGCCCTGGACCATCCCGTTCCCGCTCGATCAGGGCGACCCGTGCGGCACCCTGCAGGTCCCGGGCCAGAGCAGGCGCGCCAACATCAACGACGTGGT
>CAZFFG010000157.1:0-3560 GCA_964518275.1 uncultured bacterium | reverse complement strand
GCGCCATGTGGATCTACGGCAGGAACGCCGTTCTGGAGGCGTTACGCGATGGTCAGGTGGAGAGCGTGCTGGTGGCCGACGGCGTGCAGGCCGGCGCTCTCAAGGAGTTCGAGCGCGCGGCGCGCGAGGCCGGCGTGCGGCTCGAGAAGGTGCCCCGCATCCGGCTCGACCAGGCGCTCAAGACCACCCAGCATCAGGGCGTGGCCGCGCAGCTGCCCGAGGTCACCACTAGCGACCTGGAAGAGGCCTTCGCGCTAGCCGAGCAGCGCGGTGAGCGGCTGCTTCTGGTGCTCCTCGACCAGCTAACCGACCCGCGTAACGTGGGCGCCATCATCCGCAGTGCGGAGGCGCTCGGCGCGCACGGCGTGGTCATGGAGGGGCGCCGCTCCTCCCCCATCACCGCCGTGGTGGTGAAGGCCTCGGCCGGCGCCACGGCGCACCTGCCGCTGGTGGTGGTGCCCAACATTCCCACCACCATCGAGCGCCTGAAGGAACGCGGTGTGTGGGTGTACGGCGCCGACGGCGCGGCCCGCACCACGCCCGAGCAGGTGGACTGGGACCGCGAGGTGGCGCTGGTGATAGGCTCCGAGGGAACGGGCATGCGGCGGCTGGTGAGGGAGCGGTGCGACGAGCTGGTTGGCATACCGCTGGCCGGCAAGGTCAGCTCGCTCAACGCGGCCGTGGCGGCCGGGGTGCTGCTGTACGCCGTGCAGAACGGGCGCCGCTCGAGCTGAGCAACACGGCCGTGCGCCTGCGGGCTCGGTGTACTGCCCGCCGTCCGCACGCGGCGCCCGCACGAACCTTGTAACGAACCCTGTAACGAACCTTCACCACCAACCACCGAAGAGGAGTCGAACGTGGCAAGAACCCCGAGACGAGTGAGCAGTACGGACCTGCTGGACATGGCGTTCGTGTCCGACCCGCAGCTGGCGCCCGGCGGCCAGACCGCCGCCGTGGTGGTGACGCGCATCGTGAGCGCTAAGGGTGGCGCGCCCAGCAAGGTGCAGGTGGCGGGCAGCTCGGCGACCGAAAGCAAGGACGGCAAGTACGAACCGCCGCGCTACCGCAGCCGCATCGAGCTCTACCACCTAGGCGGCCGCGGCAAGCCGAAGGCAACGGAGCTCACGCAGGGCGCCTACCGCGACACCACGCCGCGCTTCTCCCCCAGCGGCGACCAGCTGGCGTTCCTGAGCGTGCGCGAGGAGGGCGCCAGCCCCAACCTCTACCTCATGCCGCTAGCCGGCGGCGAGGCGCGCCGCCTCACCCAGCACCGCGCGGGCGTGGGCGAGTACACCTGGCACCCGAGCGGCAAGCAGATCGCGTACCTCACGCGCGGCGATTGGGAGGACGGCCCCGCCAAGACGGGCCTGCCGCGGCGCATAACCCGCAGTCGCTGGCGCGGTGACGGCGCCGGGGTGCTGCCCAGCGAACCGGCGCAGGTGCACCTGCTCAAAGTAGCGAGCGGCAAGAGCCGCAAGCTCACCGATCTGAAGGTCGACGCCGCCGACCTAGCGTTCTCGCCGGACGGCGCCACCCTCTACCTGGTGGCGCAGACCCCGGACGAGGGCTTCTCGGCGTTCCGGGGCGACCTGCTGGCTATCGACGTTGCCAGCGGTAAGAGCAAGACGCTGCTCGAGAGCGTGCTGGGCCTGAGCGAGCCCGTGCCGGCCCCGGACGGTAAGAGCCTGGTGTTCTCCGCCCCCGCCGACCCGGAGGACTTCGTGAGCGCCGCCGGGCTGTGGCAGCTCGAGCTGAAGAAGGGGCGCGGTGGCGTGACCGCCGTGGGCGCACCGCGGCTGCTGAGCGGCGAGTTCGACACGCAGCACAGCGCTGGTGGCGACAGCCGTTTCGGCGCCCACCCGGGCAGCCCGGTGTGGCTGGACGACGGCAGCCTGCTGGTGATAACCAACCGCGAGGGCGACACGAACCTGGTGCGGGTGGGTCAGGACGGCGCCGTTACGGACGTGCAGGCGCGGCAGCGCCGCGTGGTGAGCGCCTTCAGCGCGACCGCCGGCAGCAGCGCCAGCGACCCGACGCTGCTCTTCCTGGCCGAGACCCCCACGCGACCCAGCGAGCTGTTCCTGCTGAAGGGCGGCGAGGAGACCCGGCTGAGCGCCTACAACGACGCCTGGGCGCGCCGGCTGGACCTGGTGGAGCCGCAGGGGCCGTTCACGGCCGGTGAGGCGAAGGTGCCGTACTGGGCCATCGAGCCCACCAAGGCGCGTAAGGACAAGGCGGCGGTGGTGCAGGTGCACGGCGGTCCGCACACCAACTACGGTTACGGTTTCAACTTCGAGTTCCAGCTGCTGGCGTCGCGCGGTTACGCCGTGATCTTCGGCAACCCGCGCGGCAGCAGCAGCTACGGCTTCACGTTCGCCACCGCCATGCTGGGCGAGTACGGCAGCGTAGACGCCGACGACGTGATGGCCATAGCGGAGGCGGGCGCCAAGCGCCTGGGCCGCGCCAAGGCGCCCCTGCACCTCACGGGCGGCTCGTACGGCGGCTTCATGACCAACTGGCTGGTGGGCCGCACCAACAGGTTCAGGAGCGCGGTCACGCAGCGCAGCATCTGCAACTGGACGAGCATGTACGGCACCTCCGACATAGGCCCCTACTTCGTGGAGCGCCAACTGAACGGCGTGCCGTGGGGCGACGCGGACGCGCTGTGGCGCCAGAGCCCCATCCGTTACGCGGACGAGGTGCGCACGCCCCTGCTCATCGTTCATAGCGAGCAGGACCACCGCTGCCCCATCGAGCAGGCGGAGCAGCTCTTCTCCGTGCTGAAGCGCATCGGTAAGGCCCCCACCGAGTTCCTCCGTTTCCCGGACGAGGGGCACGAGCTCTCGCGCTCCGGCAGGCCGGACCGGCGCCTGGCGCGCCTGAACGCCATAGTGGATTGGTTCGAGCGACACGCGTAAGCCCGCTAGTGTGCTAAGCTTCTACGGTTGACATCTGGTTCGGTATCGACTCTAACGGATCCGCGCCGGATAAGAATTTGAAAGGTTGCCTACATGTCACTAACCGCAGACCAGAAGACCGAGATCGTAAGCAAGTACGGCAAGGACGGCCAGGACACCGGCTCCAGCGCCGTGCAGGTGGCGCTCCTCACCAAGCGCATCGAGGAGCTCAGCCAGCACCTGCAGAGCCATAAGAAGGATCACCACAGCCGCCGCGGCCTCCTCATGATGGTGGGTAAGCGCAAGCGCCTCCTCAGCTACATCGAGAAGACCGACTACGAGGGTTACAAGGAACTGATCGCCAGCCTCGGCCTCAGGCGCTGAGGCGGGCGTAGGGAGAAAGACGCTGCTACCGCCGCCCCCAACATGCATGAACTTGGGCGCCCTAGGCGGTCCAGCCAACCAACCACGGCAGTCACGGCGAGGCTCACGTAGCCTCGCCGTACTCACACCAGCCACCTCGCGTTGCGACCAGGCAGCGCGAACCCTAAGCGCACCCAGGCGTGGGCCCGGGTACGCCACCGGCGCGCCGGGGCAAGGCGCCGCGCCACGCGCCGCAGCAGCCAGCCGCTCGAAGGAGAGATAGTGAACCTACCCAACCAC
>CAZFFG010000156.1:0-3659 GCA_964518275.1 uncultured bacterium | reverse complement strand
GGTAGTAAGGGTCGCTCAGTGTGTTCCAGAGGGCCGCACCCGCGGGCTCGCCCTCCGGCGCCAGCCCGCGCGCCAGGATCACACCCAGCGGCACGAGCAGGAACGCCGCCAGGTAGAGCGTCGCAGCCCCGCCAGCCACATGCGCTAAGGGTTTGGCGAGGGCGGGTTTGGCGAGGTTGGGGTTGGCGCGGCCGGGGTTGCCAGGGCCTGGTTCGGCTACGGCGACGTTGGAGCGGGCTCTGGAGCGCACCCGTACAGTTTAGGCCGCCGCGTCCGCGCCGCCGCTAGCAGG
Source organism: uncultured bacterium (assembly GCA_964518275.1). Taxonomy (GTDB): domain Bacteria; phylum Deinococcota; class Deinococci; order Deinococcales; family Trueperaceae; genus JAAYYF01. The sequence continues at coordinate 3,367 of CAZFFG010000156.1, read as the reverse complement.
CGACTGGCGCGGCGAACACCTCGCCTCACTCGCCGTGAACGCCTTTTCGGGCATTGCACTTGACAGGCGTTCGAGCCGGCGCTAAAGTCACTCCGGTCATGAAAGGCAACCTCATCACCCACCTCGCTCGCTTACGCCGCCGCGCGCTCGCCGCGCCGTTCGGCGTGGTCGAAGCAAGGGAGAGGACTGTCTTCACGACGCACTGACCTGACAACGCTTTAGAAAGCGCAGCGACCGTGGAGAGCTCCCCAAAGCGAACGCGGTCGCTTCTTCGTGCACGTCCGGCCGAAGCGGCGCCGCCCCGAGCAGCGAACCGAACAGAACCGAGACCCCTAACTGGGCCAAGCGCCCCCGAGCACGGAACGAAGGTCGTGAGATGACCAGCACAACCGCCCCCCGGCGAACCAACCCAACCAAGGAGAGGCAGCTTGGCCTCTTCGGCATCCTCATGCGTTACATGGCGCCGCAGAAGTGGCTGGCGCTCCTGATGGCGCTGCTCCTGCTGGCCGCCACCGGGCTGCAGGTGCTCGTGCCGCAGCTCTTGCGCCGCTTCATAGACGGCGCCATGGCCGCCATGCCCACCGGCACCCTCGTGAACATAGCGCTGCTCTTCATCGGCGTGGCGCTAGCCACGCAGGTGCTCAACGCCGCGGCCACCTACGTGGCTGCGTCCGTGGGCTGGACGGCCACCAACCTCCTACGGCAAGACCTCACCCGCCACACGCTGGGGCTCGACATGAGCTTCCACAACGCTCGCACCTCCGGCGAGATGATCGAGCGGATAGACGGCGACATCACGAGCCTCTCCAACTTCCTGTCGGTGTTCACCGTGCGGGTGGTGGGCGGCATCCTTCTGGTGGTGGGCATCCTCGTTGCCCTCTGGCTGGAGGACCCGCTCATCGGCGCCGCGCTGACCGCCTTCGCACTGGTGGAGGTGGTGGTGCTCAGCTTCACCCGCAAGGCCGGCGTGCCCGCCTCCAACCTAGAGCGCGAGGCAAACGCCAAGCTCTTCGGCTTCATCGAGGAGCGCCTGCAGGGCCTCGACGACCTGCGTGGCAACGGCGCCGGTGCGTACACCATGCACCGCTTCGGCAGCGTCATGCGCACGGCCTACCACGACACGCGCCGCGCCTGGATGCTGCGCAGCGTGGTGTGGCTGAGCAGTTACGGCCTGTTCGTGGTGGGCATGGCGGTCACCGTGGGCACCTCCATCTACCTGGTCGGCGCCGGCGCCATCACCGTGGGCGCCGCCTACATGACCTTCCAGTACCTGCTCATGCTCCACGAGCCCATCGAGCAGATCACGCAGCAGCTCCAGGAGCTGCAGAAGGCCGCGGCAGGCATGGCGCGGGTGGGTGAGCTGTTCGCCACCGAGTCCGCGCTGCCACGCGGTGGCTCCGGCCGGCTGCCGGACGGCGCCCTGGGCGTGCGCTTCGAGGACGTGAGCTTCCACTACCTCGACGTAGACGAAACGCAGCTCACCCTGAAAGGCGTGAACTTCGAGCTGGCACCTGGCGAGCGGCTGGGATTGCTCGGTCGCACGGGCTCCGGCAAGACGACCCTCACCCGGCTGCTGTTCCGGCTTTACGACCCCACGTACGGTGCGGTGAAGCTGTCCGGAGTGGACGCCCGCCACGTTGAGCTTGAGCACCTGCGGTCGCGCATCGGCCTCGTGACTCAGGACGTGCAGCTCTTCCGCGGCACCGTGCGCGACAACCTCACGTTCTTCGACACCAGCGTGCCCGACACGCGGATCGAAGAGGTGGTGCAGGAGATGGGCCTCGGCGCCTGGCTGGCGCGTCAGCCCGAGGGACTGAACACCATCATCGACTCGGGCGGGCGCAACCTATCGGCTGGAGAGGCGCAGCTCGTGGCCTTCGCGCGGGTGTTCCTGAAAGACCCAGGGCTGGTGGTGCTCGACGAGCCGTCCTCGCGCCTTGACCCGGCCAGCGAGCGCCTGCTGGAGGTGGCGGTGGAGCGCCTGCTTAAGGGGCGCACCGCCATCATCATCGCGCACCGCCTCGAGACGGTGGAGCGTGTGGACCGCATCCTCGTCATGGGCGGCGGCGAGGTGGTGGAGAGCGGCTCCAGGGCCGCCCTGGCCGCTGAGCCCGACTCCCGCTACGCCCGCCTGCGCCGCGCGGCGCTGGCGCTAGACCTCAACGTGGCCGCCGGTCAGACGCCAGCTGGCCTGGAGACCGCAGCCGACATCCTGGAGGAACTAGCATGACCTTCAGCACCAACCCACTGACCCTCACGCTGAAGCTGGTGCGGCAGCGCAACTCGCTCTTCATCATCACCAGCGTCTACTTCCTCATCATCCACGCGCTGCCCGTGCTTACAGGGGTGTTCATGGGTGGCCTCTTCGACGCGCTCACGGGGGCTGAGGCGGCCGCGTTCTCCCCGTGGACCTTCCTGGCGCTGGCGCTCGCCACCGACATCGCCCGCATCGGGCTCTTCGTGGGCGGCATCCGCACCTGGGTCAGCTACTACATGGAGATCACCCTGCACCTGCGCAACTCGGTGCTGGGTTACCTGCTCACGGCTGCCGGCTCACGGCGCCTGCCCGACTCACCCAGCGAAGCCGTGACCCGCTTCCGCGACGACGTGAACGACATCGGCGAGTACGTGGAGAACTGGGTGGACTTCTGGGGGCTGGCCGCTTACGCGCTGGTGGCGCTCGGCATCATGCTGTACGTGAACGCCGTCATGACGCTGGTGGCGTGCGTGCCGCTGGTGTTCATGCTCGTCATGTCGAACGTGCTGCGCCCGTACATCCGCGTAGCGCGGCGTCAGAGCCGCGAGGCCACCAGCCGCGTGACCGACTTCTTAGGAGAAACGTTCGGGAGCGTCCAGGCGGTGCAGGCCGCCGGGGCGGAGCGGGCGGTGCTGGGCCGCTTCGAAGCCCTCAACGTGACCCGCAAGAGCGCGGCCCTCAAGGACACGCTGCTCACCGAGGTCTTCCGCTCCGTGAGCGGCAACATGGTCAACGTGGCCATGGGCGTGGTGCTGCTCATGGGCGCCTCCGCGCTGCGGGCGGGCACCTTCACGGTCGGTGACTTCGCGCTCTTCGTTACGCTGCTTCCGCGCCTCACGTACACCATGTCGTTCATGGGGCTCATGTTCGTGCAGCACAAGCGCACGGGCGTAGCGTACGAGCGCCTCGGGCGCCTGATGGTGGACGCTCCCGTGGAGGAGCTGGTGACCCCGCGCGACCTACAGCTCGAGCGGCGAGAACCGGCGCCGTATGAGCATCCCGCTGTTGGCCGCGAGCGACTGGAGCTACTGGAGGTGGAGGACCTCACCTACTACCACCCCGACGCCGCGGAGGGCCTCCACGGGGTGAGCTTCCACGTGCGGCGCGGCG
>CAZFFG010000155.1:0-3721 GCA_964518275.1 uncultured bacterium | reverse complement strand
TGGGCGCCGCGGGCGGCACAGTGTTCCGCACGGTCATACTGCCGCACATCCGGCCCTACGTCATAGCAGGGTTCACGTTCGCGTTCGTGCTGTCGCTGAACGAGTACATCATCGCCTACATGACCGTGGGCTTCACGGTGGAGACGCTGCCGGTGAAGATCTTCAACAGCCTGCGCTACGGTTACAGCCCCGTCATGGCGGCCATCTCGTTCCTGTTCTTCCTCGTGGCCGTGGTGCTGTTCGGCATCGTCGGGCGTGTTGGGGACCTGCCGCGGCTGCTGGGGGCGGACGCGCCGGAATGAAGGTTCATTTGGTGGGCTGGGAGGCGCTTGCGGTTGCCATGCTGACAGATATGTGTGTCATTGACAGGTTTGCATGTAAGGCCTATCATCTGGAGCATGGAGCCTAGCCCTCTCCAACCCGCATCGCTTCAGCAGTACGAGGAGTTCATCTTCGGCCTGCAGGAGCTGGTAGACGTGGCCAACGGCCTACTGCCCGCCTACCTCCCTAAGGACGCCGTCGGTCGCGCAGCCGACGACGTCAACCCACGGCTGGTGCGCTTCTACACCACCGAAGGGCTAATACCGGAACCGCATAAGGAAGGCAGGGAGGCGCGGTACGTATACGACCACCTCCTAGCGCTGCTCCTGGTGCGGAAACTCATGGCCGAAGGCTTCGGTAGCGCCGCCATCCGCAAAGCGCTAAGCGGCAGGCAGCGTTCCGAGCTCGAGGCGTTACTTCAGGACGAGGTCCGTATCGAGCTGGCACCCAGTCAGCCCGTGGCGCGAACCGTTGAGGGCGCTACTGCGGCACCGGCCTTCGAGCCGGCACCTAGCATGGCGCCGAGCCTAGCGGCGGCTCCTCCCAAGGCGGACTCGTCCAAAGCGGACTTCCTCAGGCAGGTGCGGGCCCGCGCCGGGCTTGGCGCCGAAACCTCGGAGCCGCTGGGGCGCGTTGCCGGAGTGGCGCCACACCGGGGACGCCCGGTCGAGCCGCCCGAGGCCTCCGCCTGGATACCGTACAGGCCGGCGGCGCCAGGCGTAGGCGCAGCCTGGTATCGCCTCCTCGTTCACGACGGGCTGGAGCTCTCAGTTAGAGACGACTTCACCTGGCCCGCCAACCACGTAGCCGAAGAGCAGCTGCTGCAGCAGATGCGGGTGGCCTTGCTGCAGCTCGAGCAGGCCCGCAAGAAACAGAGGTCGTAGCTGCAACTGGCACCCAACCACTAGACCCGTTCACTAACCTCAACTTGGCAGCTAACGCATGACCACCGGGGAGCGGCCCACGAAGGGCGCCCACGGGCGGATCACCGGACCACCGGTGAGGGGGCACCTCACGCGCGTTTCTTGGCGCGAGTCCTTAAGGGGGACGACATGACACAGCAACCGAACGGCAACGACTCAACCCAGAACTTCACGGCCCAACTGCCGCAACCAACCATCACCGTCGTTCCGGCGAAACCCGGCCTGCCCGCCGCAGGCGGCAAGCTCGACCTGCTGGTCACCGTAGAGGTGGACCTGCCGGCCGTGGACGTGGACCGCAAGCCCCTCAACTTGGCGCTGGTCATCGACCGTTCCGGCTCCATGAGCGGGCCGCCCCTTCAGGCCGCCAAGGCCGCGGCGCAGACGGCCGTCGGCATGCTGGTGCCCGGCGACTGGGTGTCGGTGGTGGCGTTCGAGTCGGGCGTGACCGTGGTGCAACCGCTGGTGCAGGTCACCAACGATCGGCGCGCCATAGTCAACGCAATCGAACAGGTTCGGGAGGGCGGCTCCACCAACCTGTTCGGCGGTTGGGCGGAGGGGCTCTCGCAGGCGCTGGCCTGCCCGGACCCGGACGTCGTGACCCGCGTGGTGCTCCTCAGCGACGGCATGGCCAACGTGGGCGTCACGAACCCAGGCGCCATCGCCGCGGACGTGACCCAGGCAGCAGGGCACGGGGTGACCACCACCAGCATGGGCCTCGGCTCTCATTACGACGAGCACCTGCTGCGCATGGTCGCCGACGCGGGCCGCGGTAACTACGTGTTCCTCAGCGATCACGACGTGGTGGTGACCGCCTTCCAGAACGAGGTCGCGGGCCTCAGTTCGCTCCGTGGCCGAGGGCTTCACCTGGCTGCCACGCCCGCCGGTTCGGCTTCCTTAGGCTTCGCAGCGCCTGACGTGGCCGCTGCTTCCGGCCTGCGGCTGGCTGCCGGCGGCGTTAACCTACCCGACCTCGTTGCGGGCTTGCCCATCGACCTGCTGGTGACGCTCGACGTTCAGCCTGGCGCCGCGGAGGTTGGGTTGACGCTGAGCTGGAACGATGTGCTGACCGGTCGGCCGGAGAAGGTCGACCAGCCGCTCGACCTGCCCCGCCTGAGCCCGGAGGAGTGGGCCGCCGCCGAGGAGAACGACAAGGTTACACTCGAGCGGCTGCTGCTGGAGATAGCCGCCACCAAGCGGCGGGTAGGCGAAGCTGCGCGGTCGCGCGACCTAGAGCGGGCCCAGCTCGAGATCGAGACGGCCTTCAAGATCGTGCTGCAACTGCCACTAGGCGCGGAGCGCAGCCGCGAGGAAGCCGAACTGGCGGAACTGAAGCGGCGGTTGGCTCGGCGCGATCACGAGATGACAGCGCGCTACTCTTCGCACTTCATGATGCAGAAGGCGCGCAGCGTCTCCGACGAGAAGATGGCCTTCATGCGGGAGCGTGAGGCGGAGTTGCGCCGGATGAAGTTCGGCGCCGAGATGGCGGGCGGCGGCTTTTCGAGCGCTGCGGGCCCAGCGACGGTTTCGAACCTCAACAACGCCACGGACGAGGTGCTGCTGGACCTGAGCGTGGAAGGCGCTGGCGGCCCTGTGCGGGTGCAGGTGGTTCGCGGCCGGATAGAGGAGCAGGGCGTGGACGCCATCGTGAACTCCGGCTCCCGCAGCCTGATCATGGCCAGCGGGGTCACGGGTGCCATCGCCCGCGCGGGCGGGCCGGAACTGCGCCGCGCCATGCAGGCTGCGCCGCGCATGCAGTACGGGGAGGCCGTGTTCACGCACGGTTTTGCCTTGCCCGCGCAGTACGTCATCCACACCGCCGCGCAACCCTACACGGGCGACGGCAGCTCCGAGTCGGTGCTCAAGCTCTGCTACAACTCCGTGTACACCCTGGCCGCACGGCTTGGTGCGAAGTCTGTGGCGCTCCCCGCCATCGGTGCTGGCAACTACCGCTTCCCGCCCCAGGTTGCCGCCCACGCGGCGGAGGAGGTGACCGGCCTCTGGGTTCGCAAGCTCGGGCAGTTCCAGCTCGTCCGCTTCGTGGTGCAGGAGCGGCCCACTGCCGACGCGTTCGTTCAGGCGTTCATGCGCTGGGAGGGGCGTAGACCCGTAAGCAGTTGATGCTGTCTACCAGAGAGACTTAGGCAGTCCAAGGTAGACCAAGGAGGTCGAGGTGAAGAAGGTCAGCTTGCACGGAGCCAAGACGCACTTATCGCGGCTGGTGAAGGAAGAGCTCATCATCACCAACAACGGTAAGCCCGTTGCGCACGTGCAGCCGCTGGGCGCCACTGCAGCGAACCGGATAGGGTTGCAGCCGCTTACCCGAAACGACCACGGCCATAGCGCCGGTGCATGTTGGGCACACCGCGGTGTGCGCCCCCCTACAAGGGTCTGGCCCGGAGGCTCGCATGAGCTCCGGGCCAGACCTTGCTGCTTAGGGAAGCGGTTTCTGAAACCTACCTGAGGTCACCCGATGCGAC
>CAZFFG010000154.1:0-3721 GCA_964518275.1 uncultured bacterium | reverse complement strand
CCTTCTACGGGCAGTCGTCCATAGTGGCGCGCGGCGCCGAGGACGTGGGGCTCGGGTACGCGGACCTGGGGTCCATGGCTGGCTTCGTGAGCGTGGCGCAGAGCAGCGATAGCGAAGAGGTGCTCGTCGTGGTGGTGCCGCATCCGGACCTGGTGGAGTGATGTCCCAGTGCACCGTTCACCCGGCCAGCTCCCTCCCCGTGACGCTGAGCGCTTCCCGCAAAATCTTCACGGCGCGCGGCCCCACGCCGTGTAGTTCGAGCAGCTGCGCCTCCGTGTGATTGGCTACCTGCTCGAGGGTGGTTATCCCGGCCAGAAGGAGCGCTCTGGTGGCGGGCTTGCCGATAGCTTTGGGTAACGCGTCCGGGCCGGCCGGCGCTTCGCTCTTCATGGCTGTCCGGGCGGCGGACGCGAGGTCCTTAGGAGCCTGACTGAGCCAGGACTTGAACACCAGGTTGTTGAGCTCCATGCCGTTCACGTCCCCGAGCGGGACCGAGACCATGTTCTGCTCGCCGTTCGGGCCGGGCGTGCGAGTGATGGAGCAGTGACGCAGCGAGTCTCGTACCGTGGCCTCGTCCAGCGCGAGGGCCACCTGCTTATCTGCGGTCAGAGACGCGAACACCTTGCCGTGCACGGTGTAAGTGAGTAGTCCGTCCCGCTGGTCTTCGACCGCGGCCGGGAGACTAAGTGCCGTCTTACGAAGCTGAGCCTTAGTGGTCATAGGAGGTCCTCCGTGGGTCCCCGAAAGTGCGGATTTCGGGGCGCTTGATAGGGGCAAGGTGGTCCGTGTCGTCACGCGCGATGGTGTTGGAACCCAACCTCACCTAGTCGATGCAGTAGCTCGTTCCGCGCGGCCTGCAGGACGTGGTCCGACCCGTCCGTCCGATGTCTGGTTTGGAGCGACCTTAGCACAACGACCTGTGGGCACCGCGGCGACCAACGTTTAGAGAACCATCAGAAGAACTCGCTCACCCGGCCAGGTGTGACGATGAACGACACTGTGTAGGCGTCGCTGTGCTTTTCCGGAGCGAGGTCGTAACGTTCGGCAGCGGCCATGACGGTCTTATCCAGTGCCCGCATGGCGTTGCGGACGAACGGCGCGCACTCCTCCGGTTCGCACTGGTCTGCTGGCACGCGCGCCTGGTACGTGCGCACGCGTCCTGCCTGACCGACCTGCTCCAGAAGATCGGCTTCCAGCAACCGCCGGGTCCAATAATGGACCGTGTTGGCCGGCATCTCTAGCTTGCGAGCCACTTCGCTTGGCGTGGCGGCTTCGGCGTAGACCGCGTGCACCAGGCGGGCTCTCAATGTGCCTAACAGTTCCGAACTGGCTGAGTTGGTCATGCCACAGTGTGCCCGTAGTGGGTTTCGAAAGCCAGTCTAGGATCTGAAAGCGCTCACTCCGTCGCTGTCGGTACCTGAGAGCGTCCGCCCGGCGCGCCTCAGCAACCCGGCCCCGGTTCGGTCTGCACGCTGGGTTCGCTATGCGAGGCGACCGTGGCTGCCAGTGAGTACATCTGTCCGCGGGTCAACTTTGACGCTGTGGAGCTCACTAGCGTCGGGCCCGCCTGTTCGGCGAACAGCGTGCCGGCGGGGCGGCCCAACAGCGCGCATACCGTGACCTCGGTTACCTCCCACGCAATGTCGGTGGTCAGGGCACCTTCGGTGTCCTCGAACTCGTCCTTCAGCGCAGCGCAAAGCGAGTCGTTGAAGTAGAAGCGGCTGGCCACGTTGCACATGAGGTACACGAAACTGCGTGCCGGAACGTGCTGGTCTAGCTGCGGGTCGTTCCCGTAACCGCCCAGGGCCATGCCGCGGCTGAGCATGAGCCGGTAGTCGGGGTAGTGCGGATGGCGGTGCGGTCCTACCGGCGACCTGTCCGCGACCTCAGGGAGGTAGGCGCCCCTGCGCGCTAGCGACTCGCGCACCACCTTGAGGGCCCCCTCGTGCGTGGCCACGGCCGCTGCGGTGGTGTTGAGTCGCGCTGCCAGTGCCGCGCCCACCCCCACGGCCTCACCGACCGTCATGCCGAGGGGCACCACACGGGCGCTAGAGGCAGCGATGGGGTCGTAACCCGCTGCCTTACCAGCCACCCACAAGTTGGAGAGACCCTCCGGCACGGTCACGCAGAGTGGTACGCCGAACATTTCAGGCACGCCGAACACGAAACCGTTGTCGGTGGGAGTGAGGGTCTGGACGTCGAGCGGGTAACCGCCGGCGGCGATGTCGAGCGGCCCTACTCGGTTGTCCATCACGTGGTCGGCCGTGAGCGTGCACTCGGCAACGAGGTGACGCGACTCCCGCACGTACAGCTCGGAAGCCACCCCAGCCAGGCGAGCGTTCTGGAAGCCCGGGATCTCGTGGCTTAGGTACTCCACTACCCTGGGAGCCTCCCGAGCAGCGCGTTCGTAACCGGCGCGGATGCTCTCTGGATCGAACAGGTCCACGCCGTAGATGAGGAGCGCGTTCACCAGGATGGTGCCGTCCTCCTGCCGGCCCAGGTTCAGGCCCCGCAGCCGGATACCCTCTTCTTCAGCCTGGTACGCGGCCGGGTAGCCGCCGAAGTGCCCCCAGGCCACCCACTCGTCGGCCCAGGCGTAGGCGTTGCCGCGGGCTCGCACGGTCTGCCGTAGCGTTTGCCAGTTCACGCCCTCGATGCGGAAGACAAGGGTGTCGACCATCCGCTCGTTCACGCCCAGCGACTCCCAGCCGATGGTGTGCGCGGCGCCAGCGGCGGCTGCGAAGTCCATATCGGCGGTGCCGTCGATGACCTGGAGTGCGTGGAAGGTGTGATCGGCAACACGGACGCCGGTGACCTTCCCGCCGTCCATCACGGGTGCTGGGGTGGCCGCGCCCACAATAGCGGTGACGCCGGCTTCCTCGAGTAGCTGCGTGAAGCGCGCCTCGGCTCTCTCCACATCGAAAGAGTGCCCGCGGCCCACGCCGTCCCACCAGCGCTGGAACAACCCCTGGTGGTAGTTGAAGGGGGTAGTGCGCAGGTCGAGGACGTTCATCTCGCCCATCACGAACAACCCGCCTAGGCGCGGCTGGGAGGTGACGAGTAACGTGCTCGCGCCGCTCTCGGCTGCCGCCACGGCGGCAGCGATAGCCTCGGGTTCGCTGCCTACAACGATGACGTCCCACGTCTCGCTAACGTGCTGGTGAACGGCGTCTGGGCTCCAGCTCACCACGGCGGCCGCGACCCAGACGCAGAGCCCGAGTAGTGCCACGAGGAGCAGCGGGACGGAGCGCCTGTAACGATCGGTATGCTTCTGGGGAGGGTTCGGATCGGAGGACATGACTGCAACGCAGACGTTACCCCGCCGGCTACTCCCAGCGTTGTGCGGTGCGTTGCAGTTCCGGGGCCTGAGCGCTTTCTGGCCTCGTCCTGGCTCGCCTGCGAGGACTTCGCTGGCCGGATGGAGGACGGGAGGCGGGAGACGGGCGGTTGACAGCGCCAGCGCTAGTTTCGACGCTTGTTATAAACAGCTGCGCTCTTCGCATGAGGCGAGCCTCTCCCAGCCAACTGCACCACCACGGTGCCGAGTGACGCCAGCAGCAGGCCGACCACCTGCCTGACGCCCAGGCTCTCCCCGAGGAACACCCAGGCGAGGAGGGCAATCTGGACCAGCATGGTGTTGTTGATGAGGCTGGATTCCATGGCTGTGAGCTTGCGCAGCGTTAGGTTCCAGAGCGTGAACGCGAAGGCGGTGTTCACGACC
>CAZFFG010000153.1:0-3750 GCA_964518275.1 uncultured bacterium | reverse complement strand
AGGGCGAGGGCGTGTACGTGTACGGGGTGGGCTGGGACTTCGGGGAGGTGGCGGAGAACGCGCGCGGCGTGAACGCCACCCAGACCAACCTGGCGGGCAGCGGCATAGGTACCTTCAACGACCGGCTGCGCGACGCCGTACGCGGCGGCGGCCCGTTCGACGGCCCGGGCGAGATCGTTGCCAACCAGGGGCTGGCGTCGGGGATGTACGTGCTACCCAACGCCAGCAACGACGGCGGGGCGGCCGACCTGGCGCGCCTACTGCACGCCACCGACCAGGTGCGGGTGGGGCTGGCCGGCAACCTGGCGGCCTTCACCTTCCAGGCTGCGACGGGTGAGCTGGTGCGAGGCGACGAGGTCGATTACAACGGCTCCCCCGCCGGCTACGGGCTGGTGCCGCAGGATCACATCGTTTACGTGAGCAAGCACGACAACCAAACGCTGTGGGACATCCTGCAGTACAAGCTCCCCGCCGACCTGGCCACGGCCGACCGCGTGCGGTTGCAGAACCTGGCGCTGGCCACCGTGGCTTTCTCGCAAGGGGTGCCGTTCTTCCACGCTGGCAGCGACCTGCTCCGCTCGAAGAGCTTCGACCGCAACAGCTACGATTCTGGCGACTGGTTCAACTACGTGGACTGGAGCGGCCAGACCACCGGTATGGGCAGGGGCGTGCCGCTGGGCGACGACAACCGCGACATGTGGCAGCTCATCCGCCCCATGCTCACCGACCCGCTCATGGCGCCCGGCCCCGAGGAACTCGCGTTCTCGTCGGCCGTGTTCCGCGAGTGGCTCACCATCCGGGCTCAGGAGCCGCTCTTCCGGCTTCGCACGGCCGAGGACGTGATGGCGCGCCTCACCTTCCACAACACCGGGCCGGAGCAGGTGCCCGGCGTGATAATCATGCAGCTACGCGACGACCTGCCGGGGATGCCTGAGCTGGCGCCGGGGGTCGACCGCCTGTTGGTCGTGTTCAACGCAGGGCCGACCCGCGCCACCGTCTCCGTGCCGGAAGCGGCCGGTAAGGCGTGGTTGCTGCACGAGGTTCAGTCCACCGGAGTAGACGCAGACACCCTGCGCGGCGCGTACGTGGCCACCGCCAACGGTCGGGTGTCTGTGCCGCCTCTCAGCGTGGTGGTGTTCGTGGCGCCGGACTTGGAGGAGCTCGGCACGCTACGTTTCGAGCAGGCCATGAACCCCACGCCGCGCCTCGCCTTCCGCGTGCTCATGCACGAGTCGGAGCCCGTGACACCGCAGATGGAGCTCCGCCGCGGCTTCGAGATGCGCGGGCCGGCTACGCCCAACATGCCCTGACCCGCGGGATGGTCAGGCGCTCACTCACGTCCGTCGGCCGCCGCTTCTAACGCCGCGACGTCTAGCTTGCGCATCGTCAGCATGGCCTCCATGGCCCGCTGAGATCGCTTAGGGTCGGGGTCTGAGAGAAGGCGGTAGAGGGCGGTGGGGATGATCTGCCAAGAGAGCCCGTAGCGGTCCTTAAGCCAACCGCACATGGACGGCTCCCCACCTCCCTCCTGCAGCCGCTCCCAGTAGTAGTCGACCTCTGCCTGGTCCTCGCAGCGCACGTGCATGGAGACGGCTTCGGTGAAACTGAAGTAGTCGCCACCGTCGTAGGCGTCGAAGCGTTGCCCGCCCACCTCGAACGCCACGCCGGGACCGTCGGAATCGATGATCCGGCCGTCCTTGAAGACAGAGGTGTAGAACTCGGCAGCCTCCCTGGCGCCGCTGACGAACATGAGGAACGGGCTCACTCTCTGCTGCATACTCGCCTCCGAGGGAACGGGAGTTTCCTCTCGTCCTTGCTAGGGTCACTCGTCGATAATCGGAGTCTAGCGATGCTCGCTGGGCCTGGCGGTGCCGCGTGCGTCCGCACGGCCGCGCTTCGTGTTCTAGAGGGTGTGCCGTGCCCCGCCGGGCGGCGCGGCCATGATCGTTAGGAGTTCTCTTGCTTGAGGTCAGCAACCTCACCAAACGTTACGGCCGCACGTTAGCGGTGGACGACCTCGACCTCGTCACCCGGTCGGGCGAGGTCCTCGCGTTGCTGGGCCCTAACGGCGCAGGCAAGACCACCACCATCCGCTGCGTCACCGGCTTGGCACGCCCCACGTCGGGCAGCATCAGGATCGCGGGTCACGACGTGGCCGTGGAGCCCTTGGCGGCCAAGGCGGCCATCGGCTTCGTGCCGGACCGGGCGTGGTTCTACCCCAAGGTCACGGCGCGGGAGCTGTTGCGCTACGTGGCTGGCGTGCGGCGCCAGGCGAACCCCGACGCGCACATCGCCAGCCTGCTGGAGCGTTTCCGCCTGAGCCGCCACGCCGACGCCCTGATCGAGAGCTACAGCCACGGCATGCGCCAGCGGTTAGCGTTCTGCGCGGCGCTACTGGGCGAGCCGCGGCTCTTCGTTACCGACGAGCCCATGGTCGGGCTCGACGTGCAGGGTCACCGCGAGGTGAAGAAGCTGTTTCGCGAGCTGGCCGCGGCGGGGCGGACGGTGATCCTCACCACGCACACGTTAGCGGTCGCTGAGGAGGTGGCCGACCGCATCGCTGTCATGGATCAGGGTCGGCTCATCGCCTTGGGCACCATGGCGGAGCTACGGGCAGCCACCGCGCAAGGCGACACGGTCTCGCTTGAGGACCTGTTCCTGATGCTCACCGAACCCGGTGAGGAGGCCGCCCTAGCCGCCAACAGTGTAGGTGCGGGCAGTCAACGCGGGGCCAGCGGGGGCGCGGGGCAGTGACGCTGGCGGGGCTACGCCTGCGCGGCGCCCTGCGCTCCCTCACGGCGCGGCCAGTGTGGCTCGCGTTCGCGCTGCTGCTGCTCGGCGGCGTGACCTACGGCGCCTACCGCGGCGTTCGGGCGGCGGTGGCGTGGCTGTACGCCTACCCCCTCATAGACACCATCGCGCCCGCCGTCACGCAGAGGAGCCTGGAGGGGCTCTTCCTCATGCTCATGGCGGCGGTGCTCTTCAGCGTGCTGGTGGCCAGCATCGGCACGCTGTACGGTAGCGACGACCTGGAGTTCCTGCTGGCCCACCCCACCAGTAGCGCACGCATCTTCGGCATGAAGGTGCTGGAGCTGTTCGTCAACGCCGCTGGTCTGCCGCTCCTCTTCACCTTGCCGGTGTTGGCCGGCGTGGGCGCGGCGCTCGGCGCGCCGCCGCTCTTCTACCTGGCCAGCACCCTGGCGGCGGTGGCGCTCTACTCGCTGCCGGTCACGCTGGGGAGCCTGCTGGCGCTAGTCCTGGTGCGCTTCTCTCCTGCTGGCCGCGTACGCGAGGTGGCCACGGCGGTGAGCATCAGCGCCGCTGCCGCCGCCCTGTTGGGCTTACGCGCCCTGCGACCCGAGCAGCTCCTGCGGCTCGATCCGGAAGATACCGAGGCGTTCGAGACGTTCCTCACGGCGTTCGCGCGGCTCGAGATCGGTTGGTTGCCGCCCGCGTGGGCTACCAACGCCAGCTGGGCGGCGCTCGACGGTCGCATGCACGCCGGATTGGTGGCGCTGCTGCTGGTGGGCGGTTTCGGGCTCGTGGTCACGGGAGTGCTAGCCCGTCTAGCGTTCGCGCGCGGTTGGGTACGGAGCCTCGACGCGGCACCCGCCGTGCGCTTCCACCGTGGGGTGCGGGCGCCCGGTTGGGAGAAGCTGCTCGTTCGTGCGCTCGGCACCACCGGCGCCATAGTGGCCAAGGACGTGCGCGTCTTCACCCGCGACGTGCAGCAGTGGAGCCAGGTCATCG
>CAZFFG010000152.1:0-3780 GCA_964518275.1 uncultured bacterium | reverse complement strand
ACCAACCGGTTAACAGCCGATCGCTCTGCCACTGAGCTACCGCCGAACGTTGGCTAGCGCGCCACCTGGGTGAGCGCGGAAGCGAAGCGTAGTTTACCAGGGGTGGGCGCGTCATGGCAACAACCGCGGGCGCAGGCTTGATTGGCGGGCGCAGGCTTGCCTTAAGCGCCGGCCTCCACGGGTACCCGCACGGTGAACTCGGCGCCGCTTGGGTCCGCCACGTTGGCTACGGTGACCTGGCCGCCGTGCAGCTCCACCAGGGTACGCACGATGGCGAGGCCGAGACCGCTAGCGCCCGGCGGGGGCGCGCTGTAGTTCACGTCTTTCTCCTGGAAGTAGCGGTCGAAGGCGCGCGCGGCGGCCTCCTCGCTCAAGCCGGGGCCGGTGTCCCTCACCAGGATGAGGAAGTCGGGGCCCTCGCGCTCTAGCGTCACGCTAACGGCGCCGCCTTCGGGCGTCACGCGCAGCGCGTTGTCGAGCAGGTTGCCTATCACCTGGGTCATGCGGTCCGCGTCTACGTAGCCGAGCACCTGCCCGTCCGGGAGGTGCAGTTCGCCCTGCACCTGCTGGGCGCTGAGGCGCGACTGGTAATCGTCGAACACGTCGGCCACCAGGGCGCTAACGTCCACCGTCCTGCGCTTCAGCTGGAGGCGCCCAGCGTCGGCTAGGGAGAGCACGCGCAGGTCCTCCACCAGGCGGGAGAGGAGCGCCGCGTTGCGGTTGAGGCTGTTCACTTCCGCCTCGTCGAGTGGCACCAGGCCGTCTTGCAGCGCCTGCAACCGCAGCGAGAGGGCGGTGAGGGGCGTGCGGAGCTCGTGAGCTATGTCGGCGATCATGGCCTTGCGTTCGCCCTCGTAGTTCTCGAGTGACGCTGCCATCTGGTTGAAGTTCTCGGTCAGGCGCTCGGTCTCGAGGCTGGTGAGCCCGCGCGGTGCGGGGCTCGGCACGCGCGCGCTGAGGTCGCCGCCGGCCAGCCGCGTGGTGGCGTGCGACACGCGCTCGATGGGGCGCGCCACCAGCCTGGAGAGCCACAGTGCTAAGGCAAGCGACATGGCGGCCGCAAGCGCCACTCCCACCAAGAACGCTTCGTTCTGGAAGCGGTTGAACGCCCGGTACGAGGTGGCGAGGCGCTCGTTGTAGCTACCGGGCTCCTCCGCCGCACTGGGGTAACCGGCACCGAACTCGCCGCCGCCGGGCGGTAACGGCGCCGGCCGCTGAGGGTTGAAGAGACCCGTTACCCCGTCAGGCAGGAGCGGCCGCGGGTGCGGCACGCGCATGCGTACCTCTTCGGGTAGGTCGTAGAAGCGGCGCCACTCCGCCCAACGCTGCGTGCCCGCTATCACCACGAGCGTGAGCACCATGGTGCCGAGCATGGCCAGCGCGAGTTGGACGGAGAGGCGCCGCACTCACTCCTCCGCTAGGCGGTAACCGACCCCGCGGACGGTCTCTATGACGTCGGTGGCGCCCTGCTCGGCGAGCTTGTGCCGGAGGTTCTTCATGTGCACATCGACCACCCGCTCTAGTGCGTCGCTCTCCGGCATGGCTTCCTCGAAGAGCTCGTTGCGGGTGATGGCGCGCCCTGGCGTGGCGGCTAGGTGCCGGAGGATCTTGAACTCGCTCAGGGTCAGCGCCACGGGCACGTCCTTGTAGGTGACTCGCACGCGGTAGTCGTCGATGACCAGGTCGCCCACGCGGAACTGCTTCGCCGTGGCGTCGGGAGGAGCGTTACCGCGCCTCAGTACGGCCCGCACGCGCGCCAGTAGCGTGCGGGGGTTGAACGGCTTGGTTATGTAGTCGTCCGCGCCGAGGCCCAACCCCACCAGCTCGTCGGCCTCCTCGGCCCGAGCGGTCAGCAGGATGACGGGCACCTGCGGGCCGGTGGTGTCGGACCGCACGCGCCTGAGGACCTCGAGGCCGTCCAGCTTTGGGAGGCCGATGTCGAGGAGGATCAGGTCCGGCCGCGCGGCGCGCCACAGCTCGAGAGCGCGCACGCCGTCACCGGCGCGCTCCGTGTGGTAGCCCGCGTCCTTCAGGTAGAGCTCGATCATCTCCACGATGTCGCGGTCGTCTTCCACCACCAGTACGCTCTGCACGTGCACTCCCCTAATCTTCCGCGGTCCTGGCCACCGCGCGGCCTGCGGGTCTAGGTGCCCGCGGGCTCTCACGGTAGGCAACCACCAGGTCGGCTACGTCCGTGAGGAGGTCGATGCGCCGGATCTCGACGCTTTCGACCTCAAGCCCGGTTCGCGCCCGCAGGTCGGCGATGAGCTCCAGCCGCCGGCCGGGCACAACCAGGTCCAGACGTTCATAGCGTACCGGCTGGTACTCCACGAAGCTGAAACCCCAGCCCCTCTCCACGAAGAAGACGACAGCTAGGACGAAGGCGTTGGCCACCACCGCCAGAGCCAGATCGCCCGCTGGCACGAGCAAGGCGTTCACCACAGGCAGGGCGATGACCACGAAGAGGTACGTCATCTCCCGGAACGAGGTCTCCTCCGTGCGGTACCTGAGCACCGAGAAGATGGCGAACAGCCCGAAGCCCACGCCGAGGCTGAGCTCGCTGCGCGCCAGCAGGGCCATGACGGAGTACACCACGACGTTGAAGGCGAGGTACGAGAAGATGAACTCGCGCTTGGGGGAGCGCCGGTAGTAGATGCCCGCCACGAGCACGAGGGCCGACACGAGGTTGAACAGCGCCCCCGTCAGGAACGAGCTCACGTCAGGCATCGAGGGCTTCTCCTTCGGTCAGGCGCCTGAGGTTGCGCAGGCGTGGCTTGAAGCGGTTATGGCGCAGGTCGGGGCGCAGGAGGCTAACGCCGATGCAGTACTTGCTGAAGCCCGACGGCCTGACCCCCAGGCTACGGAGCCGCTGCATGACGGGCGAAGCGCGGTCGATGCTCGGCTGCTTCACCTCCGCCACCACCGCCCCCGCGGCGCCGTACGCGGCGTTGCCGGCAGCGGTGAACGTGAGGTCGGTGTCGATTGTCACCCGCTCGGGCCGGTGCTTGCTCACTAGCGTGATGCGCTCGTAGGCGTTCCATAGCGTGGGCTTCAGGATCAGCCCATCAGTGTGCCCCTCGGTGTGCCCGTCGACGTGCCCTTGGCTGTGCCCGTCGGTAACGTGATCGAGCAGCCTACCGGGCATGACGCCGCCGGGCACCTGCTCGGCCCAGCCGTTCACCTCAGAACGGGTCTTATCCGTGACGCCCTTGTTGTTGCGGTGCTTGACCTCAAGGAAGAGCTGGCCGGTAGTGAGGTACTGGCGTTCCCGGACCTTAACGCGCTCACCCATGCCGCGGTGATGCGCGTTGAAGAGGTCGTACGCGGCGGTGTCGAAGTAGAGGGTGAGGTACCGGTGCCGCACGAGGCCGCCCACCTCAAGCACGGAGTAGTGCCCCTCCAGGTCGGTGAGGAGCCGGCTCAGCAGCGCGGCGCTGAACACGTACTTGGTGTCCTGCCGCCGCATGAGGGCGGCGCCGCCGAGCTCCTCCAGTCCTATGGTTGCGAAGGCGCCCAGGGGCGCAGAGAAAGTTGCCATGGTGGTCAGCATGCCTGACGGAGCGGAAGGGGCGCTGAAGCGTTCGTGTAGGTCACGTGTAGACGTGTGATCCCCTGGGAGGTGTGGCCCGCGGCGGTGTTGCCCGCGGTTAGGCGTCCGTTACTATCGGCTCATGACCCTGAACGAGTACCAGTCTGGCGCCCGCACCACCGCCCTCTACCCAGATCACGCCCGCATCGTTTACCCCGCCCTGAAGCTGGCGGGCGAGGCGGGTGAGGTGG
>CAZFFG010000151.1:0-3819 GCA_964518275.1 uncultured bacterium | reverse complement strand
CACATCTTCGGGGCCCCTGGCCGAGTTCGAGCGCGAGCTCATCCGCGAGCGCACCAACGCCGGCCTGGCCGCGGCGCGCGCCCGCGGGCGCAAGGGCGGCCGGCCAAGAAAGCTAACACGGCGCCAAGTGGAAACCGCTAAGACCCTGCTCGGCGACGGAAAACATAGCGTCACCGAGGTGGCAAGGACGTTAGGCGTCTCGCGCACAACGATCTACCGGTACCTAGCAAGGGAAAAGCAGGATGAAGAAAGGAAGTAGGCGCCGCCGAAAGGACTTTTGGTCTGGCGGCAAGCGCGTCCGGCGGGTGTACGTTCATCGGTTAGTAGTTGAACAGGAGATTGGGAGAGCCCTACTGCCCACTGAGGTCGTTCACCACATTAACGGGAACGCGGAAGACAATCGCCTAGACAATCTGATGGTCCTTTCGAGTCAATCGGCTCATATGTTCTTGCATCACTACATATGGCGAAAGGAAGAGGGGGCGGGCCACCTCTTCTCTCCACTTGAAGTTGTCCGAATTGCGGGTGAAGAGGTTATTTGGGGAACGGAGGCTGGGCTTCGTAAGGTCTTTGGCGCAGACGCCTGCGTGGTGCTCGCGAAGTTGCAGGCCCAAGCGCCTGCCGAGCCCGGAGCGCACAAAGCGGTGCTCACAATTCGAAGGTTGGGCGCAGAAATTCGGCGCACCGATGGTTATCGGAAGTGGTTCTCTGAGTTCAGATCCCAACTTCGTCTCCCTGGCGTTCACCGTGATGGTCCTAAGAGCGGATGATATGACCCCAGCCAAAGCAGTGGTAAGATTCTGGCGTTGCAGGTGCGGTTGACGCCGTGGTCGTGACATCTGTCAGGGTGGCTCCCTGATGGTTCGCGGAAGCTGCGTGCCTCTAACAGGGCTGGCGCGGCATGCAACGGGGCGCCGGACTCTTGTCCGATCTACCCCCAATCCGTCGCTGTGACAGGCGGCCTACAAGAGAATTCCTTAAAGGAAGTTGGGCGACACGGACACCGGTCCTGCGGGGATGGCGGCTCATCGGCTGCCTGAAACGCTAAGACCCTGTCAGTTGCGAAAGGACGCGGCCAATAGGTCGTTGGTGGCATAAGTCATCAATCGTGTCCTCGGCGGGACGCTTGAACCGCAATGCGGGATAGGGCGTAACGCTTGCCGGCACCCATCGTCTGAGGGCTCAGAAGGAACTGGGCATGTCGCGTTTGTGCGGCTGGGCTGCGAGGCCCCAGGTTCGCGGTCGTAAGACTGAGCGAATCGCACCAGGCCGATAACGCCTGGGCGGACAGCATAGCTAGAGGGTGTACATGGGCGGGGTAAGAACCCGTCCTACCGGAACTCTGATGGCGGGTAGGTACCGAAGGCGCACGATGCTAGGGAGTAAGGGAGGGGCTTTGGAACTTCGACCCCCCGAAACCTCACAGAAAGGCTCGTGCGTTGGAGGCCGTCTAGGAGCAGTAGCAGTTGGCTAACGTGGGAATCTCTCCACCGGCCGCTCTAGCCAAGCGGAGAATATCCGGGTGACCAGCGATGGTTCTTTGGGAGAGAGGGAGACCAGCACAGTAGGACCAGGCGTAATAGCCTGCCGGCGCACTAGGGCAATGGGACCACACCTTCTAAGAGTCCTTGCGTACCGAGGCCGGTGATCAGCCAAAGGTTGGTCAGACGAAAAGCTGGAGCGGCTAAGCCCCTTCGGGGGTCGGCCACGGCGTCAGCACCCTGCGACATGCGAGGTCAAGCATGTCGCAGGGGCGCCAGCAGCACCCCGGAAGCCTGAAGTGCCCCGGAGTGCAGGAGCGAATGCAACAACAACAGTTCACGCGGTGAAACGCGTTGCAATACCACCAGCGACGGGAACGCGGTGCCGTCGTGAAGCCTCAAGCTTTTCGAGCGTTTGTCCGATTGACCTATCAGGCGACCGATTCGACTTGAGTTCCGCGCGATTCCTCAGCGTCAAAGAGGGAAGCAGTCGACGCAACCGGCTGTGAAATCTTGGGTCTTACTCCCAAATTAGGCTGCGAGTGAGTGGCCTAAACATCTGCTAAGCAGATGCCGATCACAGATGTGGTCCTTGCCGGAAGGACACCGGCACAAAAACTAAACCGGGCTCTTCGGAGTCGGCGAGCCGAACGACGATATGTTGTTCGGCTCTTCTTTGTGCCTGAATCGCTGCTCTGCGCCCGCAGGAACGGAAATGCCCCTCGGTGATCAGCCGAGGGGCAATCCTGCCAAGCTATAACATGCCCGAAGGTCGGTTGGCGGTTCCGCTCGAGCCGTGCTTGGCCAGATAACAACCCGCCGTAGCGGGAGCTCTGAAGCGAGATTCGCAACACTCGCACCACTATTTTAATCCGAAACGGCCCGATTCGACCCGAACTGCTCCGGCTGGCTCCTGATCCCACGGCTTCGCTGTTCCCTCGGAGGCGAGGGCCTGAGTAAAGCACGGGGAATGAGGTGGTAGCCGTCCCTGGGCTCCCTGTAGCGCACAGGACGCGCTTTGGCCGACGTTGCACGCGATGCGTCTCCGATTGCCCTCATTAGCTCCTCGCGCACCTTCCTGTATGCCAGGGTAATGCGAGTCAAAGCCAGGTCCGCCATGGTGCTGCTTGCCGCCTCGACCGGGAATCGGAACGAGGCAACTAGCGTCTTACCGCCAAAGCTCGCTTGCTCAAGCTGGTATTTCTGGAGCGACTGCTTCAAGTGCTCCGCCAGCCGCTTTTTCAGGAGGCGGCGGTGGAGACGTGTGGAAGTCACGATGATGGCGATGCGGGCCGTGCCATGACCACTGTAAACGCGAATCCGAGCATGATTTCCAAGCCCCAAGTAGCTGTCGATCCTACGGCCGTCATAGATGGCGCAACCCAGGAGGCTGTCGTCTCCGAGTTCGGCGGCGCGAGCAGCGAGCGCCTCGAGGAAAGCTTCTTGTGGCCGGGGTCCGCGTGCGATGGTCAGGGGTTCCAGGCGGAAGTAGCCCAGGCTGAGATCGGAAGAAGCTTCCGTATGCAGCTGGAGCAGATGGATCGTTATGCCAAGCTTATCCGTTGCGTAGCGGAGTTGCTCGATTAGGTCCCTTACCGTCTGAGGGAACCCGGGGGCGACGAGGACCACGTCGCGGGCTCGGAGGGCGCATGCGTAGCCGAAAGCCCTCGTTACGTGCTCTCCATCCATCTGCGTGATCATCAGCTCGATGACCGCAAGGGGCTTGGTGGGGCCGGCGCCGACAGCTACGAGATCTGCCCGTTGGGCCAGGGTGCGCCCCGTTCTTACCTGGCGTCCTACGGCTTCGAACTGAACCCCGAGGACTTCCGAGATTGCTTTCAGGGCATCGACATCGTGCATCAGCGTGCGCTCGAAATCTGCTTCGCTCTCGAAGATCACTCGCGGATCACAGGACGCGAGGAAGCTCGCAGTCGTTTCGTCTTTCCCGAAGGACCCGAGGTCGAAGAGGGCTGGTTGTCCGTTCACTAGTTCAATAGGTGTTTTCATTGGATGGCTGTTCCTTTGGGATCTTCGCTGGCCAGCGATGCCACCCTCTTGAGCGCGTAGCGCGCTTGAGTTCTGCCTGCTTGGAGTCGCAACAAGGCTTCTGTGAAGAGTCGAGGTGTTCCCCCTGTCGGGTCATCAAGCAGAAAGTGATCCGCTCGTGGACTCTCAAGTTCCCACAAGAACCTGGATATCCCCCATAGATATCCCCCAAGGGCTTCGCGGGTCACCTGGAAAGGAAGGAGTAAATGAAAGAACCCCGTCATAGACGGGGTTTCTCGTGGTGGGTCGTGTAGGACTCGAACCTACGACCTACTGATTAAGAGTCAGCTGC
>CAZFFG010000150.1:0-3821 GCA_964518275.1 uncultured bacterium | reverse complement strand
TGAAGGCGCTCAGCACCCGCAACGACAGCCCCGAGACGGCCAGCCGGCCGTTCACAGCCAGCCGCGACGGCTTCGTGGCCGGCGAGGGCGCGGGCATCCTCGTGCTCGAGGAGTACGAACACGCTAAGAAGCGCGGCGCGCGCATCTACGCCGAGGTCGTGGGCTTCGGCTCTAGCGCCGACGCGCACCACATCACGGCGCCCGCCCCGGGCGGCCGTGGCGCCATCCGCGCCATCGAGGCGGCCCTCAAGTCGGCGGGCATCTCCGCCTCCGAGGTGGGCTACATCAACGCGCACGGCACCAGCACGCCCGCTAACGACCTGAACGAGACGCTGGCCTTCAAGGCCATCTGGGGTTCGGACGCGCCCCCGGTGTCCTCCACCAAGGGCATGACGGGCCACACGCTCGGCGCCGCGGGCGGCATCGAGGGCATAGCCACCGTGCAGGCCCTGCACTCCGGTGTGCTACCCCCAACGCGCAACTACATCGATCCCGACCCCGAGCTAGACCTCGATTACATACCTAACGAGGCGCGCCCGCAGCAGGTCGACATCGCTCTCTCCACCAACTTCGCGTTCGGTGGTCAGAACGCGGCCGTGCTGTTCAAGCGGGTTTAGCGGCCCTCGCGCGTCTGGCGGGTCTAGTGCCGGCTCAGCAGCCGCCCTAGCGCCCTCAGCTCGGGTACGCGCAGCGCTGCGCCTAACCCTACGTACACCAAGACGACGGTGAGGCCGCCCGCTGCCAGGCGGCCGATCTGCCCGAACCAACCGGCGGGCAGCGGTAACCAGTTGAGCACGGCCGCGGCAGCCACGAAGGCCACCAGGGCCGCCAGCCACACGCGCGCGGCCTGGCGCCCCCAGTCGGCGAGCCCGAAGCGTTCGCGCCGCGCTACCAGCGCTGCGGCAACGAGCAGCTGAGCCCACGACGCCACGACGGTAGCCCACGACACGCCGGCTATGCCGTAGGGCCTCGAGAGCAGCACGTACAGGAGCCCCTGTAGCGTGAGGAAGCCGAGCACCATGAGCACGGGCGTGCGCACGCTGCGCCGCACGTAGAACGCGCGCACCAGCAAGTTGAACGCTCCTATCGGGAACACGGCCAGGCCGAGCGGCACGGTGGCAGCGATGGTGAACGCCCGCAGGTCCGCGTCCATGGGCGCCCCGAACAGCGAGCGCCAGTTGTACACCGCGTCCACCGAGGGCGCCGCTAGCAGCGTTAGGGCCAGGCCCGCCGGCACCGTCAGGAACGTGATGAAGCGCAGTCCTTCCGCCAGCGTGGGCGCGAACGCCTCGTCCTGCGTGGCGGCGTGCTGGGAGAGCCGCGAGTAGTACGCCAAGGCGGGAGAGATGCTGAAAAGGCCCAACAGCAGGCTGAGGAACAGGTCGGCTAGGTAGAAGGCGCCCTGCGCGCCGGCGTCGATACCCGTGATGACGTTGGACGCCACCACGTTCAGCACCTGCCGGCCGCCCGCCGTGAAGGTGAACGGCACCATGAGCAGCAGGACCTCGCCCATGGCCGGGTGCCAGAGCGCGCTGGGCTTAGGAAGCAGCCCGCTGCGGGCGAGCGCCGGTACCTGCACCAGCAGCTGCGCTAGGCCACCGAACACGTGCGCCAACGCCAGCATGACCGCCTGCCCCGGGAAGAGCGCCATGAGCGTAACCGTGACCACGTTCAGCGCCACGGGCGCCCAGGCCGGAGCGAGGAACCGCTCCTCCGCGTTGAGGATGCCCATGGCCAGCGCCGAGAACGAGATGGCGGGCAGGAACGGGAAGACGATACGGATGAGCTGCGTGGTGAGCTGCACGTCGACGTTGCCCGCGTCCGAGATCAGCAGGCGCGCCAGCAGCGGCGCCGCCAGGAACGCGCCCAGCATCAGCACCCCGTTGGCCACGGTGAGGAGCGCCAGCAGCGCGCCCGACAGGCGACGCTGCTCCGTGGGCGCGAGCCCCTTGTAGACCGGGATGAACGAGTTAGTGAGCGCCCCCTCCGCCAAGAGCTCGCGGAAGAGGTTCGGCACCTTGAACGCGGTGACGAACGCGTCGATGACGCCGGTAGGGAAGAACTGCGCCAGGAGCGAGTTGCGCACGAGCCCCGTGACCCGGCTGGCCAGCGTGCCGATCATCAACGTCAACGCACCGCGGCGCGTGGAACGAGCGGGGCTGCTCACGGGCGTCATCATCGCATGCGGCGCATGGCGACCGACCTCCCCCCCGTGGCGCTATATTGGGGGCATGGAAGACCGTGCCTCTCGCCACACCATCACCGCCCTGTTCGAGCACCCGTCGGCCGCGCAGGACGCCGCCACCGCGCTGGCGGACGCCGGCTTCGACAAAGAGAGCGTGAAAGTGCAGCCTGGCGCCTCCGAGGAGGTGCTCCGCAAGGAGCGCAACCAGGACCCCGACCTCATCTACCGGGGCGTCATGCCCGCCGACAAGGGGTTGAGCCTCGGCTTCGTGGTCGGCTTCCTAGGCGGCGGCCTCTTCGGGCTCATGCTGGGCTCCGGCAGCCTGGAGCTGATGGGCAAGGAGCCGGCCATGGCCGTCGGTCCCTTCTGGTCCGCGGTCATCGGCGCCGTGGTGCTGGGGCTGGCGGGCGCGTTCGCTGGCTACATGTTCAACACGCCCCTCCCCGCCCCCGAACCGCCCGAAGGCGACAACCTCCGTGTTTCGTTCCCCACCATCGTCTCCGTGACCGCCAGCGGCGACGACCTGCAACGCGCCCAAGAGGCGCTCGAGCGGCACTCGGCGCGCTCCGTGGCCGTGTGGCGGGCCGACAACGGGGATTGGACGCCGGTTGCGGCCAGCTGAAGAACGGGGTTCAGAGCGGTTAGGTCGCTACCTGGTCACCGGAGTGGCGGGCTTCATCGGCTACCACGTCGCCGAGAAGCTGCTGCAGCAAGGCCACGAGGTGCTTGGCCTCGACAACGTCAACGACTACTACGACGTGTCGTTGAAGCGGGCGCGCCTCGCGCGCCTCGAGCCTAACGAGCGGTACCGGTTCGTGGAGCTCGACCTAGCGGACCGCGCTGCCGTGGCCCGCGAGTTCGCCGAGTTCCAACCAGAGATAGTCATCCACCTCGCCGCCCAGGCCGGCGTGCGCTACTCCCTTGAGAACCCGCACGCCTACGTAGACAGCAACCTAGTGGCCTTCGTGAACGTGCTCGAGGGCTGCCGCCACAACGGCGTGCAGCACCTCGTGTACGCGTCGTCCAGCTCCGTGTACGGCGCCAACACCAAGATCCCGTTCGCGGTGAGCCACAACGTGGATCACCCCGTGAGCCTCTACGCCGCCACCAAGAAGTCCAACGAGCTCATGGCGCACACCTACTCGCACCTCTACCGCTTGCCCACCACGGGCCTGCGCTTCTTCACCGTGTACGGCCCCTGGGGCCGACCCGACATGGCGTACTTCCTCTTCACCCAAGCCATCCTGGCGGGCCGCCCCATCAACGTGTTCAACCACGGCGACATGCGCCGCGACTTCACGTACATAGACGACGTGGTGGAAGGCGTGGTGCGCACCGCTCAGCGCGTAGCCGCCCCGAACCCCGCCTGGACGGGCAGCGACCCGGACCCGAGCACCTCCAACGCCCCGTACCGCGTGTACAACATCGGCAACAACCAACCCGTGGAGCTGCTCCGGCTCATCGAGATCCTCGAAGACGCCCTCGGACGGAAGGCCGTGAAGAACATGCTGCCCATGCAGCCCGGCGACGTGCCCGAGACGTACGCCGACGTGGACGACCTCGTGAGAGACGTTGGGTTCAAGCCTGGGACGGCGCTGGAGGATGGGGTGCGGGAGTTCGTGGGGTGGTATCGGGG
>CAZFFG010000149.1:1542-3839 GCA_964518275.1 uncultured bacterium | reverse complement strand
GTGAGGATCTTGTGGCCGTACGTCTGGTGGCCAACGTCCCACACCACCCGGTCGGTGCTCGTGTCGAACAGGTAGTGCAGAGCCACGGTGAGCTCAACGGCGCCGAGGCTGGAGGCAAGGTGGCCGCCCGCCACGGAGCACGCGCGGATGATCTCGCTGCGCAGCTCCTCGGCCAGGTCGGGCAGCTGCTCGCGGCTCAGCCGCTTGAGGTCGGCCGGCTCGTCGATGCCCTGCAGGAGGCTAGTGGCTGGCGCCGTCATGGTGCGGTGGCGGTGTCGGAGGTGAGCACGTTGCTAGCCACCAGCAGGTGCTGGTTGCGGGTCCTCACCTCGCCAACGTAGGGAGTGAACCAGGTCTGCTGCGTGAGTTCGTCGGTGATGTTGCCGGCCTCATCGAACGTGCGCGTGGTGAAGTCGATGACGAACACCTCGAACTGCCCGCCTGGGGTGGTGACGGGGCGCTTGTCGACCACGGTGTACACGTAATCGACTTGCATGGAGGTCTGCTGCCGACCGCCGTCGGCGCTGAGGTGCACGGTGGTCTCCCCCGACCAGTTGGCGCCCACCCGCAGTTGCGCGGCGGGCGGGTACTCCTGGAGGGGCGGCGTGAACGTGAAGGTGGTGCCGAGGCGCTCCTCGCGCAGGAGGAACACCCCCTCGGGGCGCGACACGCGGTAGCTCATCTGGTCGAGGCCACGGCCGCGGGTATGCCAGGCCACCCAGACCTCGCCCGCCACCACGGTGGGCCCCTCCACACGAACAACGGTGGAGGGATCGCTTAGGCGAGCGCCGTCGGGTAGGTACTCCCAGCGGGCGCCGGCCTGGAAGGGGTAGAAACTGATGGGTTCCGTGAGCTGCTCAACATCCACGCGCGGCGCCTCGGAAGTGGGGGCGCAGGCGGCTACGAAGAGAGCGAGCAGGGCGGCCGCGAGCAGCCGAAGGCTGGCGGCTGGGCTGGTGCGGTGGGCGCCGTGGCGCCTATGCGCGCGGGCCGCACGCGAAGCGGCGAGGTCGGTTAGACGCATGCCGCCCAGTGTACCGCAGCCCGCTGGCGGCGCCGTGGTCGGTGAATGCCTCGCGCCGCTCAGCGTTGGGTGAGGCTTCAGACCTCGCCGCGCTTCGTGAAGTAGCGCTTCACGCCCCCAACCGTCATGGCGGCGTCGGAGGTGAACTTGTAACGCTGCGCGATGCCTGGCAGCACCTCCGCCGCGGCGAGCTCGGCGTCTTCGAGGCGCTGCATCCTGACCGTGAGCTCCTCATCGGTCTCGCCCGCCCGCATACCCTCGAGCACGTGCTGGCTCCAGAGACGGTTACGCACCATGACCTCGCGCAGGTGCTCGGCGGCAGCCTGCTGCCCCTCAACCGGGCCAAAGTGGGTGAGGATCAGCCGCGCGGGCTCGGCCGCCAGCATGCGGTCCACGCTGACCTGCCACGCCTCGAGGTCGAGGTCGGGTGGGGGCAGCGCGGGCCTGAGCACGCTGGCGCCGCCGAGCCTCACGCCGGCGCTGTCGCCAGTGAACAGCGTGCCGTCGTCGAGCCGGTACGACACGTGGTGCGAGGCGTGCCCTGGGGTGGCAATCACCGTGACCTTGCGGCCGCCGAGGTCAATGATCTCGCCGCCAGCCACGGCCTCGACGCGCGACGCCTCCACGGGCTGCATGCGGCCCCAGAGCGGCCCGAGCATGGCGCCGTACACGCGCTCGGCGCTGGCCATGAGGCGGCTTGGGTCCACCATGTGGCGCGCCCCCACTTCGTGCACCACGAGCTTGCCGTCTGGCGCGTTGGCCAGAAGAGCGCCGGCCGCTGCACCGTGGTCTAAGTGTATGTGGGTTAGCAGCAGGTAGCGCAGGTCGGCGGGGTCTAAGCCGGCTTCCTCTAGGCCCGCTTCCACGGCCGCTTGTGTGGAGCCGGGGCCGCTCTCTACCAGGGCGAAGCCGCCCGCCGGGAGCCGGAACGCGAACACCCCGATGGTGCCGGGGTTGCCCACGTGGCCCGTGTCGATCTGGAACACGCCCCCACCGAGGTCGCGCACGCGCGGGTAGTCGGGCGGCACCACCCCGCCGCTCACGGAGCGCTCTTCTCAGCCACCTGGTTGGTGAGCGTGCCGATGCCCTCGATGGTCACCTCAACGGTGTCGCCTGGCTGCAGCTGCCCCACACCCTCGGGGGTGCCGGTGAGCACCACGTCGCCTGGTTGCAGCGTGATGATGCCGCTGATGTAGGAGAGGAGCTCGGCCACCGGGAAGATCATGTCGGCGGTGCTGCCGTCCTGCTTCAGTTCACCGTTCACGCGCGTCTG
>CAZFFG010000149.1:0-1442 GCA_964518275.1 uncultured bacterium | reverse complement strand
GCGCGGCCCAGCATGCCGGTGAGCTGGTGCACCATGCCGCCCTCCAGCTCACCCCAGTGGACACCGTCGAAACTGCGGTACCGAACCCTCTGCATGTCGTCTCCTCCTACCGCGGCGCCGTTAGAGGCGGCCGCTTCCTCGCCGCGTGATCAGGCGGCGCTCAGCCTCTCGGTTACGTCGTGCCACTCTTCCATCAGTGCTAGTAAGCCGGCCTCGAGAGCCGCGTGCTTGCTGCCGAGCGCGGCCAGGATCTCGGCCTGCGTTGGCGGCGGTCCGTCCGCTGCGGCTGCGTCGTGGCCGATCATGGCGGCGTTCACGGTGTTGGGCGACGCCAACTGGCGCACCACTTCGGCTAGGTCGGCCTCGGCGCTGGCGATGCTCTCCTCCAGCTCCTCGCGCCGCCTTTCCAGCTGCCACTTGCTGGGGCCGCTGCGCTGCGCAGGTTGGGCTGCAGCGGTCGGCT
The DNA here is from genome assembly GCA_964518275.1 of uncultured bacterium. GTDB lineage: Bacteria > Deinococcota > Deinococci > Deinococcales > Trueperaceae > JAAYYF01. Next base: position 979 of record CAZFFG010000149.1, on the reverse strand, counting down.
CCTCGCGCGCACCCACAGGACGTTCACTAGACCGATCGTTCTGCTCACCTGCGTGGCGTTCCTTGCGACGGCGGTAGTAACCCCAGTCGCCGCCGAACTTCGTGAAGCGGCCGGAGTCGACCTCCCACACCTCGCTCGCCAGCGCCTCGAGGAAGCGGCGGTCGTGCGACACGAACAAGAGCGTGCCCTCGTACGCCTGCAGAGCGTCCTCCAGCGCTGTAATCATCTCCACGTCGAGGTGGTTGGTGGGCTCGTCGAGCACGAGGAGGTTGTAACGCCCGAGGGTGAGGTTCAGTAGCGCCAGGCGCGCGCGCTCACCGCCCGAGAGGTCGGCCACGCGCTTGAACTGCGCCTCGTACGGGAACAGGAAGCGGCCTAGCGCGTTGTGAGCCTCCACGTCGCCCATGCGCTGCAGTAGCTCCTCGAAGAGCGTGTTCTCGCTGTTCACGCCACGCAGCTCCTGGTCGTAGTACCCCAGCCGCACCCGAGCGCCGGTGCGCACGTGCCCGCGCGGGTCGTCGGAAGCGAGCTGCCCAACGATCATCTTCAGCAGCGTGCTCTTCCCCATGCCGTTGCGACCCACGAGCGCCACGCGGTCGCCCTGCCGGAGCTCGAATGAGGCAGCGTCGAAGAGGGTGCGCCCACCGAACGACTTGGTGAGATGCTCACCGGTTAGCACGATGGAGCCGCTCTCGTCGCAGTCGAAGCTGAAGCGCGTGACGCGCTCGCCGCGCTCGACCTCGTCGACCATCTCCTCCTCGTAACGGTCCACCCGCTTCTGCATGGCTTTAGCGCGCCGGTGCAGCTTGGCGTTCTGGCCGGCCCACTTCTTCATCTGGTCGGTGGCCGACTGCAGCCTCTCGCGCTCCTTCTCCTGACCGGCGCGCTGGAGCGCCTGCAGGCGCTCGCTCTCGGCACGCGCGGCGCGGTAGGCGGATGGGTTGCCCGGCCCGTGGCGCAGCTTGCCGCGGCTCACTTC
>CAZFFG010000148.1:0-3840 GCA_964518275.1 uncultured bacterium | reverse complement strand
CTAACGACTGTCCTCGCGGATAGCGATCCAGAGACGTCCATCGTCGTTGCAGAGGAAAGACTTGGAGAATGGCTAGCTACTCTAGCTACCAGCTTGGCTCCTGCTGTGCTAGCTGTAGATAATTCTAATATGGTTGTAGGCGGCTGGTTAGGATTTGACCCAGGCCACGGTAACGACTTATCAGCTGCGATTGAAATCGCAGCAGGGTGTTCGCAAACATCTAGTGCAACGTCCACTTCCGTCCCATCCGCGTTAACAGCTGTACTCGCTGGCGACGTAGTGCCAGCGTGGATTCTCGACGAAACGGGAATCGGAGCGAACTTACCAGCCACGCTAGTATTCACTGATGCTACCTGCACACTATGTCAGCTGATGGAGCCGAAGTTAGTTTCTGAAACCCTTCCCGAGATCTCAAATGCGCTAACTACTATAGTCGTGGACTCGACCGCCAGCTTGGAGCACATACAAGTTCGAACGCGGACCCTTGAGGAGCTGGCGGAGTCGAGCCCAATTGGTGCGCTCATTGACCCTCAATCGTTCGAAAGCATCTCCTTTACCGCTGCCATTGACGCAACTGATATGGCCGTGACTGTCTACACCGATGACAAGAGGAGCTTGGTCAGTGCGCTCGTTGGAGGAGTCGTACCGTCTTCTATCACCATCGATGCTTTCGGCAGGGGTCGTGATCGGATTGTCTTCAGCTCTGTTGACGATGAAGACCTCTATCTACAGAGGATAACTACGGCCTCCGCAGCTTTGGCTGCTGAATCTCCTCGAAGGGAGCCTTGACTAACTAGCCATCGAAATAGCAGGACATTGACGGCATAATTGCCGAGGTACTGAGTTGGGTGGTGGAATCGGATGAAAAAGAATGCGTTCGGGCTATGGGCAAGAATGCGAAAAGCGTGGATGTACAGACTAGGCATCGCATCTTTGGTGTTCGCCATCGGATCCTTCGCTGCGGCAGCATGCGTCATTCCCGTATGCCGGTCGTGCACGAACCCGAACCCTCCTCCTGCTATCGGTGGACGCGTAGACTTCTATGATGATGACTACGTTCCACCACGGCGCTGCGAAATTGGCCCTTGCCAACCGTTTACTTGCTAGCGTGAGGAACGGCTGACCGATTTGTTTTGCCCTTAGGGTGCGGGTCAATAGGTTGTACTAGTAGCTACGTCGAGCCTATCGTTGCGCTGCGGAGGCGCTTCGCTTGACGTCCACGTCGAGTCGATGAAGAATTTCGGAGGGCCCTTAAACCTGATATGCATATGAGTCTTGTTGTACGACACCTGGCAATCTTGAGCGCATTGGTCGTTGTCGTGTTTTCCCATACTGGGCGAGCTCAGGCAACTCCTACTATCTTCACGAACTTGGAAAGCCTCCAAGCGGGCAACATCCCTGATGGCGAAGCGCTTGAAGCGCTTGAAACAGTCTTGCGAAGTCTTGATGCCATGCCGACGTCGGGTGGCCCGACTGTGGTGCAGATACAGTCTGTCGACTCCCGCTACGCTTCGTCGGCAAACGCCACTGCTGCTAGCAGGCTGAGAGACCAAACGGATCTAATCGTTCGCGCCTTAGGAAAATACGGCGCCCCAGAGTCGATCTTTGTGGCAACTCAATGGGGCACGTCAGAGAACAGAATGGCTGAGGGCCAGATGATGGGTCGAGATGCACCGTTCTTCCCGACAACTTACGACGAGCTTGTGGCATCTGGCTTGGCTTGGCTAGCTGACCCTGAAGGTTTCGCGCTTAGGTGGGACGGTGACGGTGCTCTCGCAGAGATTGCGGCAACGCGAAATAGGGTCAGAGGCATGGAGTTTCTCGGTCCTGTTCGAATGGTGCTCTGCGTCGATGACCAGCATGTTCTTGCTTGGGCTCGATCACAGCGGGAATCGCGGCCTACGGAGGCTGCGCTGGGTCGCTTCGTACAAGCGTGCGTCGATGGTGAATATACTGGCCTGTCCGCTGACTATCGGCTCCCCGCTGAAGTGGTGGCAACCTACGGCGTAGATGAGACCTGGTTCGCAGTGCTCTTACTTGACGCCTATACACAACCAGTTCCGGTTTCGCAGGTAGCCGATGCTGCCCAGATGATACTTGAGGCGGCGAGTGTTTCTATACCCCTCTTCTTGGCCGCGGGCGAGACCTTAACGGCAGATTTCGAGGAGATCGTCCCGGCTGGCGAGCATCGTGCCGCTTTGTTGGATCTCGGAGTGAAGGTCGATCCCGCATTCAGCGACAGCTTGCCAAACTGGGTATACGGGTTCTCTACACATCCGGCTTCGACTTTAGTGATATTCGACGATTCGGGCCGTGCTGTGGCATTTTTCGCGGCCTCACCTAGCAACCCCACTAGCGTGCAAACGCTTCAACAGTGGATGACCTTAAACGGGTTCTTCTAGTCGAGTTTTCTGCGTGAATCTCTCGAATCTAAGTTGCACGCCGAACCCGCGCGCCTGGCACGGCCTCGTGACTAATAGGTTCGGTCAGGCTACTTCAGGAAGGAATCCGTAGTGTCGACGCTCAGCCAGCCCTCAAAAAAATCCGCCATTCAGGAGGCGCTTCTTTCTGCGCGGGGCCTGACGCGCGTTCACAAGAAGGGCGCTCGCGAAGTCACGGCCCTGATAGATGCCAACCTCACGATCACCCAAGGTGAGTACGTAGCCATTACCGGTCCGTCCGGCTCGGGCAAGTCCACCTTGTTAAGCCTGCTTGGCCTGCTAGATCGCTCCACCTCAGGTGTCTATAGAATCGGAGGACGGGATGCTTCCGGCCTAGGCGACCGTGCCGCTTCCGCACTGCGGAACGAGGTGATCGGGTTCGTATTCCAGGGATTCCATCTCATTTCTCACCTCAGTGCTTGGCGCAACGTGGCCTTGCCCTTGTCATACGCGAGGCGGCGGCCCGGCTCCACTGCACAGGAACGAAAGGCCCGATCCTTTGCAGCGCTGGACTCGGTCGGCATGTTGGAACATGCGGACCACCTTCCGCGTGAGCTTTCGGGAGGCCAGGAGCAGCGTGTCGCCATCGCTCGTGCGCTTGTAACCGAGCCAAAGCTCATTCTCGCGGACGAGCCGACGGGCAATCTTGATTCCAATTCGCGCGACGAGATTCTCTCGTTGTTCGAGAATGCCAACCAGCGTGGTGTCACGATCATATTGGTAACTCACGATCCATACGTGGCCAGCCGAGCGCACCGAACAGTTCAACTGGAGGATGGAAGAGTCAGAAACTAATCGGGCGGGTGGCCTTCCTTGAGAATGAAGCGGCCCCGGCTAGAGGAATGAAAAAGCGGGTCCCATTGTCATTTGCCTCACCTCTACGCTTCGGCTCTTACTCAGTCTATGTGCAGCGCTTGATATTGGACTTTTGAACCTGAGAACGCTCCACTCTTCTTTCTATAGGAACGTGGCCTCCGTTAACTCAAGAACGTGTTCCAGGTAGCCGCTGCTACAACACAGCGCCCTACGAGCTTAGCCGCAGCATTAATATCCCGGCTACTGCGTCGGTTTGCAGCATTGTCGTATTGTAGTCGGGCCCCTTTGAAGATCGACGATACCTTCAAAGTGTGACTAGCATTTCTTCACCCCCACATTCCGCGATTTCTTGCACAGTCGTCGATGCTGGCGGCGCGCGCCGTGAGAGCGTCACGGTTAGTGACGCTCATTCGCTTGACTTCATCGGTTTCGAATCAGTGCGTAGTATTCCTTCGTATAAGGGCCAGGTCGGTTTGCCAGGTCTGTACTGGTTCGCGGCGCTCGACCGGTTGATCCCTTACGAGAGCCGGCTTGAGATGCTGAACCTGATGCTGCTGGATTTCGATGTCGATTGCGTCGATGT
>CAZFFG010000147.1:0-3935 GCA_964518275.1 uncultured bacterium | reverse complement strand
CCGGAGCCTACGAGGGCGGTGGTGCCACTCAAACCGACGGCCGCGCCGTAACGGTCCCACCTCCCTGCGTCTGACGCCGTCAGCTTGGCCTGCTGGCTCCAGTCGGTGCCGGTACGCACGAACACGTAGGCGCTGCCGCTCCTGTCGGCCACGTCGTCGTCGTCGGGAGAACCGACGAGGGCATGCTCGCTGCTGATGGCCACGGCTGAGCCGAAGCGATCGAACGCGGCTCCATCGGCGGGGATGAGCTTGGCCTGCTCTGTCCAGGCTCCCTCCGCTCGCTGATACACGTAGGCTGCGCCGGCTCCGTCGCCGGCGCTGTTGATCTGCCAGGCACCAACCACGGCGGTCGTGCCGCTGATGGCAACGGCGTGAGCGTAGCCCGTACTGCGGTCGTCGGGCGTTACCGTCAGCGTGGCCTGTTCGGTCCACTGGGTACCGTCGCGTTTGAACACGTACGCCGCACCGCGAACGGTCGGCCAGATGGTGTACTCAGGCGCACCGATGATGGCGTAGTCGCCGCTGATGGCTACGGAGGTGCCGAAGGCGTCGTGCGAACTGCCATCCGACGCCTTGAGCTTGGCCTGCTGGGTCCACACGCCGTCTACGAGGTGGAAGATGTACGCCGCTCCGGTCCTGATGTTCGGTCCCTCGTCCGCGTTGTCGTTCGGGCTGCCGATGATGGCGTAATCGCCACTGATGGCTACAGACCTGCCGAACCAGTCCCCCGACGCTGCGTCCGAGGCAGCCTTGCGGGGGGTGTCTTCGCTGACCGTCAGCTGGAAGCTGGCGTGTGCGCTGCGCCCCGCCGGGTTCGTGGCGGTGACCGTGATGGTGGTGGTGCCGGTGACGCCAGTCACCGGTGTGATCCGCAGCTCGCGGCCGCCACCGGCGCCGCTTATGTTCAGGCCCGCGTCGGCCACGACCGCCTGAGCGCTGCTGCGAGCACTCAAGCTCAGGCCCGGCAAGTCGGCGTCGGTCACCGTGAAGCTAACGGTCAACGCTTGGTTGATCGGAGTGCTCCGGTCTGCGATAGCAGGTAGTTCCGGCGCGCTCACCGCGGGAGGTGGGCTTCCGCACGCCACCACGAGGAGCGTTAGCGCTGCCAGTAGTGCCAGTTGCGTGTACCGGTGCGAGCGCCAGCCGGTACGCCGACGGTGCAGCCTGCTGAGGCCTCTGTGAGCTCCACGCTGCAGTGCGAGCGTGGTCCAGGTGGGATCATCGACCAGGTCCATCGTCACTTCCCCTCTAGGTTCTACCTAGCTCACAGCGTGCCGAAGAGGGGTCTAAATCTGGATTAAGTTCAGGGCGCGGTTAACGCCGGAAGCCCCGCTGCACGCGGGGCTTCTGTGGGCGGTCCTTACATGAGGACCATGTTGGTGGTGCGCCCGAGAAGATTCGAACTCCTGACCTTCTGATCCGTAGTCAGACGCTCTATCCAGCTGAGCTACGGGCGCTCGGTTGTTACCGTCTAACGGTTGGCGGAGAGGGAGGGATTTGAACCCTCGATGGAGGTTTAGGCCCCCATACTCCCTTAGCAGGGGAGCGCCTTCAGCCGCTCGGCCACCTCTCCATGCCGTTCTCTGCTCGGCGCGGCCCGGCATCAGCCTGGGCATTGGCGCCACATACAGCGTATGAGAATACACGCGTCACGAGGAGCGTGTCAACGCGAGCGGCCACCTCGCAGGGGGCCGACACGGAGGTTCTGTGGTTCACTAGAGGCGATAGCCCCCGGGTAAAGGACGCGAATGAACGACACGTACGAGAACAACACTCAAGCCGACCTAGAGGGACCGGGTCAGTTCGATCTTGGCGACGTGATCGAGCGCTCCAGGTCGCTCGTGGCCGGCAGCAAACGTTACGGCGTGTACCTCTTCCTAACGATCATGGGCGTCCTGCTGGGCCTCGGGTTCGTGACGACCTTGCTGTTCGTGACCGACCCGAGCACGTTCCGGACCGGGCCATGGTGGTGGGACGTAGCTACCGGCGCGTTCGCCTCCGCCATGGTGGCCATGCTCACCACCTCTTTCGGCCTTCACCGGGCCCAGAACTCGCAGCTTTCGTACTCGGCGCTTTTCAAGTTCATCGACAAGATGTGGCCGTACTTGGCGCTCACGTTCCCCGCCACCCTGCTCACGGTCTTAGCCGACGGCAGCGGAAGTTGGTTGGTGCGGATCGGTGTGAGCGTGGTCGTGTTCCCAGTCGCCTACGCACCGTACTTCATGATCGACCGGGCCCTGGAGCCGCTGAGGGCGCTGGAGCGGGCGTACTCGCTCGTTTTCACGAACATCGGCCAGTTCCTCCTACTGATGCTCCTCTCGGTGGCGTTATCGGTGTTGGTGGTCATCACGCTCGGCTTCGGCCTGATCTGGGTGGGACCGTTCTTCATCATCGTTCAGGCCGTTATCTACGATGAGGCGGTCGGTATCAGGGGCGAGTACCGGAGTTGAGCTCGCAGCTTTCCTCGGCCACGAACGGGTACCCGCCGGAGCTGGCGGGCTGCCGGCGCTGCGTGCGCCTGACGGAGTACCGCGAGGAGGTGGCGCGCGTGAAACGCCGCGCCTACCGGAACGAGGTGTACTGGGGTGCGCCGGTGCCGGGCTTCGGTGACCTCAACGCGCGCTTGGTGCTGGTCGGGCTGGCGCCGGGCGCTCACGGCAGTAACCGCACGGGGCGCATGTTCACGGGCGACGCCTCCGGCGACTTCCTCTACCCCGCCCTGCACCGCGCGGGCCTAAGTAACCAACCGACCTCAGTTGACCGGCACGACGGGCTCGAGCTGAGCGGGGTGTGGATAACCGCGGCGGCGCGCTGCGTGCCGCCCGGCAACAGACCCACGAACGCTGAGCTCAACGAATGTCGCTCTTGGCTGGTGCATGACCTCGATCTGCTGCCTGACCTCCGTGCGGTGCTGGCGATAGGCAAGGTGGGGCACGATTCGGTCATCAAGGCGTGGCGCGAGCGAGGCCTACGCACCACGCTGGCCGCTCACCAGTTCGAGCACGGGGCGGTGCACCGTCTGGACCTGTTACCCGGCGCGGCCGCTTCGCGGGCGCTGCCCCTGATCGACACGTACCACGTGAGCTTCCAGAACACGAACACGGGCCGCCTGACGGCCAGCATGTTCGACGAGGTCTTAGCGCTAGCCAAAGAGTGGGCCGGGCTTGGCTGAGCCCTTTAAGGGTGGCGGGCGCTCACTCAGCCTGCGGTTCGCCGCTGTTACCGCGGTTGCCGGGTACGTTCTCAGGCGGTTGGTTCGCGGCCCATAACGTTTGGCGCAGCATGCCCCGCAGCGCCGCCAGGTCGTGCGCGCTCGGCCGCGCCCGGTCGATGAGGCCACGGTAAAGGCGCAGTATGCCCGGCAGGCGACTCTCGTCGGTGTAACCGATATGCAGCAGGGTTCGGGCCAGCTGAGCGTAGAAGCCCTCGAGCTGCTCGCGTTTGGCCGGCTCGTGGCCAGCTGGGAGGCCCGCAAGCGGTCCGTCTGCGGTGGCATCCGGCCCTTCACTCACCGCAGCGGGCGCCACTTCGCCTTCGGCGCGTCGTACGCCCACCTCGTACGCCACCACCAGCACGGCCTGGGCGAGGTTCAGGCTAGAGAAGTCCTGCGTGGGTATGACGATCTGCCCCTGGCAGCGGGTGAGGTCCTCGTTGGAGAGGCCGTGGTCCTCAGGCCCGAACAACACAGCGTCGTTCGGCCCCAGGGCCTGCGCCGCAGCGCGGGGTGTGAGCTCAAGGAAGTTGTCGGCCGCCCGCACGCGGGCGCTTGTGCCCAGCACGGTGGTGCGGTCAGCGATGGCGTCCGCCAGGTTCGGCACCACGGTGGCTGCGTCCAGCACCTCCGCGGCGTGAGAGGCGAGGGCGTAAGCTCGGTGATCCAGTCGGCAGCGGGGCGCCACGAGCCACAGGTCGCGCAGGCCGAAGTTGAGCATGGC
>CAZFFG010000146.1:0-3941 GCA_964518275.1 uncultured bacterium | reverse complement strand
CGCCGGCCATGCGCCTGATAACCGACATCCTGGTAGTGGGCGCCGGTCAGGCGGGCCTCTCCAGCGCATATCACCTGAAACGCCGCGGCGTAGAGCCGGGGCGCCAGTTCCTCGTCCTCGACGCCAACCCCGAACCTGGGGGCGCGTGGAGCGACCGCTGGCCCTCGCTGACGCTCAGCACCGTGAACCGCATCCACGACCTGCCCGGCATGGCCTTTTCTGAGGTGGTCCAAACGGACGACGGAGCGGTGCAGGCGCGAACGGCGGTGCCAAGGTACTTCGCCGCGTACGAGACGAGGTTCGGCCTGAACGTGCTCAGGCCGACCGATGTCATCAGCGTGGAGCCCGAGGACGCGGATCCCGCTGGGCGGCTGCGGGTGACCACCGACCGCGGGCAGATCAGCATCCGCGGTCTGATCAACGCCACCGGCACCTGGGAGAAGCCGTACGTGCCCTATTACCCCGGGGTGGAACGCTTTCAAGGCCGACAGCTGCACACGCGCGACTACGGCACCGCAGACGAGTTCCGCGGTCAGCACGTGGTGGTAGTGGGCGCCGGCATATCGGCCATCCAGCTGCTGGACGAGGTCTCGCAGGTCACTAGCACCACTTGGGTGTCGCGGCGCCCGCCCGACTTCCGCGCGGGGCCGTTCGACGAGAACGCCGGCCGCCGCGCCGTGGCGCAGGTCGACGAGCGCGTGAGGGCCGGCCTGCCGCCGCTGTCGGTGGTCTCCGTAACCGGCCTGCCTGTCACGGCCCGCATCGAGGCCATGCGGGCACGCGGCGTGTTGGCGAACCAGCCGATGTTCAGTGAGGTGCTGGAGCACGGCGTGCGCTGGGCTGACGGTCGCGAGCAAGCAGCCGACGTCATCCTCTGGTGCACGGGTTTCCGGAGCAACCTAGACCACTTGGCGCCGCTCCGTCTGCGTGAGGCCAGCGGGGGCATAACCATGACTGGCCGCCTGGCCACTCAGGTCGCACGCGACCCGCGTGTGCACCTGGTGGGTTACGGACCGTCGGCCTCCACCATCGGCGCCAACCGCGCGGGTGGCGCGGCCGCCAGCGAGCTCATGGCGCACCTCGGTCTGCTCTGAGACGTCGTTCCCGGGTCAGTTCTGCGCCTCCTTCCCTCCTGTACTGCGCAGCGGAACCCTCGTATGGGACGTGATGCTTAGGCGCGGGCCGTTACGAACCGTATGCTATCTTCCGAGCCAGGCCCAAGCTGACGAGCGCCTACTCACACGGAACGGAGGAGGGTCGGATCATGGCTACTAGCGACAAGGAACTTGAGAGCCTGCGTAAGGACCTGAACGACCTGAAAGCTCAGCTGAAGAGCCTGACGGACGAGGGCGGTGACGTGCTCTCGTCAGCGCGCGCCAAGCTGGAAGCGGAGGCCGAGAAGCTGCTTGCCAACCTGAAGAGCGCTGGCACCAGCGCCGCGCATAAGGGCGAGGAACTCATCCACACGGCGGAGGACAAGATCAGCGATAACCCCTGGGTGTCGGTGCTCGCCACCTTGGGCGTGGGCGTTGCCATCGGCATGCTGCTGCGCCGAAGGTGAGACCAGCTCCGTGCTCAAGCGAGCGACCGACTACTTCATAGCGTTACTCGAACTGCTCGAGTCCGAGGTGCAGGTTCTGCAAGCGAGCCTGCTCCGCACCAGCACCACGCTGAGCTTGTTCGTGGTGGGCGTGCTGCTCCTCGGCGGGGCAGCCGCGGTGCTCGGCTGGGCTACCTACCTACTGCTACTCCCCTACCTCGGTCGAGCGGGCGCCGCCGCCTGCTGTTCGGGCGCCCTGGCCCTGTTAGGAGCCATCTTCTTGTGGACCGCAAGCTCACGCCGCAACAGGAGCTAGCCGCGGCCAAGGCGCGCGCGCGTGCCCGCGCCAGCAGGCTCGACCTAGCCGTGCACGCCAACTGGCGGCTCACCACCAGCCTGCTTACGGGGCGCGTAACGCCATCGACGGTCGGAGCGGCCCTAGCGCTGATGGCGGGAGGTGCCAGGCTGTTCAGAGCGAGAGGCCGGGCCCGGAGGCGGCGTTAGAGCCCCCTAGACCTCCCCTAGCGCGCACGCTTACCGCAAGCCCGTGGGCGCAGCGTTCTGCGAGCAACGCCGCACCTCAGAGCGGCCTCAGCAGGGGCTCGATCTCGCTGCGGTGAGGCTCGAGGAACGGCGGTAGCGCCAACGTTTGACCCATGGTCTCGAGAGGTTCATCGTGGTGGAAGCCGGGTCCGTCGGTGGCAAGCTCGATGAGGATGCCGCCCGGCTCGCGGATGTACAGGCTCCGGAAGTAGAACCTATCGACCTCGCCGCTGAACGCCATGCCGGTCGCTTCCAGGCGCTCGGTCCAGCGGTGGTACTGGTCGTAGTCGGGGATCCGCAGTGCCACGTGATGCACGCCGCCCGAACCGTAGCGGGCCCGTGGCAGGTCTGGCCGCACGGCCACGTGCAGTTCGGCAGCTGGGCCCGCAGCGTTCATGGTGAACACGTGCACGTCGTGCTCGGGCGCTTCGTGGTGAGGGTAGGTCCGGTCCGGTATCAGGTTGAGGACCTTGGTCAGGAAGCCGTGCGTGGGCGCTAGCTCCGGCACCGTGATGACGCTGTAACCGAGACCCCGGATCTGGTGCTCCGCCGGCACTGGGCTGTGCTCCCACGGGTGGGCCTCCCCTACCCCGCCGTCTTCCACTAGGCTAGCCACGAAGCCGTCTGGGTCCTCGAAATCCACGTGCAGCCGGCCGTCTCGGGTGACGATGCCGGAGTGCTGCACGTTGTGGAGCGTGAGCCTGTCCGTCCAGTAGCGCAGGCTGGCCTCGCCGTTCACGCGGAAGGTGGTGCGCGAGATGCTACGGTTGCCGCGATGCTCGCGGGCGGCGCGTGGCATGTCGAAGAAGGTCATGTCGGTGCCGGGCGTGCCGAGCGCGTCCGCGTAGAACAGGTGGTACATGCTCACGTCGTCCTGGTTCACGGTCTTCTTCACCAGGCGCATGCCGAGCACCTGAGTGTAGAAATCGTGGTTGCCCTTGATGTCGTTGGTGAGCGCGCTGACGTGGTGTGTGCCGGTGAGTTGCAGCATGGAGGGTCTCCTTTTGGGGCTTGGGTGCGCCGTTTCTCAGGCGCTACTCGTGTTCTGCCGCGCCCCTCGGCGCGTTTAGCTGCCTGACACTTTAGGGCTAAACTGTCCTAGCGTCAAGCCTGCCTAACCCCCTTGACCAACGCTCGGTTTAGGTCTAAAGTGAATGCGTGATGGAGACTGATCAAAAACGGATGCCTCGCTCCCGAACCCTGCAATCGGCGCCGCTACTAGCGTGGCTCCGGATGGTGCGGGTGGTCAGCCGCACGCAGCGAGCCGCCACGGATCACCTCCGCCAGTACGACCTCACGCCCGCCCAGTTCGATGTGCTGGCACAGGTCGGCGCCACGCCGGGACCTAGCCAACAGGAACTGGCCGACCGGCTGCTGGTAACGCAGGGCAACGTGTGCCAACTGCTCGACGGGCTCGAGAAGAAGAAGCTGGTGGAGCGCCGGCGCGAGGGCCGCAGTAACCGCATCTTCCTCACCGAAGACGGTCAGGAACTAGCGTTACAAGCGGTACCCGAACACGAGCAGTGGCAAGCCGCCCGCATGGCCGCCCTCGAAGAAGAGGAGCAGCGCGAGCTACTGCGCTTGCTGCGGAAGCTCGACCAGTCACAGTAGAAGTCCCCCTTCCTTTTTTTGCGAACTACCTTTAGGCCTAAACCCCAGACTAGGAGCGTAGAGATGAGCGCACTCATGAACCCTGCCAACATCGAGTTCGGCATAGACAGCTTCGGCGACCTGCCGACGGACGATGAAGGCCAGGTCGTTTCGTACGCCGAGGCCATCCGCGCCACGGTGGAGGAAGCCGTAGTGGCCGACCAGACCGGCATCGACGTCATCGCACTGGGCGAGCACCACCGCCGCG
>CAZFFG010000145.1:0-4000 GCA_964518275.1 uncultured bacterium | reverse complement strand
CACCCCAACCGGCGAGCGCACGGTCGCGGGTTCGCACCTGTTGGTGGCGACCGGGCGCACGCCGAACACGCGCGCCATCGGCCTGGAGGAAGCGGGCATCGAGCTTAACGAGCGCGGTTACGTGAAGGTGGACGAAAAGCTGCGGGCGACCGCGCCAGGCGTGTGGGCGCTAGGCGAGTGCGCGGGCAGCCCACAGTTCACGCACGTGGCTTTCGACGACTTCCGCGTGGTCCGTAGCCAGCTGAAGGGCGGGGAGAGCTCTACCTCCGGTCGACTGATGCCCTACTGCGCGTTCATAGACCCGCAGTTAGCCCGCGTTGGCCTCGACGAGCGGACCGCGGCCGCAGAAGGGATCGCGGTGAGGGTCGCCCACGTCCCCATGGCCAAGGTGCTGAGGGCACGTGCCATTGGCGAGACCCGGGGCTTCATGAAGATGCTCATCGCGAACGACAGCGACGAGATCCTAGGCTTCACCATGTTCGGCAAGGACGCCGGCGAGGTCGTGGCGGTGGTGCAGATGGCCATGCTCGGCGGGCTGCCCTACACGGCGCTCCGCGACGCCATCCTCACACACCCCACCATGGCAGAGGGGCTTACCGTGCTGCTGGCTGACGAACCTATGCGTGTAGGGGGTGGTGCGGGCTGAAAGCGCGGCGCCAGGTTCGTGCCAGCCAGCGTCTGATTGCGGGGCTACTGGCAAGATGAACTGATAACGTCGGGTGTTGCAGTCATTCATTCCAACCGGCGCCCAGCCGGCCCTCGAGGCTTTGCTCTCCCAAGCTCGCGCCACGAACAGTGATGCGCTCGGCATCTCCTGGAAGGGCCACAGGCAGGTGTGGGCGTTCTGGGGTAAGCACGAGCCGATCGAGACCATGTCGGTCACAAAGAGCATCGTTGGGCTCGTGATCGGAATAGCCCAGACCAGCGGACATATCGATTCAATCGACGCGCCTGTTCACACGTTCTTCCCAGAGTGGCGGCAGGGACGCAAACGCGACGTGACCCTGCGCATGCTCTTGGAACACACCTCTGGCCTTCAGAACGTGCCGATGACGACGGAAGAGATCTACCCGAGCCACGACTTCGTGCAGTTGGCACTAAGCGCCGAACTCGAGTCCCCGCCCGGCGAGCGCTACGCCTACAACAACAAGGCCGTGAACCTGCTCGCTGGAGTGATCGAGCGCGCCACCGGTCGAAAGTTGGACGATTTCGCGCGCGAGGAACTGTTCGCTCCCCTAGGCATCGACCGGTTCAGCTGGCAGAGAGACCCTGCGGGCAACCCGCACGCCATGTCGGGCTTGGCCCTTCGGCCCGACGACCTACTTACGTTCGGCGAGCTGGTCGCGAACAGAGGCGCATGGCACGGGGAGCAACTCATAAGCGAGTCCTGGTTCGATGCCATGGACGCCACGGAGGTGGGTGATGAATCCGCCCTCCTGTGGTGGCACGTACACGACGTCAAGATAGACCTAACCGCGGCTCACCTCGAAGCACTGGAACAGGCCGGAGCGTCGCCCGATGTGATCCACCGCTTTTCGACGCTGACCGGTTCGTACAGGTCGATGTTCACGTTCTACTCCGCGCTGAACCTCACCCTGGGTACCGACTGGCGCAAGCTGCTTCCGGAAGGGGTGAAGCCCTTCAACGTCGAGATCGGCGACCGCATCGGTTACAGGGCTGAGGACGATCTGGGTCAGCACTTGTACGTGTTCCCACGCGAGCAGTTAGTGGTGGTGCGGCAGCTCAGCGAGGCCACGGCCTTAAGCCACGAGCCAACGCTGCTCGATCCGCCCAGCAACAAGGAAGAGCACATGCGCAAGATCGAACGCCTGTTCTTCAGCGACTTCGAGGAACTGGTGCTCGCCCTTCGCGATGCGTTGAAGGGTCACTGACCTTCCAAGCCTTCGCCGAGAAGTGATGGATGCTAACGCGGCGTCCCGAACACGAGCGTCCAGTGATCCTCCACCCGCGCCGCGCCTAGTTCGGTGAACTCGCTGTCCATGATGGCGCGGCAGTGACTCGGGCTGTTCAACCAGGCTTCTACCACCTGCTCCACGCTGCGTTGCCCGTAGGCGATGTTCTCCCCCACCGCACGCCACTCGTAACCCTGGCGCGTGACACGCTGGCCGACGGAGCTTCCGTCCGAGCCCGTGTGCGAGAAGTACGCCTTGCTGACCATATCGGTCGTATGCAACTGCGCGGTCCTCACGAGCCTTGGCTCTAGCGCGAGGGCGCTAACGGGCGGGTAGTAATCGGCCGAGCAGGTGGTGCCGCTGCCGCGAGCCTGGTTAACGGCGTCAAGTAGGCTGATCGCGGTGGCGCTGTAGGTGATCTGAGGTTGGTCGGGTGGTCGCGGTTCGTCTGGGGTTCGCGCTTCGTCGGCTGTTAGCGAGCGCGGTGCGCAGGCAGCCAGCATGAAAAGCGCGAGGGCAATGGGAACGGCAGAGCGTAAAAGTGCCACGAACGCAACCTACTCCGGGCCTTTACAACTGGCTATGAGCCAACTAACTTGACCGCATGTACGAAAACGGCGAGCTGCGAAAACTATTGCAGTAACCTTCCCCAGGATCACTCCTAACCGCTCCCACGTCACAACCAGAAGTAAGCCGTGTGCGCGGTAGGCGCCGTGGCTGCAGGAGGAACGAGCTGATGCGTAAGTTGCACCTTCTTCGCTACGGCGTACTCATGGTCTTGCTGGCATCCCTAGCCGCGTGCGGCCCAACCTCAACGCAGCCCGATCCGAAACCCGATCCCGATCCGAAACCCACAATCGAGCTGCCCGAACCTAACCCGGTGGCGGTGGAGGCCATTCGCGGTATCGGCTACGTCACTGCCGTTGTCCCAACCACGGGCGGAACGCTAGAGACCACAGCTGATGACGGCACCAGATACCGCCTCACCATCTCGCCAGACGCGCTTCTGTCCGAAACCAGGATCAATATGGAGCCGCTCGCTAGGCTGGATGGCGCGCCTGTAACTGGCAACGCCTACGGTGTGATCCTGGAGGCACCGACGTCGTCTGGAGTGAAAGAGCTACGCCTCTACGATGCGGCCACCCTCGAGATCTTCCCGCTCAGCGGCGACGCTTTCAGCGCCATAGGCTTCGGCGCCGACAGCGTCACTGGGGAGCCAAGGTCGTTCGCCGACTTCCACCTCATGCCACCAGTCATCACGGGTGACGGCAGCAGCGTGACCCTCGAACTGTTCCACTTCTCGCTACACGGCGCCTACATCGGCACTGAGGAGGAGCCTATCGTCATCAGTGGCTCCATCGACGACTTCACGCCCAGCGACTGGGAAGCTCAGTCCGAGCAGTCGCTCAGCGAACTGTTCGCCAACGAGCGCACCGCCCAGCTCGAGGGTAGGGAGGGCGACCCCGAACTGGCTGGGAAGCTGGAAGCCACCCTTAACACCTATTACAAACGCGATATTGAGCCGCTGCTTGAGGATATCGCCAGTGGCTGCGAAGGCGTGGACGCGCACGCCAGCGAAGTGCTCGGCTGGATCCGAGCCACGCAGCTAGCGGGAATGGGCGACCGCTTCACAGCCGAGATCAAGAAGGTGACGGACGCGGTGGTTGCCGGCGCCCAGGAGTGCTGGGATGAATCTACAGTGCCCTGCTACGCCAGCGAACAGAAGATGCTGGAGGTTTCGCGCCTCAATCAACTCCTCGGCGGCGACGCGGCTGATTACGAGCCGGCTGGTAAGGAGCGCTGCGTAGCTGGCAAGTGACCGTGACCACCGCCGTGCGTGTAACGAGCCCCCCACTACTAGTGCGGCTACTATGTCGGCATGGCGTACGAACAGAAGACCAAGCCCACCACGGTAGAACCGGAAGCGTTCGTTCAGGCGGTGGAGCACCCCACCCGCAGAGCGGATGGCTTGGCGCTGCTCGAGCTCATGGCGAACACCACCGGTCAGCCGCCGGTCATGTGGGGGCCGTCCATCATCGGGTTCGGCCAGCGGCATTACAAGTACGCTTCGGGGCACGAGGGCGACG
>CAZFFG010000144.1:0-4024 GCA_964518275.1 uncultured bacterium | reverse complement strand
CGCCAACGACAGCCCCACCGGCGTGGTGCGTAACAACGTCTTCAGCGGCAACGTGGAGGGCGTGGGCCTCGGCGCCGCCGGCGTCACCGTTACGGGCAACACGTTCGAGGACGCCGTGGAGGCTTACATCGTGGACTACGTGAGCGGCTACGATCTCACGAGCTTCGTCCCCACGAACAGCTTCGACCCCACCGCCGTCGTCGGCGAGTACCAGACCACCTGGCCGCCGTACGCTCTCATGCCGGCGTTGGTGCCTTCAAACTGAAGTAATGAGTCCGTAGTCGAAACGACTATGGTATCTCTGGTGTCAACTGTCTGACTATCGTCCGGTGGGCCCACACTGGCGTTGACACCGCGAACGTGCCGGTAGTGGAGGCCCAGCGCGGTTCGCGCTCGCCGGCCAGCATGTACCTGAATTCCTTGTCAGTGTGAACGACCACCAGCGGGTGGGAGAACCTGTCTTTAGGGTGCGGCACTAGGCTTATCTGGCCCTCGCTGTTGATCTTGAGCGCCGCCAGGTAGGCCTTAACGCTTGCTGGCCCGGGCGTGGGGTAGGTGGCGCTGCCAGTGCGGCCGTCTGGCAGCGTCACCTCGGCCCGATAGATGGTCTGGCCCGTGCCGCCAACTGAGCTCGTGAGTCGCGTGGGCCATCCGTGCAGGCCTGCGGACTCGAACACGGCTGGCGCTGTTACGTACTGCAGTACGATCATGCCCCGAAACACTGGCGCCAACACGCTGCCGCCAGCTCCTCGGTAGAGGGGCGAGGTTATGTGCCGGGCGCCTTCATTGAAGCGGTGTGGTTCGATCCGGCTCCACACGCGGATGTCCTCAGCGGGCCTTGTAGCGTTGGGTAGATCCTGATTGGAGGTCAGTGGCGTGCCGGCGAAGCTGACCGCCAGCACCTGCGACCCGCCACTTCGTTCCTTACGCACTTGAACGCTGAGCGCGAACACGGTGGCCCTAATCAACGCGCCGAGCGGGTCGGTGTCCGTGGCCGTGGCCACTCGGCCGGGCGCGTACGCCACTTGCGAAGTTGTTTCGCCGGCCATGTTCACGTTCAGGTCGAACGGCCAGCCGCGCTGAGCGAGCGCATCGATTGCCGCAGCGAACTCGAAGGTGAGGCTCTTTGTGTGATCCTCGGGAGTCTCACGACCCCAGGTGAGGTTTCCGAACTTGAGCGGGTAACGGCCGGGTTCCACCTGTTGCCAGGTCTTCAGCACCTCCAGTATCGGAGTGTCTGCGGCTGCGGGCGCCTGAAAGGTCTGTGTGATCATCGCCTGGGCGGCAACTCCACCAGCACGCCGTTGGGAAGGTTGAACCCACCCGCCTCATCGGCGTCCACGTAATCGCCGTACATCACGAACGCGCCGTTCGGCTGGCACAGCTTCACGGCCTGCGCGAACCAGCGTGCGTACTCCGAGTCGCTGCCGTGGCCAGCTTCCACCACTGCGGGGAAACGCTCGAGGAACTTGGCGGCGAGTTCGTTCGCGCTGAGACCCTCGGCGTCGTCCCAGTCGAAAGGTGCATCGTAGCCGTTGCTGCTCCCGTACGCCTCGCCAGGGTAGTAGTCGGGCTGGAGCATGTAACCGTTGGGCTCGAACTGTTCTACCGGGGCAATACCGTAACGCCAGTGCATGCCGGCGGGCGAGGCGCCAGCCGAAAGCCTCAGACGCTGGTAGCCCAGCTCATGCAGCCGAACGAGCATCTCCATGACTTGCGTCCAGGTGGGCTTTGGCGAAGTTGCTGACACGCTTAACGCTAAGCGGTGCATGCGTCACGTAATGACGCACGGCCTTTGCAAGCTAGCTTGCCTGGTGCTGAGCCCGCGCCTTGAGCCTCCACACGACCCATACTGCCTATATGGCGACGACCACAGCCTACAGCACCAGCTCGAATCGGTCGACCACGTCGAGCACCAGCGTCCAATGCGCGTCAAGCAGGTACACAGCCAGTAGAAATCGGTGGTGCCGGCGAAGTCGCCAACGGCGGTGGCCAGCAGCACGAGGGGCCCGTTCAGCTGTCCGCAGCCACCAGGCGCCAACCTGATTAGCGCGATTGGTTTCGCGTCCTTGTCTTTAGTCCGCGGGTTGCGCGGGTTGGGTTAATCCGCCGTTTCCCTCTTTCCGAGCCAAGGCAAAGTGTGACAAGCTGTGCGGCCTCTGACCGTGCCCAAGTGGTTTCCAATCCGCAACTGCCTTCCTTCGCAAACTTCAGACCCGCCAATATTGGCGCCGACGGAATTATGACTCAGGTGCAGATTACTTGGGTCGCCGCGCTGGCGCGACCTTGAGTGTTGGGAGCACTAGCGGCGTCCAGCCGAAACGGCTGATGGCCTGGTGTACGTACTCCCGCAAGTATGGCCAGGCATTCACCTGCAGATTTACGTTAGTGAAGATCTCCAGGAACCCGTCAGTCGGCTCGAGCTCGCTCTTATAGCGCAGCCCAAAGCGGACCTCTATGTGCCCAGCCAGGTCATCACTATCCCCCTTGTGGGCTTCGACGCGGAGGCGCGGGAAGGCCTCGAACGCGTGCCCTTCAGCGCTTTCCACGCGCGCGATGTCGCTCCCGTACTTGACCAGGAGCTTGAGATTTGAAGCTTCCGGTCGGTACACGCTGCTGTTCGACTCGGAACTCACGAGCCGGACATCTAGCAGTTCGATGCCTTGAATGAACTCGGCGTACTCTTCCGGCGAGGGCAGCGCTGTGGCCTTGTCGCCGGAAGGGGCTGGTTAGCGGCATGAGCGTCGCGTACGGCCCGCAAGACGAACTCATCCAGGTCTAGGTCTTGTTCTGCCGCCCAGTCATCAACCTCGCGAGGCAGCGCCACCAGCAGGTGCTCCTCATCGTCACTGACCTGCACAGTTGTGTCACCTTGCTTGACTGCCATGAGTAGGTCGGCGTCGAACTCGCACAGGTAACGCATAAGGCTCTCGAGCTTGTGATCACCGGCGCGCTCTAGCTTCGCGACCGCAGGCTGTTGGACGTTGAGGCGCTTCGCTAGCTCACTCTGGGTGAGTCCAGACTCCTCGCGCAGTTCCTGCATTACCAGCGCCAGCTCGAGACGCAGGTGCACAAGTTTGCCCTCCAGCGTTTCCCTACGTTCGGCGGCAGCGGCATCATTCAAGTTGTTCATGAGCAATCACCTCGGCTCTTAAGGTCCGCGTAGCGGTTCTCGGACCGTTCAATGTCTTTCTTGAGTAGTTTCTGCGTCTTCTTCTTGAAAGCGTCCAGGAAAACGGCGACGTCATTGCAGTCGACGTAAATGAAGCGAGGGTTGTGCATAGATGACTTCACCTTCATCTCTAAGAGCGGCCCCTTAGCGCTTTTGATGCGGTCAACTTTGGGCACTACTTCTCCTTTTGGATCGGTCACTTTCTCTAGCACCTTCACGCCGTTAGTCTCAATGAACTTCAGGTAGCTCTTAAGTTGACTGTTCTCGCCCGGCGTCAGCGCGGGCACCTTTGGTATACGCGTCACTTGCTTGGCGTTAGCGATACCTGAGAACATCTCCTCGAGCTCCTTAGGGACCTTGCCGGCTCTCGATTCGTAGAGCCTCCAACGTTCAGGCGCCGCGCCTCGTCGGGCAGCCTGTTGACGAAGCTTATGGTCCTTCAGCACACGTCAACACCTGCACAGTATTATTCCTTCCAGGGAATGTCAAGGGTTCTTGATGCAATCCCGTAAGACGATCGCGCACATCCTCAAGACACGGCAACAACGAAGGCGCCCTCCTAGCCCACATAAAACACGTGATCTACGACATGTTACCGCGAGGTAATCGGTGTAGAGGAATTGGCCGTGGTGCCGGGAGCGTCAGCATTACCGCGAGTTCTTACGCGAAAGGCGCATGCGGATCGCGGAAAGGCTGAACGACTACTTGGCTTCGCAAGGGCGTGGGCCACGGAGCGTTGGCATAACCCGCATTGCCCAGGAGTTGTGGTAATTGTGTACTCACAACTTCAAATGCTGCATGTCTGGGGGTAATCATGCTTACTTCGCTACGCACATCGCTTGTCGGTCTCGC
>CAZFFG010000143.1:0-4024 GCA_964518275.1 uncultured bacterium | reverse complement strand
TCAGCGTTTACGACGAGGACATGGACCCCAACGTGGCCAACGTGGAGGTGCGCGTTAGCAGCGACCGCGACGGCCTCATCCATTGGGACGGGCACCTAGCGGAGGGCGTGGGCGACGGCTTCGAGACGGCCGGCTCGCGCACCCTCAGCATCACCGCCACCGACACCCACGGCGCCAGCAGTAGCGCTGTGCTCACGGTGAACGTGGTGAACACCCCGCCCACCGTTACCAACGTGGAGGCGCCGCTGAGCGTGGGCATGGTGGAGGGGTGGGCGCCGGTTAGCCCTGTCATCGCCCTCGACCCGAACGAGCCCGGCGGCCGCCTGCCGTGCAGCCGCGTGCGCTGGACGGTGCAGGGCAACGACCTGCCCTCGCCCAGCACGGGCTGCGACACGTTCGTGGTGTTCTCCGAGCAGGGGCAGCGCACCGTGACCATCACCGCCACCGACCCGGAGGGCGCCACCGGCACGCTGACCCTCACCGTGAACGTAGGGCCGAGGCCCGCACAGATACCACCCAGCGTGAGCGGCTTCGTGGTGCGCGACCGCAGCGGAGTGGAGGTGCCCGACCGTACCGACCTCGGTGGGCAGCACTGCCCGCTGACGGCCACCGCCACCATCTACAACCCGGACGACATGCCCGTGGACCTCAGTTGGTACCTCGACGACGGCACGTTCCTGATAGATGGTGCCGTGACTCCAACCGGCAACGAGGGCGAGGTGCAGGTCAGCTGCACGAACCTGGCGTACGAGCAGTGGCACTACCTCTCGCTGTTCGTGGGCCCCGGCACGGCCAAGAAGGTGTTCGCGTTCCGTGCGCCGCCGCCGCCCGGGCCGAACTGAGGTGGGCGGGTGAGGGGCGCTGGTGGTTCGCGCTGGCGGTTAGGCGTTCGACGGAGGTCGCGCGCCGCGCCGGGGCTTGCCTCGCGGGCTGTGTTGCTGAGCGTGCTGGTGACTGCGCTGCTGGCCGCGCTTCTCGTCGGCTGCGGTGGAGGCGGGGGCGGCGGTCCGGCCGGATTGCCGGTGCCGTCGGGCCTCACCGCCGCTCCGCAGGACGGGGCCGTGCAGCTGAGTTGGAACGCCGTGCAGCACGCTAGTCTGGCCGGTTACGTGGTGACCGTGTTGGTTGAGAGCGGCGCGCTCGTGAAGCGCGTGGACGTGCCCGCGGCCGAGACCATGCTGCTGGTAGAGGGCCTCGAGAACGGCGCGGCTTACAGCTTCACCGTTATGTCGGAGGACTCTAACGGGACGCGCTCCGCCGAGTCGGCGCCGGTGGTGGCCACGCCCGCCGTACCCGTGAACCCGCCGCTCACGCCTACCGGCCTGACGGCCCTTGCGCAGGACCGCCAGGTGCTCCTCACATGGGACGCCGGGGCTGAGCAGAGCGTGGCGCTGTACCGACTGCATTTCGGGGTGGCGGGTGGGCCCCTAGCGAGCCAGTTGGAGGTGGCGGGCGACGCGACCTCGGTGATGGTGCCGGCGCTCGACAACGGTGTTGCGTACCAGTTCGCCCTAGAGGCGCAGAACGAGGCGGGTCAGCTCTCGCCGCGAACGGCGCCCGTGACGGCCACCCCGCAGGCGAACCTAGCAGCGCCCCAGGTGCTGAGCGTGGCCATCACCGGCTACGGCGACTCGACCCAACTGCGGCAGGGCGCCGGCGCCATCGAGGTGGTGGTGACGGGCGAGCGCTTGGCCGACCTGACCGCCGCCCGCGTGCTGGGCGCGTTCGACCTGCAGGTGGCGGAGGCCACGGCCACCAGCGCGCGGCTGACGGGTGTGGTGCCACACGGCCTCGAAACGGGCCTTCGAACGCTCGTGGTTTCGGCTCCCGGGGGCGAACACGCGGTGGCAGACGCGCTGGAGGTAACCAAGATCGTGGCCGCCAAGACTCCGGGCCTGAACCCCAGCGACACCACCGGCACGGGCACGCCGAACCTGCCGTTCCTCACCCTGAGCAAGGCGCTCTCGGTAGCGGCGGCGGGCGACACCGTGCTGCTCGGCGCCGGTACTTACGCCGCGGGCGAGAACTGGCCGAACGGCGGCGTGACGCCCGTAGCCAACGTGCCCGCCGGCGTGACTATTGAGGGCATGAGCACCGACCGCGGTGCGGTGCTGCTGGACGGCCAGGGCGCGGCGAGCACGGATGGCTTGGCCTTCGGTGGCAGCGTGACCGTGCGCAACCTCAGCATCCGCGGCTTCAGGTACGCCATGTTCGCCGCGCTCGGCACCGGCCCGGCGCGGCAGGGCGAGGTGATCCTCCAGAACGTGGCGTCGTTCGACAACCTGGCCGGCCTCTGGGTGCAGTACGCCGACAGCCTGCGGGTGGAGGAGTGCGCTTTCCGGAACAACTCGGTGGGCAGCGCCAGCGGCTGGGGCCTGCTCGTACAGGGCGTGCGCAACGTGGAGCTGCAGGCCACGGAGGTGATAGGCAACCACGTGGGCCTGCGCCTGACCACCGTGGCGGGAGCGCCCTCTACGGCAACGCTGACCGGCTTGAGCGTGACCACCAACGCCAGTGACGGTGTGCGCGTAACGAGCGTGAGCACCATCCTGCGCGAGACCCGCATCGCTGGCAACTCGGGCCACGGCTTGCGCTTCGAGGGGGCGCCGCCGCAGCTTCACGTGGGCGCCGGCACCGTGCTGGAAGCGAACAGCGGCTTCCAACTGGCGGACCTGCGCGACGCGAACCAGGGCACCTTCCCAGTGTCGCGTTACGCGCTGCCGGGGTCTGGGCTCACCATAGGCCCGTACCTCGGGCCGGCGGAGGTGGCGAACGTTTACCGCATAGAGAACGCCGGGAACGGGTTCTTACTGCAGTGAGAGGAGGCTGCGCATGAAGGTGCGAAAGTTGTGGTTGGTCGCGGTGTTGGGGTGCCTCCTGGCCGTAGTTCTGGCTGCGTGCAACGGTGGCGGCGCTGCCGCGAAGCCCGTGATCGCCAGCTTCACCTCCACGCCGGCGTCGCTGCCGGCGGGTGGTGGCGACGTAACCCTCGCCTGGAGCGTTCAGGGCGCCACGAGCCTCACCATCGAGCCGGACGTAGGCGTGGTTACGGGCAGTAACGTGCTGGTGCGGGTAACGACCACCGCCACCTACGTGCTCACCGCCACGGGCGCGGGTGGTAGCGCCACCGCCAGCACGACCGTGACGGTGGCGGGCAGTGTAGATAGC
Organism: uncultured bacterium; assembly: GCA_964518275.1. GTDB lineage: Bacteria > Deinococcota > Deinococci > Deinococcales > Trueperaceae > JAAYYF01. Next base: position 856 of record CAZFFG010000143.1, on the reverse strand, counting down.
GTGGCCCCTACGGTAGTGAGCGTCTTTCCTCCCGATGGCGCCTCAGGCGTAAGGGGAAACGTGGAGCTGCTCGTGGAGTTCAGCGAGCCCATGGACCAGGATGCCACGGAGGCGGCGTACGCTTCGGCATCGTCCGGCTTAGGAACTGGCGACGTGAGCTTCGGCTGGAACGGTGAGAGCACCATACTCACCGTTTCGCCGGCAGCACCGCTGGCCTACGCGGAAGGCACGGACGCCTCTGCCACGCCCGCGTTGGAGTACGTGTTCGCCCTCGGAGCGGGCGCCACCGACCTGGCGGGCAACGCACTGGTGCCGGTGGACTTCGGCTTCTCAACCCTGCGCCACATAACGGCGCGGCTGTTGGGAGACGCGGCGCAGGACGGTGACGTGACGGGCGGGCTCGTGAGTAACGGCCTCATCGACCTCAGCGTGGGCGCCGCCACGGTGGGGTTCGCGGGGTTCGTCATGGACGGGCTGCCTGTTGAGCTCGAACCGGTGAACGTCCTTGAGGCACGCTTGCTACTGAACGGCCAGTTCGGTTGCTCGGTGGTGGCGAACCAGATAGCCGTGGAGCACGTGGCGTACGGCGCTGCGCTCACCTCGGGCGCGGTGAGCACGGCTGCGCTGCGGCCGCTCGGGTTCATGGCACCAGCGCCGGAGGGCGACTGCTGGAACGCGGTAGACGTTCAGGCGGCGGTGGCCGACGACTGGACGAACCGGGCGGTGCGTGGTGGCCGCAGTCAGTACCGGCTCACGTGCGAGAGCTGCACGCAACTGTTCTTCGCCAGCGAGGTGAGCGATTCGACCGGCGACGCGCGGGAGAAGGGGCCCGTGTTGGAGGTGGGGTACTTGGTGC
>CAZFFG010000142.1:0-4055 GCA_964518275.1 uncultured bacterium | reverse complement strand
CCTGCGCTAGAGCGGACTCTGTTTAGAGGTGCGCTTGACTGAGCCCGCACAATAATCAAGGTTTGGCGGCACAGTGGCTAGTTCAGGGCAAAGCAAGAACGATAAGCGGTGGGGGCTTTCGTAGAAGTAATCGCACCGATATATACGCTCGAAAAACCTCGCCGCTCACTTTCCCGACGATTCTGGCTGGATGATGGAGATGGGCAACATGGGGATAAATTACTGGCCTTGGGTTCTGCTTGCGGTGGGAACCGGGGTTCTTTCCGCGATAGTCAATAGCCAACACGAACGCCATCGCGGCGTGCGGAATAGTTCCGTTGCGGGCTTGGTGTTCTTTGCAGTGTTTCTAGCGATTGATGCTTGGATCTTGCCAGGTGACTGGTGGGGCTTCAGTGGCTCTGACACGATAATTGTCCTCGGCGTCGCCTTAGTTCTCGGTGTATTCAACATCGGACTCAGCCTCTGGGCGCAAAGAGGCAGCGACTACTCCGAGATGAGCGCGCAAGGCTTAGTTAACGACGGCTGTTTTCACAAAGCAGGAAGGCTTCAAATCCCAAAGAACCTGCTATCGAACGGAGCAGTGTCGTTAGGAGAAGAGATGCTGTTCCGTGGATTCATTGGAATCCTGCTCTACTTATGGCTTGGCCCTTGGGTAGCAGTTGCCGTTACAGCGGTACTGTTTGGGCTGACTCATTACGTTCTAAGTCGAAATACGGCCCGGCGACAAGGCATCCAACCCGGGAGATACGTAGCAAGCATCATGCTTATTACGACATTAACCCCCGCGATTTTCATGGTGGCCGTAATCTTCTACCACTCATTGGTTCCTGGATGGCTACTTCACTGGGGAATCAACTGCATCGTAGGTGCTTATATGCGTTACGGCCGGAAGATGCCACAGGTAGCAGATGCTGCTGGAGCTTAACGGCGTAGGGGTCACCTACAGGGTTCCCGGCCGCAAACTCGTGCAGGCTTTGAGTAACGTGGACTGCGCTGTCGAAGCCGGAGAAATCGTCGGCCTAGTTGGACATAACGGCGCAGGGAAAACGACTCTAATGCGCGTGGCATTGGGCATGATCCGTCCGGCAGCCGGCAGCGTAAGCGTACTCGAGCGCGACCCGTTCTCGCACCGGAACGAAATCCTGAGGACCGTAGGCGCAATCTTAGATGGGGAACGGGAGCTACGGCCGAGGTGGAAAGTAGTCGAGGTTCTTGAGTTCGCGGGCGCAGCTCACGGCCTGTCTCGGGCCGCAACGAAGCGCCGGACCGATGAGCTTCTTGAAGTGCTGGGAGCCGCCGACGTGAAACAACGCCTCGTCACGCAACTATCTCGAGGAATGCGCCAGAAGGTGTCGCTCGCGCTGGCGCTGCTTCACGGTCCGTCACTACTCGTCCTGGATGAGCCGATTCTGGGGTTGGACGTCAGCGCCACGGCAGAGTTCTTGAAAATTGTCGAATCTCTGAGGGGAGAGGGTCGCGGGGCTCTTATCTCGTCCCATCAGCTAAACACCTTAGAACCAGTTCTGGACCGTCTCTATATGCTCAAGGGAGGTGAAGTGGTGTTCAAGGGAACACCACGCGATCTCGTTAACAGAGTAGGTAGGGGTAGGCTTAAATTTCGCTTCGACAGAGACTCACCACAGTTGCTTGCTGCGTGCCCGAGCTTGATTCCCGATGAGAACGGCTGGATGGTGGCCAATAACGACACCGGCGAGCTAGCGAAAATCTTCGCGGCGGCCGAGCGGTTGCGGCTCAAAGTAGTGTCCATCGAACGGATGGTGGATTTGGAGGCAGCATATCTAAGCCTGTCCGAGGAGGCCGGCATTGAAGTACCTCAGCATTAGTTGGCTCACATTTCGTAACCGCATCCTCGAAGAGCGCCGCTATCCCTTCCAGTTCGTGTTGAACACGCTCGGCTTCGTCATAATAGGGATCCTGCTGGCTATGGGCAGCGTGGCGCTACTTGGCGAAGGGGACTTGAGCATCAATATGGCGGCGTTCTTCACCGCCTTCCTCGCAGGTGCCGCTTTCGGCTTACCCAATGAAACGCTGGGCGAGCAGAAGCAGCGCCTTCAAGAGGTTTACTTGCGTCCGTTACCCACCGTCCCCTACATAGCCTCTGTTTGCCTAGGCCGTGGCCTTGAGCTGGTTCTTACGCTTAGCGTCCTGACGCTGATGGTAACCTTGGTGGGAAACGCTGACCTTACCGTAGTGCTCAGGATGCTGATAGCCGCTATTCCCGTCTTCGTCTCAATGCTTGGGTTGGGCTTCGTACTCGCCGGCCTGCGACTCATCTACCAGAAGCTCGGGATCTTGTCGCAACTACTGACTCTTGTCTTCATCGGCGCCGCCTTAGCGACGCCACCCGAACTGCTGGAACGCACAGCGAACTGGTCCCCGTTTGGGGCGGGCCTGCTCTACTTGCGAAGCGGAGAACTCGCCACTTGGCCCATCATCACAATGACTATCGTATACCTGCTACTCGGCGTAGCGACGTTCATTGTGAGCGAAAGAACAATGTTCGCACGGGGCCTCATGAGCGTAGAGTAGCCTGAAACCAGGTGACATCTCATTGTCGCCAAGCTACGCGCCATGGCAAGCGTCTTACTCCGACCCTCCCTCTACTCCTGCTTGAGCGCCCAGTAGGGCGTGGCGCGCGCCACGCCCAGCAATCCCTGTGAGGCCCGCTACGCTGTGCTGGGAGTCTTTAAGAAACGCCTTGGCGGTAGAACGGTCTTGATCAGATGTTTGAGGGGCGGGCGAGGTGTTACGCGACTAGGATGTCACCGTCACACAGCAAGGTTTGAGCCTTCGCCCAACGGGGCGCTCCGTTCCGGCGCAACTAACGTGGCCGTCGAAGATGCGCTCACAGCCCGCCTTCTCCAGGGCGTCACGCTGCAGCTCGAGGTTCTAAACGAGTGTGCTGACGCGCGCGTAACCGATGATCATGGATTGTCCCAAAAGATAAGCATCGCTAGGTTTATGCTACAACAGGCCACCTCACTAATAACCATGACACCCAAGGGGTCTATGCTCTGACCACAATGGAGCTACTCAACACAATCGTGGCTGGGCTCGTGGTTTCAGTGGTGACGTCAGTGCTGACGGTCCGGTTGGCGCTGGGCAGGCACTCCTCGGAACGCTGGTGGGAGCGCCGACTCGACGCTTACACCAGGGTGCATGATGCACTTGCGTACCAGCTTAGGCAGACAAAGGCGGAATACGACTCTCTAAATGACTTCTACGAGGGTCAAGGGCTTGAGCAACCAATCCCGGACGAAATGGCCAACGAGCTGCGGAGAAACTGGCTGGAGTCAGAGCGCGCGCTCCAGGACGCCGTCGTTCGCGGCGCCTTCCTTCTGTCGGAGGACGCGGTCACGCTGTTACAGCGCTACCAGGAGGAACAGCGGGAGCTTGACATCGCCTACAGCCAGCAGGGGCCGAGAGTGATCGACTTTCAGCTCAGGTCGGCGCAAGATGCGGTGGACGAGTTCGGGAAGCTAACAAAGAAGGACCTGAGGATCGCGGGGTCCACGGGGCCCCAGGCGGACAGCGCAAACCAATTCTTTTAGGCTCAGTAGACGCGCATGATTCAGGGTCATGCGCGCTTATAGGGTCCCGGGGGACGACACACGGGATTCCAAAGGGGCCCCGCTAGTCAACCTCGGCTTCATCCGAACCCGAAGCGCCGGGAAGTGCGTCGCCTGCGCTGGCCGCGTCAGCAGCCTCATCGAAGCGCGTGCGCCGCGCCGCCTCACGCTCACCACGCAACACGGCGCCGGCCTCTCTCACGCTTTCCAGCAGGTCCTTGAACAGCTCCTCATCCATGCCGTCCCTCCCTCTTCTTCAGGATATGGCCAACGGTGTCAACTTGGCCCGAGACAGGGTGTAACGAAAGATGATCAGAGAGGGTTTGCAAGACATAGATTATGGGACGGCTTTCGAGACACTTGGACGCCGCAGAAACGCCGTTGCACCGGCGCCTCCCTGCACCGTATCGAAAACGACCATTATGCGGGCCGGTCGATTGCGTACCCACAAAGCGCTTAGCTGAG
>CAZFFG010000141.1:0-4084 GCA_964518275.1 uncultured bacterium | reverse complement strand
TGGTGGAGGCGGCGGGAGTCGAACCCGCGTCCGAAACCGCCTCAGAAGGGCTTCTACGCGTGTAGCCGTCGATTAGTTTTCGTCGCTAACCTGGCTCGTCGGCCGGCCTGGTCAGCGCTTAGACGTCATTAGTCTCGCCTTGAGGTCAACGCCCGAACCCTACGGCCAGCCCACTTTAGGACGTTCGATCCGGCGAGCCATGGGCGGGGCTTCCGGGGAACGCTAACTGCGATTAAGCAGCCAGAGCGTAGTTATCGTTGCCAGTTAAGGCGTTCGCAGTTTGTTAACGCGGCCAACTGCACCCGCGACGCGCGGCCTCTCCCTTGGACCGGTACCGTCGAAACCGTGTCGCCCCCAGGAGAACCCAAACCCAACCCACTACGCTACGAGCCGGGCACCCCCAAGTTTAGCAGACCAGAGCGCTATATACTGACGCCCATGGCACTCGCCGTGAAGATGACAGGCATCACCAAACGCTTCCCGCTCGTGGTGGCGAACGACCACGTGGACTTCGAGGTGGAATGGGGCGAGGTGCACGCCCTCATCGGTGAGAACGGCGCTGGCAAGAGCACGCTCATGAAGATCCTCTACGGCATGCAGCAGCCAGACGAAGGAACCATCGAAGTCGACGGCAAACCCGTCACCATCCACACCGCGCGCGACGCCATCGACCTAGGCATCGGCATGGTGCACCAGCACTTCATGCTCGTCGAACCGCTCAGCGTGGCCGAGAACCTCGTCCTCGGCTCCGAGCCGCGCAAAGGGCCCATGCTCGACTACGGCACCGCCCGCAAGCGCACCCGCGAGCTCATCAAGGAGTTCGGCTTCGACATCGACGCCGACACCCGCATCGACGACCTCCCCGTAGGCCTCCAGCAACAAGTCGAGATCCTCAAAGCCCTCTACCGCGACGCGCACGTGCTCATCATGGACGAGCCCACCGCCGTGCTCACCCCACAAGAGACCGTGGGGCTGTTCCGGTTCCTGCGCGAGTTCGCCGCCAAAGGCAACGCGGCCATCTTCATCTCCCACAAGCTCGACGAGGTCATGGAGATCTGCGACCGCATGAGCGTCATGCGCGACGGTCAGATGATCGGCACCGTGAAGCGTGAAGACACCGACCAGCGCAAGCTCGCCAACATGATGGTGGGCCGCGACGTGCTCCTCCGCGTGGACAAGACGCCAGCCACCCCAGGCGAGGGCGCCCTGCAGGTCAAGAACCTCACCCTCAAGCACCCCATCAAGCCGTGGAACATCATCGACGACGTGAGCTTCACGCTCCGCAAAGGCGAGATCCTCGGCATCGCCGGCATCGAAGGCAACGGGCAATCCGAGCTCGTGGAGGTCATCACCGGCCTACGCCTAGCCGACTCCGGCAGCGTGCTCGTGGACGGGCACGACCACGTGGAGCTCAAGCACAAGGTCAGCACCGGGCTCAACGACGTCACTCACGCGTCCGCGCGCTACCGGCGCGAGCTCGGCCTCAGCCACGTGCCGGAAGACCGCAACGGCCGCGGGCTGGTGACGCAGTACACGGCCGCCATGAACTCCATCCTCGGCGACCACTACCACGCCCCGTTCAGCAACAACCTCGGGCTCCTCCAGGACACCGCCATCGAGGAGCACGCCACGCGCCTCATCCGCGAGTACGACGTGCGACCCACCGACCCGAACATCACCGTGGCGCACTACTCCGGCGGTAACGCGCAGAAGCTCATCGTGGCGCGCGAGCTAGAACGCGACCCCAGCGTGCTCGTCATGGCGCAACCAACCCGCGGGGTCGACATCGGCGCCATCGAGTTCATCCACCGCCAGATCGTCACCGCACGCGACTCCGGCCTGCCCGTACTGCTGGTATCGGCCGACCTCAACGAGATCCTCTCGCTGTCCGACCGCATCATCGTCATGTTCCAGGGCCGCATCATGGGCGAACTCAGCCAGGCTGAGGCCACCCCCGAACAGCTCGGCCTGCTCATGGCCGGCTCCACCGACGACGAGGCCGCGCCCGCAGCTTAACGTGCGCTCCCTGCTGACAGTCGGCTGACACCCGCTTCATAACCTCCGGACAGGTAAACCCCGTCCGGCGCGAACGTGTCGGCCACTCAAGAAGGGAACAGACATGAAGAAGAACGTCCTCAAGATCGCCCTAGCTGCCCTCCTCGCGGTGGGCTCCGTGGGTGCCGCGCAGGCCGACGTGGACATCACCGGTGCTGGCGCCTCCTTCCCCGCTCCCCTCATCGCTACCTGGGCTGACCTCTACCGCGACGTCACCAACGGCGCCGTCATCGTGAACTACCAGTCCATCGGCTCCGGCGGCGGCATCCGCAACTTCATCGACCAGACCGTGCACTTCGGCGCCACCGAAGCGTTCCTCAACGAGCAGCAACTCGCCGACGCCCGCGCCGGCACCGGCGGTGAGGCCTACAACCTCCCCATCACCCTCGCCGACGTGGTCATCACCTACAACGTGCCCGGCCTCGAGACCGGCCTCGTGTTCGACGGCGAAGTCCTCGCGGGCATCTTCTCCGGCGAGATCATCAGCTGGAGCGACCCTAAGCTTCAGGCCCTCAACCCCGGCCTCGCGCTGCCCAACATGCTCATCAACGTGGTTCACCGCGCCGACGGCTCCGGCACCACCAACATCTTCACCAGCTACCTCTCCAGCGTGTCGGAGAACTGGGCCAGCAACATCGGTGCCGGCACGGCCGTGGAGTGGCCCACCGGCGTAGGCGCCAGCGGTAACGAAGGCGTGGCCGGCCTGATCGCCAACACCCCCGGCACCATCGGCTACAACAGCCTCGTGTACGCCACCCTCAACGACATCACCTACGGCTACGTGAAGAACGCCGCCGGCAACGTCATCGAGCCCAGCCTCGCGGCCACCTCCGCCGCCGGCGACGTGCCCCTCCCCGAGGACACCCGCGTGCTCATCGTCAACACCGAGCACCCCGAGGGCTACCCCATCTCCGGCTTCGCGTGGGCTCTCTTCTACGAGAACGCCTCCGCCAACCAGGCCTTCACCAGCCGCGCTCAGGCCGAAGAGACCGTGCGCTTCCTCGTGTGGGCCATGACCACCGGTCAGACCTACAGCGAGTTCCTCGACTTCGCTCGCCTGCCGCAAGCCGCCGTTGACCTCAACCTCCAGCGCCTGGCGCAGGTGAAGTGGGACGGCGAGAACATCGGCCAAGCCATCGTCGACGAAGTTCGCTAAACTCTAAACAGCGTTAGACCTCGGCGCGGTGGCCAGGGCCGGTAACTAGGCTCGGGCCACCGCCCGGATATGTAAGGAGCCGGACTTGCGACTCACAACCCGCACAGGCGGCCGTATTGGCGACAGGGCCTTCCTGACCATCCTTACGCTCTTCGGGCTCTCGGTGGTGGCCATCGCGGTGCTCATGGCCTGGACCCTCGGGCGCGACGCCGCCGAGCCCATCCAACGCTTCGGCTTCTTCGGCTTCCTCACCGGCACTCGCTGGGACCCGGTCAGCGGCAACTTCGGGGCCTGGCCGTTCGTGCTCGGCACGCTAGTGACCTCCGTGGCCGCGCTCGCCCTATCTTTCCTGCCCGCCCTCGGGCTGGCTATCCTCAGCGCCGAGTACGCCCCCAAATGGATCGCCACCATCATCGATTACATCGTGGACCTCCTCGCCGCCATACCCAGCGTGGTGCTGGGCATCTGGGGCATCCTCGTGCTGGCGCCCACGCTACGCGACGCCGTGTACAGACCAATCGTGGAGTGGGCGATGACCAACGCCCCGGGGCAGATGGCGTGGCTCGGCAACCCCACCGGTTACGGCCTGGTGACCGCCACGCTGGTGCTAGCGCTCATGATCGTGCCCTACACCACCGCCCTCGCGCGCGACGCCATACGGCTAGTGCCAAGCGAGCAGCGCGAAGCCGCTTGGGGCCTCGGCGCCACGCGGTGGGAAGTGCTGCGCATGGCGGTGCTGCCTTACGCGCGCGGCGGCATAGCGGCCGGAGCGGTGCTCTCGTTCGGCCGCGCCTTGGGCGAAACCATGGCGGTGGCCATGCTGATAGGTAACTCCTCTCGTTTGCCTCTCACGCTGTTCGGGCCGGCGTCGTC
>CAZFFG010000140.1:0-4098 GCA_964518275.1 uncultured bacterium | reverse complement strand
ACTGCCGCTCAATCTGAGCAACAGCCGAATCCAAAGCCTTCCTACGATCCTTGTCCATAGACCGCCCGTCCTCCGTTGAAGGCAGAGCCGTGGGGGCCGTGCCCTGTGGCGCCTAGCTAACGCGGATCCTTGAGGATCCGGCGGCTATCAGCGCAGTTCCAGCCGGAGGAGGTTCAAGCTTGAGATGGCGGTTCGTTCCCGTTGCCAAGATTTGCCCAGAGCGGGTAACTCAAGGGTTCTCACGGTGGTTCCGACGTCTCTTGCTATGGCTACTGCTACTTGGGTAGGTAAGCGCTTAACCTCAACCGGGTCTTCGTCGCGTGGCGCCGGGCCGCTGCCTGGCTTAGTGCCGGGCGCTGTGATGCTGGGCCCGATCGCGACGCCTAAATCTGCTTTGAAGAACGCTCTGATAGCCATGGCCAACGCAGCTACGACCTCGGCGGCCCCTAAGGGCAGCCGCTCTAGGAGGTTGGCGGGCACACCGAGCGTTCGCATAAGTTCCGGTTCGTATGCTATCACGCTGCCGGCCACTCTCTCGCCCCCCACGCCGTTACCGTTCTCCTGCCACGCTTCGGTGAGCCAGCTCGTGAGCAGACCGCCGGTGAGACCCTCCGCCACGGCTACCTTCTGGCCGGTGGTGGCTAGGCGGTTCACCACCAGCGTGGGGAGGTCGTCCGTGTCGGTGCCCCACACGTGGTCGCCCAGGATGGCAGCCACCTCAGCCAGCGTAGGCTTGGCCAGGCTCTCCGCCGCCTGCGGGTCGTCGCCTTTTGCGGCCACCCTCACGTGCACGCCGTCGATCTTGGCGTAGGTGGCAACGGACGGGTTGGCCTGCTCCGTGAGCCCGCCCAGCCGCTCGGCCACGGCGCTCTCGCCCAGACCCAAGGTCTTGAACGTGCGCACGAACAGGCGGCTGGTTGGGAACTGGATGCGGGGCATGGCCTCGCGCGTCCACATGCGGTCTAGCTCACGCGGCGGGCCCGGCAGCGTAACGATGATGCGCTCCCGGCCGTCGACCTCCGTGCGCACCAACCATCCAGGCGCGGTGCCGATGGGGTTGGGCAGCACCGTGGCGGAGTCTATAACGTGAGCCTGCCTCACGTTGGAGTCGGGCATGGCGGCGCCGCGCGCCTCGAAGTAGGAGCGCAGCCAGCGCTCCAGCTCAGGATCTACCCGCTGCTCCTCGCCAACCACGTGCGCTACGGCGTCGCGCGTGAGGTCGTCGTTGGTGGGGCCGAGGCCGCCGGTGAGCACGATCAGGTCGGTGCGCTTCAGAGCGGCAGCGAGGGCCGCCTCGAGGCGCCCACTGTTGTCGCCCACGCGCATGGACCAGTACACGTTCACGCCCTTGCGAGCGAGGTCCCTGGCCAGGCGGGCGCTGTTGGTGTCTACGATCTCGCCGAGCAGCAGCTCGGTTCCTACGGTGATGATTTCGGCACTGGTTACTACCGGCATGAGGGAGGATAGCAGCAGAGGTGACGGGAGGCGGCGAGTGTTGTATTCTGCTCTTGGTTCCTGTCCCCCCCAGGGACCGAATGAGTAGAGGGATTCGTCCCTCCACCATCTCCTCTCTTTGACCCTGCGCCCCCCACGCAGGGTCAGCTTCTTTTCAGCCCTCGGGCTCCGTGCCCACTTGCTCTAGGCAGCAGCCGAGACCGAACACAGGCCAGCCCGGACCCGGTGCTACCATGCAGCATGGCAGCGTCACGTAAACCAAACGCAACGCCGTCCAGCACGGCCTTCCCCGCTGCGGTGGGCGCCGCCGCCCCGCGCGCCACCACCCTAGGCGAGCTCCGGGGCAGCCGCTGGGAAGAGCTAGCGGGTCGCTCGGTCAAAGACGAGGTGCGCCACAACCTAGTGGCCGCCCTGCGCCAGGGCACCCCGCTCTTCCCAGGCGTGCTCGGTTACCAGCAGACGGTGGTGCCCGCCGTGGTCAACGCGCTGCTCAGCCGCCACAACTTCATCCTGTTGGGGCTCCGTGGGCAGGCCAAGACCCGCATCTTGCGCCAGCTCACCCAGCTGCTCGACGAGTACGTGCCGTACATCGCCGGCACCGAACTCCACGACGACCCGTTCGCGCCCCTCACGCACGAGGGCAAGCAGATCGTGGAGGAGTGTGGCGACTCCACTCCAGTGGCGTGGCTGCACCGCAGCGCGCGCTACGTGGAGAAGCTCGCCACGCCCGACACCACGGTCGCCGACATCATCGGCGACATCGACCCGATCAAGGCCGCCCGGCTCGGCACCAACCTTGGCGACGAACGCGCGGTGCACTACGGCCTCCTGCCGCGCGCCAACCGCGGCATCTTCGCCATGAACGAGCTCCCCGACCTCTCCGGCAAGGTGCAGGTGGCGCTCTTCAACGTCATGCAGGAAGGCGACGTGCAAATCAAGGGCTACCCGCTCCGCCTCCCGCTCGACGTCATGCTCGTCTTCTCCGCCAACCCCGAGGATTACACCGCCCGCGGCAAGATCATCACGCCCCTCAAGGATCGCGTGGGCAGCGAGATCCGCACCCACTACCCCGCCACCCTCCAAGAAGGCATGAGCATCACCGAGCAGGAGGCGTGGACCTCCCGAGGGAGCCAGGCCGAGGTACCCAGCTACGTGGCCGAGGCGGTGGAAGAGGTGGCCTTCCAGGCCAGGGACGACTCCCGGGTCGACAAGCACTCTGGCGTGTCGCAACGCCTACCCATCAGCCTCCTCGAGAACGTGGTGAGTAACGCCGAACGGCGCGCCCTCGTGCAGGGCAGCAACACCGCCGTGGCGCGCATATCCGACCTCTACCAGGCGCTACCCGCCGTTACCGGCAAGATCGAGCTCGAGTACGAAGGCGAACTGAAGGGCGCTGAGCAGGTCGCACGCGACATCGTGCGCCGCGCCATCGGTCAGGTCTTCATGCGTCGCGGCGCCGACCTCGTGGTCGACGAGGTGGTCGACTACTTCGAGGCCGACAACAACCTGCGCGTACCCGACGACGCCGGCGCCACCGAGCTCGTAGAGACAGCGCGGAAGGTGCCGGGCCTCGTCGAGGCGGCAGCGTCCATATCCGAGGGCCCCGGCCACGAACAACTAGCCGCCGCCGCCGAGTTCGTGCTGGAAGGCCTGCACGCCCGCAAGCTCATCGCCCGCAGCGAGGAACGCGGCTACGTAGCAGCCGAGCCCGGCGCGGCGGCTGGCGCCACCCGGAGGTGGAACTAGGTGAACCCACGCGCCGCACGCCGCGCTACGAGAACCGAGGTGCCACATGGCTAGCGTCCGCTACTCCAAGTACGAAGGCGGCCTCGACGACCTCGACATGGCCGACCTCATGAAGCTCCTCCAAGAGAGGCTCATGCAGTCGGGCTACGAACGCAACCCGTACGAGCCCGACCCCAACTACCGGCCCACCATGCAAGACCTCTACGACGCCATCGCCGAAGCGCTCGTGAACAACCAACTCGTGAACGAGAGCCTCATCGAGCAAGCCATGGACGCCCACAACTGGCTCGACACCGAGCTCGGCGCCACCGTCAAAGAGCTGGCGCGCCGGCTCGAGCAAGAAGGCTACCTGCGCCCAGACGCTGCTCAAGGCGACCCGAACCTAGAACCCCAACAGCAAGGCGGCGCCGCCGGCCCCAACACCGACCCGGGCCACGCCACCTTCCAACTAACCGACAAAGCAATAGACTTCCTCGGCTACCGCACCCTCCGCGACGTGCTCGGCGGTGCCGGTCGCTCCAGCGTTGGCGCACACGACACGCACTTCGTAACCACCGGCGTCGAGACGGTAGGGGAGAGCAAAGAGTACGAGTACGGCGACACCCTCAACCTCGACATCGCCGGCACGCTCGGCAACGCCGCGCGTCACGGCTTCCAAGACGGCAAGCTCACCCTCGAAGAGCAAGACCTCCAGGTCCTCCAGTCCGAGTACTACTCCAGCGCCGCCACCGTGGTCATGCTCGATTGCAGTCACTCCATGATCCTCTACGGCGAGGACCGCTTCACGCCCGCCAAGCAAGTGGCGGTGGCGCTGGCGCACCTCATCCGCTCGCAGTACCGCTCCGACACCGTGAAGTTCGTGCTGTTCCACAACGGTGCCGAAGAGATCCCGCTCCA
>CAZFFG010000139.1:0-4130 GCA_964518275.1 uncultured bacterium | reverse complement strand
TAGTAGCAGCGATAAGTGGATATTTACTACTATCTATGACCCTCGTTTCGGTGAATGGATAATCCGGACCATGCTGACCCCTTCAGAAAGGCCGGAATTTCGGATGTGCAAGAGCGATTACAGCTCGTATTCGCATGCCAGTCCGGCAGATGCTGACCCTCTGAGGCGACGATCCGGAGTATGTTGACCCCTGTTTAAGACAGAAGGCTGCAGAATCCGGAGCATATTGACCCCTTATTGAAAGGGTTTTGGTTTCTTGGTTGATCATTTTTATAAAAGAAGATCACCACTGATGGCAGGAAAACCACGACCCATGAGTCAAGTAAAACAGCTTTTACGTTTACACCTACAAGGCAGCGGCAAGAAGCCCATCGCCCGGGAATTAGGCATTAGCAAAAACACGGTCAAGAAATATTTGGAAAAGGCCGAAGCTGATTCCCTTTCCATCGAAGAATTACTGAAACTGGATGATCCGGTACTGGAAGGCAGGCTACATGCCGGTAACCCGGCCTACAAAGATCCACGATACGAAGACCTAAAGCGTCGCTTACCTTATCTGGAAAAGGAATTAACAGGCGTGGGCGTCAACAAAGCGCTGCTCTGGGAAGAGTATAAGCGGGACTACCCCCGGGGTTACGAACGCACCCAGTTCTTCTTCCATTTGGCTCAGCTATCGCGTGCCCGTAAACCCAGTGCGGTACTGACCCATAAACCGGGCGATAAACTCTTTATCGACTTCTCAGGGAAGAAGGCACACTATACCGACCGGAAAACCGGAGAACTGATCGCCTGCGAATTATTTGTCGCCTGTTTGCCTTTTTCTGATTATGCCTTCGCTATCGCAGTTCCAACCCAGCGCCTGCATGACTTTATTTATGCGCTTATCTGTTGCCTGGAGGCGATGGGTGGGATTTCTCAGGCTCTGGTACCCGACAACATGAAAGCGGCTGTTATCCGGGCCGACCGGTATGAGCCCACCGTCAACCGAACCCTGGAAGACCTGGCCAACCATTACCGAACTGTGGTGGTGCCGGCCCGTCCGGCCAGACCCCGGGATAAAAGTTTGGTAGAGAACCAGGTAAATCTGATCTATACCCGGGTACTGGCCAAATTACGCCACCGGCAGTTCTTTGATCTACCCTCTCTGAATGCGGCCATCACCGAAAAAATCCGGGAGCATAACCAGACCCGTCGCCAGCAGAAGCCCTATACGCGGGAGGAAGAGTTTTTGGCCGTGGAAAAAGCCCAGTTAATGCCGCTGCCCGATCAGCGCTTCGAGCTAAAATATTATACCGAGCTTAAGGTAGCCCAAAACGGGCATGTGTATCTCGGACGGGACAAGCACTATTACAGCGTTCCCTACACCTACATTGGGAATAAGACAAAAATCATTTATACTCGTACCCTGGTACGCATCTACGCTCAGGGCAAACAGATTGCGCTGCATCAGCGAAGCTACGCACCGGGAAAATATACATCCGTAAAGGAGCATCTGTCCTCCCAGCACCAGCATTACCATAACCGGAGTCCGGCCTATTACCTGGGCAAGGCCAAAGGTGTTTGCAACGAATTACATGACTTGGTGGAGGCACTGTTTCAACAAAATCGGTACCCCGAACAATTATACAACACCTGCGACGGGCTGTTCTCGCTGGCTCGCAAGAGTGATCCCGCCCGGTTTGCACGGGCCTGTCGGATTGCGGCAGACTACCAGGTATACTCCTACAGATTCGTACAGGGCATCCTGGAAAATAACGCGACTGACCCCGGGCAAGTTCCGCCTGGCAATCAGCCCCTGCCTGGAGGTGGCAATGTCCGCGGCAGAGACTATTATCATCAACTCACGCTTACACTTAAATCACAATCATAACATGCAAGAACTACTTTCACAACTGAAAACCCTGCGCCTGAGCGGCATGAGCCGCAGTTTGGAGGCCATGGTGGCCACCCGGCAGCAGCACGAACTGAATCTCCTGGACGGGCTGGCGATACTGCTACAGGCCGAAGAAGAGGAGCGGAATCACAAACGATTTGACCGGTTGATCAAAAATGCCCGGTTCCGCTACCAGGCTTCCATCGAAGAACTGCATATGGATGCCACACGCGGCATCGATAAAACCCTCATCACCGAACTGGCCAGTAATGCCTACATCCAGGCAGGAATACCGGTTTTGGTGGAGGGCGCCACCGGAACCGGTAAGAGCTTCCTCATCTCCGCCCTGGGCCATCAGGCATGTGCCGGCGGTTACAAAGTTGCTTATTACAACCTGCAGAAATTACTGCTCAGAATCAAACTTACACGTCTGGATGGGAGTATCTACAAGTTCCTGGAAAAACTCTCCAGAACTGATCTGCTCATTCTGGATGACTTCGGCCTGGCTCATCTGGACCAGCAGCAACGCCTGGACCTGATGGAAATCATTGAAGATCGCCATGGGAAAGCCGCCACTGTCATTGCCAGTCAGCTACCCATTGGGAGTTGGTATGAGGTAATCGGCGACGATGTGATTGCCGATGGAATCTTAGATCGATTAGTCCATGGCGCCTATAAAATGCAACTAAAAGGAGACAGTCTAAGAAAAAAAAGGTAATATTGACAGTCCATCAGGAATGATGAAACCAATACCCTCCAAAGGGGGTCAGCATCTCCGACAAGGGGGTCAGCATCTCCGGATTATCCATATGGGCTATGGATCCACGTACAAGAATTATATTCTGTTAGAAATTAACGAAGGGAGTCTTCAAGAGGCCGAGCGTTTCAGTTACAACGAATACGAAAGGTTCAAAGAGCGGCAATTTGCAGCATTCAAACAGACCGAAGCATACAAAAAGCTCAAAGCCGAGCTTTTGAAAGACGGCAGGTCGGATGAATTGATCGACTCATTTCTAAGGAGTTTCGTGACCGATTACACATCCAAAATACTGGTAAAATAATCGCCAAAAAAACAAAATCTATGCATTAACTTACAGCCTCAAACAGATTAAACCATGAAATCCAAATTCCCCCTAATGCACAACATGGGCATCGTAGTGGAATCGCTGGATGGCGCAATTTCTTTCTTTACCGAACTTGGACTTGAGCTCGAATGGCGCGGAATGGTGGAAGGCGAATGGGCCGGACGCGTGACCGGTTTGGGTGACCAGACCGTCGAAGTAGCCATGATGGTAACCCCCGACGGTCAAAGCCGGTTGGAAATATCCCGGTTCCACGCTCCGGCAGTAATCGCCGACCATCGGGAAGCCCCCGTGAACGCCCTGGGATACCTGCGAGTCATGTTCACCGTAGGCGATCTGGATGATACGCTTCAACGGCTCGCTAAACGAGGCGCCCAGCTGGTCGGTGAAGTGGTCCAATACGAAGACGTGTACCGGCTGTGTTATATCCGTGGTCCGGAAGGCCTGCTTATTGGGTTGGCCGAGCAACTGGGCACTCCGTGAATACTATTATTCCGGGTTGTAGTTTATCATCCAGTGGATCCCGAATTTGTCTTTGAAGGATCCGAAATAATCGCCCCAGAATTGGTCTTCCATGGGCATGTCCACTTCACCTCCTTCGGAAAGACCCTGGAACAAACGATCCGCCTCCTCCCTGCTGCCCGGATGAAGCGAGATAGAAAAGTTATTCCCTTCGGTCAGTTTATGACCCAATGAGGGCAGCGTATCGGACGCCATTAAAATCACGTGATCCCCAATCGGCAAGGAGATGTGCATTGCGCGCTGACGTTCGCTTTCTGACAGCTCCTCGCCACCCGGCATATCACCCATGCGGAAAATCGAGAACTCTCCACCCAGTACGGATTTGTAGAACTTAAACGCTTCTTCGGCCTGGCCGTCAAAGTTGAGATAAGGGTGCATTTTAAGCATATCGATGGTTTTTAATCATAAAGCTCCTGACACAATGGGCAAAAAAAACTGCGGCGGTGAGTTTTTCCAAGGTGCTGACGCTGAAAGCGGACCTGGTCCCGCGGGCATTCCCGTTGGTTATGCGCCAGCCAATGTTTTTTTAGCGTGAACTCTTTTTTCCAGACCAAGAACTGGAAACTATAGCGGACAGCTTCGGTGATCAACTCCTTTAGTTTCTCAGGCGGCATGGCCCCGATCCGGCTCAGCGGATGTACCCGGATCCTGAA
>CAZFFG010000138.1:0-4144 GCA_964518275.1 uncultured bacterium | reverse complement strand
CCAGCTGGTAACGCTGCACACCGATTGCGACGCGGACGCGCTCCTCGCGTTGGTGGTTCCGGCGGGGCCGACGTGCCACACGGGTAGCTGGAGCTGCTTCGAGGCGCCGCCCACGCTGGCGCGACTGGGGCACGTGCTGGCGGAGCGGGCAGCGGCGCCACCGCCTGCCGCCCCGAGCACGTCCTACACCGTGCGCCTGCTGAGCGACGAGAACCTGCGGCTCAAGAAGCTCGGCGAGGAGGCCGTGGAGCTGGCGCTGGCGTGCACCGCGGGCGACGCGGAGCGCGCCGCCGAGGAGGCCGCCGACCTCATCTACCACGCGCTGGTGGCCTGCCAGGCGCTAGGTCTCGGGGCGGAGCGCGTGCTGGAGGCGCTGGGAGCGAGGCTGCCGAGACCGCCTGGTTCCAACACGTAACGCCGACCGGCAACGAGAAGCGCGCTCGCTCAGCGGCCCGGTCCCCGACGGTCGATACTTCCTGAACCACCACTAAGCTGCCAGAATGGCCGGGTGAGCATCCTCGCGCCAGCGCAGTCATCTAGTGAGTTCCGGGTCGGCTCGGCCCACGAGTACGACACGAGCAGCCCGTTCCGCTGGATCGTCTCGCACGTGCTGCGTTACCCCACGCTGCTGTTCGGCTTCGTGTTCGCCACGCTGGCCTTCTCGGTCTGTTCGGCGCTCATCCCGCGCGTCATCGGCATGGCGTTCGACGGCGTGAGCAGCAGCGACCCGGTTGGCGCTCTCACGCGCTATGCCCTCCTGTTGCTTGGGGTGGTGGTGGCGCGCGGCGCGTTCGACTTCCTGAACATCCACTTGCTCGAGCGGCTCGCGCAGCGGCTCGAGCGCGACGCCCGCTCGGAGCTCACCATCAGCTTGCTCGGTAAGAGCCAGGCGTTCCATGACCGGCAGCGGGTGGGCGACGTCATGGCTCGCGCCGCGGACGACGTGCGGCAACTGAACCTCATGTTCAGCCCCGGCATCCAGCTCATCCTCGACAGCTGCATAAGCATCGTCACGCCGCTTCTGTTCATCGCGCTCATCTCGCCGCAGATGCTCCTCTTCCCCGTGCTGTTCGTGGTGGCGTTCGTGGTCGCGCTGAGGCGTTACACGGCGCGGCTCGACCCGGTGTCGGCCGCCATGCGCGAGTCGTTCGGGCACATGAACGCGGGGTTGAACGAGTCGATCGCCGGCATCGAGCTGGTGAAGGCCGCCGCCGCGGAGCCGTTCGAGCGGCGCAAGTTCTCACAGAACGCGCGCGCTTACCGTAACCATTTCGTGAAGCAGGGCGACGTGCAGGCGCGCTACCTGCCGTACCTGCTCGTGTGGTTCACGTTCGCGGCCACCTTCGGTCACGGGCTGCTGCTGCTGGGTCAGGGTGCGCTCTCCGTGGGCGAGCTCGTTTCCGTGATCGGCTTGGTGGGCGTGCTGCGCGGACCTGCCGATCTCTCTATCTTCACGTTCGCCATGGTGCAGCTGGGCCTGGCGGGGGCGCGGCGCACGCTGGCGTTGATCAACGAGGAGACGGAGCTCGACGAGAACCCGGCTGGCTACGCGGGCGAGATGCAGGGCGACATCAGTTTCGAGAACGTGACGTTCACGTTCCCCGGCTCGGACACCACCACGCTGGAGGAGTTCACTTTCCACGCCCGCGCCGGTGAGACCATCGCCATCGTGGGCCAGACGGGTTCCGGCAAGAGCACCCTCACGAAGCTGGTGAACCGCACCTTCGACGTTGACGAGGGCCGCGTGCTGGTGGACGGCGTTGACGTGCGTGAGTGGAACATGGAGTCGTTGCGGCAGCAGATCAGCGTGATCGAGCAGGAGGTTTTCCTCTTCAGCCGTTCGGTGCGCGACAACATCGCTTTCGGGCTCAAGGACGCCACTGACGAGCAGGTGGTCGAGGCCGCTAAGGCCGCCCAGGCTCACGATTTCATCAGCAAGCTGCCGCGCGGTTACGACACGGTCATCGGCGAGCGGGGCGCCACCTTGTCGGGCGGGCAGCGTCAGCGCCTGGCAATAGCGCGGGCGCTCCTCACGGACCCGCGCGTGCTGGTGCTCGACGACGCCACCAGCGCCATCGATTCCGCCACGGAGGACGAGATCCAGAAGGCCATCAACAACGTCCTGCGGGGTCGGACCTCGCTGGTCATCACGCACCGGCTCTCGCAGATCAGGCGCGCTGACAGGATCATCGTGCTGGACCGTTCGCGCTTGGTGGCGCAGGGCACGCACGAGGAACTGCTGGCTACCAGTGACCTTTACGGTCGGATTTTCCAGAGGTACGAGTGATGGGCTTCGTCTTGGGTGGGCTCACCGGCGAGGATTACGATCGCAGTTACTCCGACAGGGAGTTGCTGGGGCGCATCGTCGGCTACTTCAAGCCGCACGTGCTGAAGATGCTGTTCGTGGCGCTGCTCATCGCGGGCAACGCTGCCGGTTTGGCGCTGCTGCCTGTGCTCACGAGCCGCGGCATCGACCGCGCCATCAGCAGCGGCGCGCAGGGGTTGGAGGTGTTCACGGCTAACCTGCCGCTGCTGGCGCTCATGGTGCTGGCGGCTGGGTTGGCGTGGACGTTCAACTTCTTGCGTCAGTCCATCACGGCGCGTGTGGTGGGCGACGTGGTGTTGACCTTGCGCGAGGACACGTTCGACGCGGCGGTGGAGCGCGACATGTCGTTCTACGACGACTTCACCACCGGCCGGATAGTGAGCCGGGTGTCGTCGGACACGCAGGACTTCTCTAACGTGGTGACCCTCACGCTGGGTCTCCTCTCGGAGGTCCTGATCGTGGTCATCGTCTTCACCATCTTGTTCTCCATCAACGTGCGTTTGGCGCTGCTCACCACCGCTATCGCGCCCGTGATCATCTTCGCGGCGCTGGCGTTCCGTTGGGTGGCGCGCCGCACGAGCCGGCAGGCTAAGCGCATCCGCGCTGAAGTGAACGCCAACATCCAGGAGTCCATCACGGGTATCGGCGTGGCGAAGGCCTTCCGGCAGGAGGCCGCCCTGCATAACGAGTTCGAGCGCGTGAACGCTGAGGCGTACCGGTTGGGTCTGAAGCAGGGTCTGGTGCTGCAGAGCATCTTCCCTATCCTGGGCACGCTGGCGGGCTTCGGTACTGTGGCCGTGATCTGGTTCGGGGGTAACGCGGTGCTCAGCGGCGCCGTCACGCGCGGTGAGTGGTTCCTGTTCGTGGAGAGCCTGGCGTTGTTCTGGTTCCCGCTTACGAGCATCGCGTCGTTCTGGAGCCAGTTCCAGGACGGCCTGGCCGCGAGCGAGCGGGTGTTCGCGCTCATGGACACGGAGCCGCAGGTGGTGCAGGAGGGTGCGGAGGAGGTGCCCGCGTTGCGTGGCGACATCGAGTTCCGCGGCCTGGAGTTCGCCTACAAGCCGGGCGAGCCGGTGCTGCGGGACTTCGACCTGTCCATCCCGGCGGGTCAGACCATCGCGTTGGTGGGCCACACGGGCGCCGGCAAGTCGAGCTTGGGCAAGCTCATCGCGCGGTCTTACGAGTTCCAGCGGGGTGACCTGCTGGTGGACGGCCGGAGCATCCGCAGTTTCGACCTAACCAGTTACCGTCGTCATTTGGGCATCGTGCAGCAAACGCCGGTGCTGTTCACGGGCACCATCCGCGACAACATCCGTTACGGCAGTGAGAACGCCTCCGAGGAGGAGGTGCTGGCCGCCGCCCGCAGCGTGGCCGGCGGGGACTGGTTGGCTTCGCTACCGCTGGGGCTCGACACCGTCGTAACGGAGGGGGGTCGCGGTATCAGCATGGGTCAGCGGCAGCTGGTGGCGTTAGCGCGCGTGCTGCTGAAGGATCCCGCCATCGTCATATTGGACGAGGCTACGGCCAGCATCGATCCGCTGACGGAGGCGCAGATCCAGGAGGGTCTGGAGACGGTGCTGCGGGGGCGCACTTCGATCGTGATCGCCCACCGTCTCTCCACGGTGCGGTCGGCGGACCGCATCATCGTGCTGAGCGAGGGGAGCATCATCGAGGAGGGCACGCACGAGGAGCTCCTCGCCAGTGGCGGCCATTACGCGGAGCTGTTCGACGCGTACTTCCGGCACCAGTCGGCCAGTTACGACCCGGAGGCGGCGGACTAACAGCGGGCGGGCCGACGCGGGCGGGCCGACGCGGGCG
>CAZFFG010000137.1:0-4200 GCA_964518275.1 uncultured bacterium | reverse complement strand
CCCCGCGGTCGGGTTGGCAGGACAAGACGCTGGCTGAGCTGCGCTTCCGCGACCGTTACAGGATCGTGGTTCTGGCTATCCAGCGCGGTAGCGAGCGACTCACCGGCAACCTGGCACACCAGCGCCTGCGCTTCGGCGACGTCCTGCTCGTGCGGGGTTTCCCGCGGGCGATAGACCTGATGAGGCGCGAACGCAACGACGCTGTGATGCTGAGCGAGGCCAGCGAGGGCGACCCGCCCGCGCCCAACGCGCGGCGGGCGCCGGTGGCGGGATTCATCGTGGTGGCCATGCTTGCCGTGATGTCACTGACCTCGTTACCGCTGGTGATGGTGGTGCTCCTAGCTGTGCTGGCGCTGGTGGTAACCCGCTGCATCAGCCCGGAGTCCGCCTACCAGAGCGTGCAGTGGCCCACGGTGATCCTCATAGCGGGCATGCTGCCGCTTGCCACGGCCCTTACCGAAACGGGCGGGGTTGAGATGATGGCCGGCGCCATAACGTCGTTGCTGGGGGAGGCGGGGCCCATCGCTCTGATAGCCGGAGTGTTCCTTCTAACAGTGCTCGTGACGCAGTTCCTCACCAACACCACCTCGGCGGTGCTCATGGCGCCGGTTGCGCTGCAGGCGGCGCTCTCGCTCGGGGTCTCGCCGGCACCGCTCTTGGTTGCGGTGGCGCTAGGCGCCTCGTGCACGTTCATCAACCCGGTGGCGTCGCCTGTGACCACGTTGGTGCTGGGGCCAGGGCGCTACAAGTTCAGCGACGTACCGCGCGTGGGCGCGCTTTTACAGGTGCTGCTCACTGTGGTGGTGGTGTTGCTGGCGCCGGTGTTCTTCCCGTTGTGACGCCCGTTAACCCGCTTCACGAGAACCCGAGGCGCCAACCACACATGCCACACTGCTTGGCGGAGCCGCCTAGGAGCGGCGCCGTTGGAACATGCTGATGGATGAGCCCCGCATAGACCTGCTTGGAACGCCGACCTTCAGCGTGGGCGGGGAGAGCGCGCTGCTGCCGGACACGGTGCCCTCGCGGTTGGTTGCGCTGCTGGCGCTGCGTGGCACCGCCATCGCGCGCACCGAGTTGGCCGGCTTGCTTTACCCGGACGAGCCCGACGGCGTGGCGCTGCAACGCGTGCGGTTGCAGCTGAGCCGCGCCCGCAAGCTGCACGCTCGGCTGCCGCTGAAGGCCAGCAAGCACTACGCTAGTTGCGTTGCCACAACCGACGTGCAGGAGCTGCTGACCGAGGTAAGCGACCGCGACTGGGCTAACGCCAGCAAGCGGGCCGCGCCTAGGTTGTTGGCCGCCTGGGAGCTAACGCCGGCGCTTGCGGAGGCACTGCAGCCTCTAGAGAACCAGCTTAGGGAAGCTTGGCTGCTGGCGATACGGAGACGAGCCCAGGACCTGTTGAGCCAAGGCGATTCCGAGGCGGCCGTTGCCCTACTTCTCCGAGCGCTAGCCGAGGAGCCCACGGCAGAAGACGTGGTCAGCCTTCTGCTGCGCGCCGCTGGTGAGGTCGGCTCACCGCAGGTGGCTGAACGGGCGTACCGCGAGTTCTCGCAGGCGATCGAGCCGATGAAGCCAACCCCAACCGTGACCGACCTGTACGAGCGGCTCTACCACCCAGACAGCAGCCGTGGACTCGATCGACTACAGGTGGCCCGAGCGGCCGCCGTTCTGGGCGAGCAGGCGACCGTGGAGAGCATCGCCCTGGTGGTGAACGCCCCCGCGTCGTCCATGGTGCGGGTGCTGGCCGAGCTGGAACGCGCAGGTACCCTCGGGCCGGAAAGCCAGGCCCTCGACCCCGCAGCGTTGCTCGACCCCCTCACGCAGGTGGAGCGCCGATACCTGCACGGGCAGGCAGCCCGCGCCCTCAGTTACGCGGGTCTGCCGTTCGAAGAGGGTGAGCAGTGGCTCCTGGCAGGCGATTACGAGCGCGCGGTGGCCGCCTGGTTCCCCGCCACCACAGGCCTGTTCAGCCGGGAGGTCGGGCGTCACGACGAGGCGCTCAAGTTCTACCAGCGGATCCTCGCGTTGCCCGTTCGCTCACCAGCCTGGTACGCCGCCAGCGCGTATTACGCCCTGTTGCAGCTGCTGCTGGGCGATACGGAGGGCGCCAGCGCTCGAGTGGACGAGGTGCTGGAGCAGTCGCGCGACCCGGTAGCCAGGACCTTCGCGTTCACCGTCCGAGCCAGGCTCGAGCTGAACAGCGGTGACGGCGCCGCTGCGGTAGAGTCCGCCCGCCTGGCGGAGGCGCAAGCCAAAGGCGTCGACTCCCTGGCCCTCCAGCGTGACGTGGCGCTCACCAGGTTAAGGATCCTGGGGATGCAGGGGCAGTCGCGAGCCGCTCTCGAACTGGCCGCCGACCTCATCGAGGGGTTACGTCTCGAGCCGCCGCGTCTGGCGCTCTTAAGTTGCCTAGCTGAACAGGCGGCGCTGCTCTGCAACGTCGGTGACTTCGAGGCTGCCCTCGCTAGTTACCGCGAGCAGCTCCAACTGGCGCGCCAGCTGGGCTTCGCGCGCGACGAGGTGCGGGTGGTGGCGGACATCCTCGCCACCCTCAACGACATGGGCCGGGGCGGCGAGGACGTGGAGCTCGGGTTCCAAGCTCTGGAGCTCGGTGAGTTCGACGTCACGTGGCCGCTCAGGTTCAACCTCGCCGAGGCGTTAGCCGCGACCGGTAGGGTGGCGGAGGCCCTCGAGCAGGTCGACACCATCCTGGCGGGCCCTGCCAGCGTATCCACTAAAGGCCACTCGCTGGCGCTGCGGCTGCGTTTGGCTGGTCCTGGCGACGGTGTGCTGCAGCGCGCGTTCGAACTGGCGAGGAGCACGGACCTCGTTCCCGTGCGGGTTGCCATCGCCTCGGCAGCAGCGGGGCTCACGCCCGTGCCGCCGACAGCGGAGATCGCGGGGCTCTTGCAGGGAATAGAGGAGGCGCAGGTGCCCGCCTGGCAGGCGCAAGACTGGCGAGCGCTCGCGCCCCTACTCGGTAGACGCTGAACCGGTCGCGGATACGAGGCTGATACGCTGCTCGTAGCACGCTTAAGCGCATGATGACGAACGCCCCTGCGGCTATCGCGCTCGTTGCTCTGCTCTTCCTGACAGCTTGCGGAGGTACACCGTTACCACAGGATCCCGGTGGTCCAAGCCAACCCACCGATCCACAGTGTAGAGAGACCGTAACGAGCGACATCACGGTGCCGGTACTGCTGAGCAACGGACCGGAGGAGTGCGATTACTACTTCCCGGGCGGCGACGTGGCAACCTACCGAATCAACTCGGATCTGCGGATAGAAGCCGGCACCGTCTTGCGGTTCGGTATCAACGCCATCCTGTACGTGGACAGTGCTGGCAGCATCACAGCAGTAGGCGAGCCGGGTGCCCGGATCGTGTTCGAAGGGGAGAAGGCCGTGGACGGCTACTGGCACGGTATCTGCTTCGTGGAGAACCGCGAGAGCAGGCTGGAGTACGTGGACGTGCGCTGGGCAGGTAAGGCGTGGACGACCGTGGGTAACTCCTGCCGTGGGGCCATCGCCGGTGCCTACCCGGGCGGTGAAACGGTGCACATCCGCAACAGCACGGTGGCCGGCTCGTACGTGAGCGGCCTGAGCGCCCACCACCTCACGCTCGGGCAGTTCGCCAACAACGCGTTCTTCGGCAACCGCGAGTACGGCGTGAACGTGCACGCCGAACAGGTGAGCAAGCTCGATCGGGCCACCGATTACCTAGGTAGCGCGAGCGGAGCGACCAACGGCAAACCGTTCGTTTACGCCGGCGGGTACTTCAGCGACCCGGAGGTGTACCACGTGTGGCAAAACCTCAACGCGCCCTACTTCGTGTCCGACCAGGAGCCCGATTACCCACACGAACTAGTCGTTTACGACCGAACCGGCCTGATCATCACTGCAGGCACCATCATGGTGTTCGAAGGCGCCGCGGAACTCTACGTGTACGGTGGCTCGGCCTTGGGCTTAAGTGGAACGCCCGACAACAGGGTGGTGCTAAAGGGCTTGAGCGCCGAACGCCGTTCGTGGGGCGGCGTGAAGATCGAGGACTCCGCCGCCATCTTGGAGTACGTAGACGTTCTCTGGGGTGGTCGCGACGACTACTTCGAGGGCAGCCTCGTGTTCATCGAGGTAAGTGACGACACGACTGGGAAGGAGCTGCGCGACGTGTACATCGACGGCAGCAAGAACTGCGCCTTGATGA
>CAZFFG010000136.1:0-4263 GCA_964518275.1 uncultured bacterium | reverse complement strand
GGCTGCGCCAACCAGGCGGGCGAGGACAACCGCAACGTGGCGCGCATGGCCACGCTGCTGGCGGGCCTGCCAGAGAGCGTGGCCGCCGTCACCGTCAACCGGCTCTGCGCCAGCGGCCTCTCGGCCGTGAACCTAGCGGCGCGCGCCATCCTCGCCGGCGAAGGCGACGTGTTCGTGGCTGGCGGGGTGGAGAGCATGACGCGGGCGCCTTACACCATGGCCAAGAACGAGCAGGCGTTCGGGCCGCCGGGCAACCGAACGGCGTACGACACCACCCTCGGCTGGCGCTTCCCCAACCCGAAACTGGCTGAGCTCTACCCGCTCGAGGCCATGGGCGAAACGGCCGAGAACGTGTTCGACGCTTACGAGGGCCGTTTCTCGCGCGCGGAGCAGGACCGCTTCGCGCTCCAGAGCCAGGCCCGGGCGGTGGCCGCCATGAACGCCGGTCGCTTCGACGCCGAGATCGTGCCAGTGGAGGTCCCTCAGCGGCGCGGCGCCGCGAAGGTGGTGACGCGAGACGAGCACCCGCGCTACCGCGAGCTAGGCGACGGCAGCCTAGAGCTCGCTACCGACTCCGCCACGTTGGCCGCGCTCAAGCCGGCGTTCAGGCAGGGAGGCAGCGTCACTGCCGGCAACTCCAGCGGCCTGAACGACGGCGCGGCGGCGCTGGTGCTCACGAGCCGCGCCAAGGCAGAGGAGCTGGGCCTGACCCCGCTCGCCTACTGGCGCGCCTCAGGCGCCAGCGGGATCGACCCGCGGGTCATGGGCCTCGGCCCCGTGGAGGCCTCCCGGAAGGCGCTGCGCCGCGCGGGCATCGACAAGACCGACCTCGGTCTCGTGGAGCTCAACGAGGCCTTCGCCGTGCAGGCCCTGGCGGTGCTGCACGAGCTCGAGCTAGCGGAAGAGATCACCAACGTCAACGGCGGCGCCATCGCCTTGGGGCACCCGCTGGGCTGCTCCGGCGCCCGCATCCTCACCACGCTCGTGCACGAGATGCGCCGACGCCAGCAGGCGGGCGCTGCCATGCGCTACGGCCTCGCCACCCTGTGCGTGGGGGTAGGGCAGGGTGAGGCCACTGTGATCGAGTTGGCATGAGAGAAACCTAACGTTTCACATGGTGCGCCCATGAAGGTCACATACCGTTGGTCTTCATGCGGCGTTCCATCGTTACTCGCTCCGCCCTGGCGTTCGCCCTTACGCTCGTCGGCATCGTCGCCTGCGCCGGGCCTCACGTTCATGACCACGATCACGTTCACGCCTCGTGCTTCGAGCTCGTTTCGGGCCACGGCTCAGCTCTCAGCCTCGCGGCCGTGAACACGGCTGATGTGGAGAACCCACGCCCCAGCCAGGCGCCGCCCACGCCCACGCGCGCTTGGTCGGACGCTGCGGGTTGGCCCGGCGGCCGCCTGCCCGTGGAGGGCGAGAGCGTGGTCATCCCCCGCGGCGACGTGGTGCTGCTCGACACGTCCACGCCCGCGCTGGGTGCGCTCTTCGTGGCGGGTAGCCTCGTGTTCGACCACGGGCAAGACCTGCACCTCACGGCCGCCACCATCGAGATCCACGGCGGCGTGTACGTGGGTTCCGAGGCGCGCCCCTTCGAGGACCGCGCGGTCATCACCGTGGGCGGCGCCGAGCTGGGCGAGGAGTCGGACTGCTTCGGCCACAACTACGTGGGTCTCGTGCACGGCACCCTGGAGGTGTACGGCGCCAACGACGGCCCCGCCTGGACGCGGCTGGCGGCCTCCGCTCCCGTAGGCGCCACGAGCCTGCTGGTGGACGACGCCTCGGGCTGGCGCCCGGGCGACCGCATCGCCATCGCCTCCACCGACTTCTACTCAAACACCAGCGGCGAGGCCAAGGATCGTCGCATCGAGGAGCGCACCCTCACGTGGGTGGAGGGCAACCAGCTCGGTTTCGAGGAGCCCCTCCGCTACGCTCGTTACGGCGAGAACCAGGTCTTCGGAACCGCGGACTTCCCCACGCGCGTGCTCGAGTCGCGGGCCGAGGTCATGCGGCTCACGCGCAACGTCACCATCCGGGGCGCCGAGGCCACCACCGACCCCGAAAGCGCGGTGTACCGCCACGGCGCCCACATCAAGGCGCTCGGCCAGAGCCGGGTGCGGCTCCACTCCGTTGAGCTCACGGCCATGGGGCAGTCGGGCGTGCTCATGCGCTACCCGGTGCACTTCCACCTGCAGGGCGAGGCGGCCCTCGGCAGCTACGTGCGCAACTCGAGCCTGCATCACCTCTACAACCGCTGCATCACCATCCACGGCTCCTCCGGCGTGCTGCTGGAGGACAACGCCGCCTACGACACCTTCGGGCACTGCTACTTCCTGGAGGACGGCGCCGAGACGCGCAACGTGCTGAAGGGGAACTTCGGCATGATGGCGCGCGAGCCCGCTCCCGAGTACCGCATCCTGCCGACCGACGGTGGTCACATGGGCCCCTCCATCTTCTGGATCACCAACCCCGACAACGTGCTGGTGAACAACGTGGCCGCGCACTCGGCGGGCAGCGGTTTCTGGTACTCGCTTCCCGTCCACCCCACCGGGCCCTCCTACCAGGTGTTCGACGGCGCTAACGTGTGGCCGCGCCGCACCCCACTAGGCCGGTTCGAGGGCAACCTCGCCCACTCCAACCAGAACGACGGGCTGCACGTGGATCGCGGTCCGGCGCAGGACACGCTGGCGGCTGAGACGGCCTCGTACCGCCCGCGCCGCGACCCCGCCAACCCCGACTCGGATCCCGTGCTGGCCGTGTTCGAGAACTTCGTGGCTTACAAGCACCGCGCCGCCGGCGCCTG
The DNA here is from genome assembly GCA_964518275.1 of uncultured bacterium. GTDB lineage: Bacteria > Deinococcota > Deinococci > Deinococcales > Trueperaceae > JAAYYF01. The sequence continues at coordinate 1,457 of CAZFFG010000136.1, read as the reverse complement.
GTTCCGCGGCGACCACACGGAGCTGGTGGGCGCGTTGCTGGTGGACAACGGCATCGGCGCCACCTTCGCCTCCAACGCCTCAGGCATGGTGAACAGCGTGGTGGTGGGCCGCAGCGCCAACCTCGGCCACGCGGAGAACTGGGAGGAGACCGAGAATGGCGTGCCCATCCCGCGCCCCTGGCAGCCCGAGTTCGCGCCCCGCGGCTTCGAGTTCTATGACGGCGTCGTGTACGTGAAGGACTCCTACTTCGAGGCGTTCGAGCCGTTCGGCGACCGGCGCGCGGGCGCGCTCAGCATGCTCGACTACACGAGCTTCTCGCTCAGCCCCCAAAGCTACGCGGAGGGGCTCACGTTCCATCCGGACACCGTGAGGGTGATGTTCGCTTCCCTCCCCACGGAGCTGCGGCAGCAGCGTGCGCTGGAACAAGACTCGGGTAACGACGGTTACGCCAGCGGTCTCTTCATCGACAGAGACGGCTCGGTGTCAGGCGCGGCGGGCAACGCCATAACCGTGAACAACCCGCTGCTGCAGGAGCCCGGCTGCGTCCTCCGCAGCGACTGGAACGCGCAGGTGTGCTCTCACACCTACGCTTCGCTCACCCTCAGGGTCGGTACTGGCCCCGCGGACTTGGCGCCGCTGGTGCTTGCCAAAGGCAGCGTCGGCAGCGGCGTGAGGCACACCATGTTCGGCACTCCCCATGGCGGACCCAGCGTGCCCAACACGCACTTCCGCAGCCTCGTGCCGCTGGGCAGCGACTACCACTACCACCACAGCGGCGCCATCGCCCCACGCCTCACGGTGGAGCTGGCCGCGGTAACGGAAGGCGACTGGCTCATCGTCAGCCTGCCGTACTACGGTGGCGGGCCGTTCGTTTACCGCGACTGGTGGGTCGACCCTCGCAGCCAGATCCAGGGTTACGGCTCGCTGAACGCGTTACGAAACGGCCTCGATACGGGCCTCTACTACGACCCAGCCGGCCGGCTCTACCTGAAACTGCAGGTGCAGCCGAACCGGGAGTACGCCCACCTCACCATCTGCAGCCGGGAGCTGTGCGGCTGACACCTAGGCCGGTTGGGCCGGGGCCTAGGCTCCCGGCTCTTCCTCGCCCGTGTCGAGCAGCGCCGTGTCCTTGGCGCTCTGGTTCTCGAGGTAGCGAAGCTGGTGCCGCAGGGCGGCGCGTCGTTCGGGGGTCCTGACGGGCTGCCCCTCCAGCGGCTCGGTGAACACGAGCAGGAGCTCGAAGTTGCTGCCCACGAAGGCGCTGCGCACCACGTGCACGTGCAGCTCGAGCTCGTCCTCCAGCCGGGTGGGCAGGGAGAGCACCTTGGCCCTGTCGCCGGCCAGCAGCACCATCGCCACGTCGGCTGCACGGCGCCCCTCCCCGAACGACACCTTCACGCCCGTGGGCAGCACCATGCGCAGGATGTCGACCTGCGCCTGCTGCACGCGGCGCTGG
>CAZFFG010000135.1:0-4273 GCA_964518275.1 uncultured bacterium | reverse complement strand
CGTTACCGGCAAGGCTAAAGAACGAGACAGACAACAAATGATATGAATCAAAATACAGGACATACAAGACCTACAATAAGACAAGTTCTTCATGATTCACCATGGACAAACTTTGAAGAACATCTAAACGACCTAAAAGAACGGGTAGACAACTCGGTGAAGAAAACGAATGAACTTAGAATTAGGTACAGGGAGGAATTGATAAAAACTAACCCTGAGCTAGTAAATAAAATAACTCGCCCATCCTCAGATAAATTGGAAGCAGCCAAAAGTCTTTTATTGACAGGTACTGTAGCTGCATCTGATGGAACCATATCTCATGTTCCGTTGCTTGGTGGGTCAAAAATTCAAGTTGGCGTTGTGATTGTATTTAATAAAGGAGAAATAGTTGACTATATAACCAAAATCTTTGAGGCCGAAATAACCCAAGACACAGGAAATGCAATTGATTATTTCCAAAATTTAAGAGGAACTAGAAAAATTTCAAATCTTTTAGCACGGGCGATAATGTTATATGGAGAGAGAAGATTGTTACTTGACCACCAAGCTGATTGGAGACTAATCCATGGAGAAATTTTACCTCATGAATTAAGAACAGGAGCAGGTCGACCACAGGATAATCTACAACCTGCTTTTGATTTGGTATATGAGCTATTAGAAAAGAAAAACTTCATTGCAGCAAGCGAGGCTTCTGATGACATTGATATTTTGAATGCAGCCATTCTTCTTGAGCCGGGAGAGTACATTGTAATTAAAGACCTTACAAATGTTCTGACACAATTTTTAGATGGTGATGACATTCAGGCAGGAGCGAACTTTGCTCAACACGACAAGCAGCGTTTTAGAGAGTTTATTCAACGAGTAGGCCCACAAATTTCGATTGTGCTAGTCAAAGCCGGGAATAAACCATTTCTTTTAGAATGCCATACAGAACAAATTGAGGAAGCCATTTCACTTTTCTTTGCTGATTCGTTATGGACTAGAGGCTTTGAAATTGAAGGTTCATCATTAACTGTTAGAGGCTTCCCATATCATATAGATTTGGCTGACCAAATTGCAAGAACATTAATTAAAGGCTCAGAATTTCAAACCTTTGTTGAAAGCCGTTTATTTGACATTGGCATTGAAAGCGGATTTTTTGACATTGACCCTAGACAAACAAGAATTTAATTATGAATAACGAAAACATTCAAAATCAAGAAGGCGAACAAATGGAAAACGAACAGCCAACTAACATGCCTGAAAATAAACAAGAGCCTGTTATTGATTCGTCTCACGAGGAGCAAATAATAAATAGTACACTCTTAGATGGTGTACTAGGTTATATCAACTTTGACGCTGGTAGTGTTGACAATACTACCTCCGGTGCAATGGTTTCAGCCGAGAGAAGAAGACTTTTCAGAAGAGATGTATACGTAGGAATAAGGGATACTGAGCAAAATGTGGAATTTCTTGGTCGAATTGTGGAAGGTCCCTTTCATAGTCCCCACGAAATCGGTTCAGATTCTGCAATAACAAGGACTACTGTTTTACATCCAGAAAGAACCAAATTTAGACCTTCTTATTTTGTTTACGGTACAATTGAAGTTCTTGGACAATTAGTTAATGGCGAAAGACTTATCCCAACACCAACAAGACCAAGGCCTTACAGCGAAATTTTCATTTTCCCTGCTGATAGACTGAAAAGTTTATTGGAAATCGATGGCGACATTTTGGTTGGTCATCTAATGGGCTACGAAGAACAAAAAATAGAAGTTAAGTCTGATTCTAATAACAAAAATTTTCTCCCAAGAAATGTAGGTATCTTCGGTACCGTTGGTTCAGGTAAATCAAACACAACCCAAATGCTAATTGAAGAAGCAACAATGGCAGGTTGGGCTGTAGTAGTTATTGACGTAGAAGGTGAATACGTTAGGATGAATGAACCCAATGATAGAGGTGATATGAATTCAATTCTAAAGACAAACTTTAACCTCGACCCAATCGGAATAGCTGATTTCCAAACATTCGTGCCTAGCTCAGGTGATTCAGAAGCAGCTTCACCAATTAGATTTAAAGTACCAATTTCTCAATTGGATATTTCAGTAATTGCTGATATCAAGGAATTTTCGGAACCACAATTCAGAATGTTTGAAAGAGTTGTCGAAGAAGCTCAAAGAAGAAATACTTCAACTACAGGAACATCTAATAGGTTAGGAAGTTTAGGCACAGGTACTAGTACAACAACTCAACCATATACACTTCAACACCTTGTCAATGTACTAAATGATCAGACATTCATAACAAGTTTAGCTAACACAGAAAGAGGTACTGCCTCTACATTGAGAAATAAGTTGATAAGTTTTGGACGTTCGGGAATGTTAGATTGGAACGCAAATAATGGTATTCCTTATTTACCAGTTGAAAGTCTGCTCGTCAGTGGACGTTTATCTGTTTTGGATGTTTCAGAAACTGATGACAGCAGTAGAAATATTGCAATTGCTTACATTCTACAATGCCTGTTTGATAAAGTAATAGAAACACCTATTGGCGAAAATATTCCAGGCACCTCAACACAGAGACCAAAAGTATTAGTAGTTATAGAAGAAGTTCACACTTTTGTTTCAAGACAATCAGTTAGCAAAATGAGAGCTGTCCTTGACAACCTACAAACAATAAGTAGAAGGGGCAGAAAAAGATGGATGTCTTTGGCTCTAGTTTCACAGCAACCCGGCCACGTACCTGATGAACTTTTCGAACTAGCGAACACACGTTTCATTCATCAATTAAAATCAGCTTCAAATCTTGCTCCTGTTAAACAGTCGACTGGTGGAGTGCATGAAGCGCTCTGGACTAATGTGCCAGCACTTGGTCCAGGTCAATGCTTGCTGACAGGTTCTGTTTTTAAGAACCCTATTTTTGTGAATGTTAGACCTGCAAGATCGAAGAGACTTCTTACAAGTTAAATTATGCTGAGAATTAAAAACTTATCGCAGTTCAATGGAAGCATGGAAGTAAGCGATTCATGGAATTTTCCAGAATCGAAAGAATTACTCATGCATAAAATTCATGCATACCCTGCAAAGTTCCCAGCTTTTCTTACTCCTAAAATTGTTTCCTACTTAAAAGAAAATAAGGCTCAAATAAATTCAATTGGGGATATTTTCTGTGGTTGCGGTACATCTGCTCTTGAATCTAAACTACTTGGTATTGACTACTTAGGATATGATATAAATCCAGTAGCAACATTGATTGCCAAAGCCAAGAGTAATGTTTACTCAAGCAAAAAGATTAATGAGCTATTTGAAGAAATAATTAAAGAATGTAACAACGGAAAATTCTTAACTCCAAATAAAGTTCTGTTTCATGAAAGAATAAAGTATTGGTTTAATGAAGATAATATCGTAAAGCTACATCGTTTACAGAAAGGTATTTACAAAGTTTGTCCAGATGGAAAATATAGAGTACTTTTTTTGACTGCCTTTTCCAACATTTTAAAAGCGTGCTCTAAATGGCTTACAAAGTCAATTAAGCCACAGATAGACCCAAACAAAATTCCTCTTGACCCTTATATTGCTTTCAAGAAACAGATTCGTTTTATCATTACCGCAAACGAGGAAATAAAGAGTATTCAAACTAAGAACTCAAGAATTAAAGTCAGAACACAGAATATTCTAAATATTAAACCAAGAGAAAATAAAGTTGATTTAGTAATTACAAGTCCACCCTATGTCACATCGTACGAATACGCTGACTTGCATCAGCTTTCCACTCTATGGCTTGGTTTTGTTGACGACTATAAGGAATTAAGAAAGGGAACAATTGGGAGCGAATACGCAAAAGCTGAACATGAGATTTTTCGAATTGAGAATGAAACAAGCGAAAGGATTGTAAAAGAATTATTCATGGTAGACAAAGGGAAAAGTAAATCTGTTACGAAGTATTTTTATGACCTTGATAAAACTGTAGATAAAACTTATTCTCTCCTTAACGAAAATGGTTATGCAGCCTTCGTAATTGGTAACACGAGCTACAAAGGTGTTTATATTGACAATGCAAAAGTACTGATAGAGTCATTCATGAACAAAGGTTTCAAGAATATCGAAGTGACCAAGAGAAAAATAAGTTCGAAAATCCTGACTCCATACCGAGACAAAACGGGTAAATTTTCAAACAATAAAAAAGGAGAGAAAGTGTATAGTCACGAATTCATTATAATAGCAAAGAAGCCCAGCCGGTAACATCACCTATACGCAAGCAGGGGTTTCGTGCTTCGTAGGACAGGAAAGCGGTA
>CAZFFG010000134.1:2411-4353 GCA_964518275.1 uncultured bacterium | reverse complement strand
GTGAGGGGTTCGTCGAGGATCATGACCTCGGGCTCGTGGATGAGCCCGCCAGCCAAGCTGAGCTTCTGCTTCATGCCGCGCGAGAAGGTCTCCGTGAGGTCGTGACGGTTTCTCCAGAGCCCGAGCCACTTCAGCAGCTCCTCCGCTCTTTCCGCGGCGCGGTCTGAGTTCACGCCCCACAAGCCAGCCACGAACTCCAGGTACTCGAGCGGGTTGAGCTTGGCGTAGAGGAGCGGTTCGTCGGGTAGGAACGCTAGGTTCTGTTTGGCCGCCTGAGGCTCGCTTCGCACGCTGTGACCCAGCACGAACGAGTCACCAGAATCGGGTCGCAGCAGGCCCGCCACCATGCGCAAGGTGGTTGTCTTGCCGGCGCCGTTGGGGCCCAGTAGCGCGTACAGCTCACCGCGCCTCACTTCGGTCGAGAAATCGACCACCGCCCTCTTCGAGCCGAAGCGCTTGTTCAGGCCTGCCAGCCGTAACGCTGGCGCGTCCCCCATGTGTGATCGCATGCCCTGTCATACCAAGGCGCGTCTGTACACCTGGCCCGGCGGGGCCATTAATCTCTTCTTAAGTAGCGCCCGACTAGCCTCGAAAAGTGCAATCTCGAGGAGGCACTTCAGTGGCCAAGCTTCGTACCTACAAGCTCCCTCTCGTCGTCGCTGGCTTAGCGTTCACCCTACTGGCCTGCGGTTCTCCACCCACTGGGGAGCCGAAACCCGATCCGCCTCCGCCCGGCCGCTTGGAGGCGTGCACCGACCTAGCAGCCACGGTGCATATCCCAGACCCAGTGTTCCGTGATTACTTGCACGTGCGTACCGGCATCCCCGCAGGGCAGCCGCTCACGTGTGGGGCTCTGCGCGACCTGACGCAGCTCTACCTGGGCACTACCCGCACGGTCGGGACGCTCGCCGGCGTGGAGCACATGCAGGGCGTAACGCGCGTTAGCCTCGACGCGCAACACCAGCTGACGGACGCCGAGTTCGACCGGCTGGGGGCGCTCAGTAACGTCACCGACCTGTTGATCGACGGCGCCGCAAAGCTCACCAGCATCGAGTTCGTTGAGAGCTTCACGGCCCTCGAGCTGCTGCAGGTCGACGACACCGCCCTGGCGTCGCTGGCAGGGATCGAGAACCTGACCGCACTAAGCACCATGTACGTGCGCGGCAACCCGAACCTCACGAGCGCTGCCCCTGTGGCTGGGCTCACCAACCTGGAGGTGGTGCAACTGAACGGCGCCGCCATCACCAGCCTGGCGCCCTTCCGCGGACTCGCCAACCTGCGGCGCCTGATGGCCACCGACAACGCGCTCACGAGCATAGATGTGAGCGAGCTGCCGGCCCTGGAGGAACTGCAGGTCACCGGCAACCGCCTGACGTCGCTGCCCGCCATGGCCGCAGCGGGCTTCCCGAACCTGCGGACGCTTTCGGTCGCCAACAACGCGCTAACCACCCTGGCCGGGTTGGAGGAACTCACCCTTCAGTTCCTCTCGGCCAGCAGCAACAAGCTCACCACCATCCATCACATCGCCGACCTGAAGGGCGTGAGAACCCTCTACCTGCAGGACAACTACTTGACCGACATGACGCCGCTAGGCGCCGTGGGGTGGGATGGGGGTGCCACCGTGGCGCTCGGGGTCAACTGCCTGGGAGTCCTCTACTTCGAGGAGAGCCGCTTCTACAGCATGCCGGCTGGGCCCAACAACGAGGTATTGAAGGAGCTCACCATGTCCGAAGGCGTGAACGTGAGCCTGGGGCCGCTGGCCACTGACAACCGCTGCGACGGTAAGCCTGGCTACTGAGTCAGTCGAGTAACCACTCGAGCGCCGCCCGCGCTTCAGTTGGGTCTTTGGTCCGCGCGGCGCTGGCCAGGGCCGCGCGCCAGGCGCCGAGCAGAACGGCGGCTGTGCTCGGTGGCGCGTCGTTAGCGATGGCGCGTATAGCGT
>CAZFFG010000134.1:0-2311 GCA_964518275.1 uncultured bacterium | reverse complement strand
GCCCCTTCCGATATCCCCCCGGGTCGTTACGTTTCGTTCGATGACGAATCGGGTAATAGGATCCATGTACTAGACCTAAGCAGTAGCGGAACCTAATACGAGGACGAATCAGGACGTGGCCGTCGCCGGGTGCACCGTTCAGGTGCACCCCTTCTAATGCGCGTGTTAAGAGCGCAATGCCTGACAACAGCTCCAAGAGCTCGCTCCCGCGTTGGGCTAACGAACAGGTTCGGTGCGTCTGGCTTGGCGGCTAGCCTCCGCGACGCGTGACAACGTGGCGGTCAATCTATAAGTTACTGCTAATATGTGTTTTGCGGGGGGGCGAGTCCACGGCCCGTTCACGGCGGCGCCTGAGGAGAGAACCATGAAGTACGCGTTCGAGAGGCACATGGCAGGCATGGAGCGGCGGGTCGCCACCAGCACGCGCAACGGAGAGCCGACGACCGTCCTCATCGCTGGACGCACATACGCCGCCACAGCGCTGGAGTTGTGGGACGCCCTCACATCGGCGCAGCGGCTCTCGCGCTGGTTCCTCCCCATCTCAGGCGACCTGCGCGTGGGCGGTCGGTACCAGTTCGAGGGCAACGCCGGCGGCAGCATCGAGGAGTGCGTCGAGCCGAGCCTCATCCGCGCCTCCTGGGAGTTCGGCGGCGGCGTGAGTTGGCTGACCCTGCGGTTGGCCCCGGAAGCGGACGGCACGCGCCTTGAGCTTGAGCACGAAGCGCCCCTCATGCCTGGCTTCACGGACGTTTACGGTCCAGGTGCCACGGGCGTGGGGTGGGATGGCGGCTTCCTGGGCCTGGCGCTGCATCTAGCTGAGCCCGGTGCGGAGAAGTCCCCAGAGGAAGTCGCCACCTGGCACACCACCGACGAGGGCAGGGCTTTCTACGCCACCTCCGCGGCCGCCTGGGGCCGGGCCGACGAAGCGTCCGGCACGGCGCCTGAGGCCGCGAGCGAGCGGGCCGAGAACACCAGGGCGTTCTACACAGGTGAGACGGCGGGCATGGCCGGCGACGAAGAGTAGGGGAGGGGCGTTGCACCCGTTCACGGTCTTGGGAGACCCAGTACGCCGCAGGCTGGTGGAGGAACTATCGGCCGGTGAGCGCTCCGCTGGCGAGCTGGTGGCCGTGGTCGGCGGCGAGTTCGGCATCAGCCAGTCGGCGGTGTCGCAGCAGCTGCAGGTGCTCAGAGAGCACGGCTTCGCCAGCGTGCGAGCGGAGGGGCGCCGGCGCGTTTACTCCATCGAGCCGCAACCCTTAGCCACCATCGGCGCCTGGCTGGCGCACTACGGCGCGTTCTGGGAGGAGAAGCTAGGACAGTTAGAACTCGAGTTGCAACGGGGCCGGCCGGAGCCAGAGGGCAACTAGGCCAGGTCGCGCCTAGGTCGGCTAACCCAAGTCGGCTAACCCGGGTCGTCTAGTCCAGGTCGGCAAGCGTCTTCTGCCTAGTCCAAGTTGTCGAAGAGGGCGCCCTGCGTAACTTGCCCGGGCACCCGGAACTCGGCCGTGTTGAGAGGCGACCGGCTCCGAGGGATGCCTGCTCGTTCGCGCGCCTGGTGGAAGAGCTTGCCGATCTGCTCCGCGTACTGGCCCTCACCCCGCATGCGGCGCCCGAAGCGCCGGTCGTCGAGCACGCCGGCGTGCACCTCACGGGTGCGGTTCAGCACGCGCTCCTTGCGTAAGGGGGCGTTGCGCTCCAGCCACTCCTCGAACAGCGGCGCCACCTGGCCCGGCAAGCGCAGCAGGGTGTAACCGGCGTGGCTGGCGCCCGCTGCGGCGGCGGCCTTGATGATGTTCGGCGCCTCGGCGTCCGTGAGCCCCGGCAATATCGGCGCCACGTTCACGCCTACCGGCACACCTGCAGCGGCGAGCTTCTCGATGGCCTTCAGCCGGTTGACGGCGGTGGCGGTGCGCGGCTCCAGCTTCGCGCGGAGCTCCTCGTTGAGCGTGGTGATCGAGATGGTAACGCGTACCCCTCCCCACGCGGCCATCTCGGTCAGCACGTCGAGGTCGCGGGTCACGAGCGCGTTCTTGGTGATGAGGGAGGTGGGGTTACGGAAGCGCGCCAGCACCTCCAAGCAGGCTCGTGTGATGCCCAGCTTGCGCTCCACGGGCTGGTAGGGATCCGTTACACCCGAGAGCATGAGGGTCTTCGGCTTCCAGGCAGGTTTGCTCAGCTCGGCTTCCAGCAGCTGCGCGGCGTGCTGCTTGACCAAGATGATGCGCTCGAAGTCGAGGCCCGCCGAGAGGCCGTAGTACTCGTGAGTGGGCCGCGCGTAGCAGTACGAGCAGCCGTGCTCGCAGCCGCGGTA
>CAZFFG010000133.1:0-4353 GCA_964518275.1 uncultured bacterium | reverse complement strand
AGCAGCAGGTGCCAGAGGGCGTCGAGCGTGGCGCGCCACTCCCCCTTCATGAGCGTGTCGAGCACGAGGAGCCCGGTGGGGCCGACCAGGTTGAGGGTCGCGTCGGACGCGCGCCCCGTGGGCGCAGGCACGGCGCCGAGGTTCATGTAGAAGAGGATTATCAAGAGAAGGCCAAGCCAGAAGATAGGTACCGACACCCCGACGAGGGCCACGACCCGGCTGATCTCGTCGATGACGCGCCCCCGGTTCAGTGCCGCCACGATGCCTAGTGGCACGCCCACCAGGATGGTGAGCAGCAGGGCGGCGATGGCGAGCTCGGCGGTGGCGGCGAAACGCGTGGAGAGCTCCGTGGCGATGGGTCTGGTGGTGCGGATGGAGGTGCCGAGGTCGCCCTGCAGCAGGTTGCGCATGTAAGTGGCGTACTGCACGGGCAGCGGCCGGTTGAGCCCGAGCTGCTCGCGCATGGCAGTAACGGCTTCGGCCGACGCCCCCTCGCCCACCAGCACGCGCGCCGGGTCGCCGGGCACCACCCGCGTGAGCAGGAAGGTGGCGAGCGTGATGCCGATGAGCACGGGCACGAGCGACACAGCTCGAACCAGCAGGAACCTGAGGGTGCGCAAGCTTCTGGCCTCTCCCTTCCGGTGGGCGGCAGTGCGGCGGGGAGCTTGGGGGCTCTCCCGTTGCAAGCGGGCGGTTGCCGCCTGGTCTGGACCGCGCCACCGTGGTGACGGCGCCGCGGCCCAGACCGGCGCGAACGAAGGCTGGGGCTCACGCCCAGCGGCTCAGCAGGTTACTGCAGGCGCACGTACTGCCAGGCGATGGACTCCACGGGCGGGATGTGGAAGCCCACCACGTTGTCGGCCAGCGGGAAGCCGCGCTTGGGCTGGTAGAGGAACAGCCAGGGTGCGTCGTCCATGACGAGCCGCTGCAGCTCGGCGTACAGGGCGGCGCGCTCGTCGCGGTCGAGGGTAGCTACCGCTTCCTGCGCCACGGCGTCCACGGCCGGGTTGCAGTAGTGGCCGTAGTTGCCGCCGGTTCCGAATGACTCGCAGCCGAGCAGGCCGAACACGCGCGAGTGCGGGTCGCCCGTGGGGGCCCACTTGCCTACGCTCAGGTAGAAGTCGTTGTTGTCCCACTTCTCCAACAGGGCGGGCCACGCATAACCAACGAGTTCCGCGTTGATACCCACGGCGGCCAGGTTGGCCTGCATGACGGTGGAGACCTCGAAGCGCTCCTGGTCGGCCGATGGGTAGGCCAGCTCGAACGTGAAGCCGTCGGGGTAGCCGGCCTCGGCCAGCAGCTCGCGGGCGCGCTCGGGGTCGTACTGGTACACCTCGAGGGTGGGGTCGTGACCGAAGGTGCCGTTGGGGATGGGGCTGGTGAGGCGCACGGCCTGACCGAGCATCACGCCGTCGATGATGGCCTGGTAGTCGATGGCGTGGCTAACGGCGCGGCGCACGAGGACGTTGTCGAACGGCGCCTCGGTGACGTTCATGGGCCCCATGCGGATCTCGGGGAAGGCTTCCTGCACGTACAGGTTCAGGCCGGGGAGATGCTCCATGTCGAGCATGTCGAGCCAACTGAGCCCGAGCGTTACCACCTGAACCTCGCCGCGGCTAACGAGGAGCCTGAGCGTGGCGGGGTCCGGCACGATGCGGAAGGTTATGGAGTCGAGGTGCGGGCCCTCGCCCCAGTAGTTCGGGTTGGCCACCATGACGGTGCGGTCGTCGTTCTGCCGCGACTGCAGCATGAACGGGCCGGTGCCCACCGCGTTGTTGACCATCCAGTCGTTGCGCTGCCCGGCGGTGATGCCGCCGTTGGCCTCCACCGCCGTGGGGCTAACGATGGACGCCACAGGTAAGCGCATGGTCTCGAGGAACGGAGCGTAGGGTTCCTGGAGATGGAACACCACGGTGTAGTCGTCTACCACCTCGATGTCGCCAACGCCCAGCATGCCGGAGATCTGCCAGGTGAGCCCGGTGCCCATGACGATGGCGCGCTCGAACGAGTAGCGCACGGCCTCAGCGTTGAAGGGCGTGCCGTCGTGGAAGGTCACGCCTTCACGCAGGTGGAACGTCCAGTTAAGCCCGTCCTCGGAGGCCTCCCAGGAGGTGGCCAGAGCGGGCGCGAAGTCGAGGCTGGCCGTGACGTTGCCGTTGGCGTCTACCTCGCGAGCGTACGTTACGAGCCCTTCGTAGAGGGCGTCGAAGATGTTGTAGTCGGTGGTGGCCACGGCCACGGCGGGGTCGAGGTTCACCGCGTCGCGCACGGTTCCCACCACCAGGTTGCCCTGGGCGAAGGCCGCGCCTCCCGCCAGGAGAAGCACCGAAACTAGCGCCAGCACGTGTCTCTTAAGATGCTGCATCAACTGTCTCCTCTTCTGGAGCCGACCATTCAGTCGAGCTCCGAGGCCATGACTCCCGCGAACGCGTAGAGCGCCGCGTAGATCTCGATCCACTGGATGGTATGTGCTTCGTATGGGGTGGCCATGAAGGCGATGCCCGCGAAGCGGTCGCGGCCCGCCGCACGGCCCACCTCGTACGTGATGGCCACGAACTCGTCCACGCTGATGCCCAGCGGCTCGTCGCCGAACTGCGGGGAGACGCTCATGTCGAGCACGTCGGGGTCCACGGCGATCCACACCTTGTCGGCGCCCGCGGTGCGCGCCGCGATGTCCTTACCCAGCTCCTCCAGCGGCTTACGGCGCGAGGCCTTGATGTGGGCGTAGGTGAGGATGTTCTCTCTGGGAACCCCGAGGTCGTAGAAGCGCTGCTTGACCCCGGAGTCGTTACGCGGGCCGCGCAGGCCCACGTGCGTGTACAGCGCTGGGTCCACGTTGGGGATGTCGGCCAGTATGCGCCGCGCCCATGAGCTGCCCCAGCGGGGGTTGCGCTTGCTGAAGCGCTCCTCCTCGGTCTCTACGTAGTTGTCGCCGTGCGCGTCGAAGTTGACCACGGCCACCTTGCCTGGGGTGGCGTCGGCGATGGCCTTGAGCACCGGGAACGAGGCCCCGCCGCCGTTGCCGCCCATGGTGAACGCCATGCAGCCAGCGGCCACGATGTGGCCCATCTTCTCCTCGATGTTGGCCCACGACTTCTTCACGTCGAACGCCACGTCTACGTTGCCGTAGTCGGTGAACGCGAACCTCTCGAACACGTCGAGGTCGAGCTCCGGCAGGTAGCCGCCGTACTTGACGGAGTTCGTGCGCATGGAGTTGGGCGTGAGGCCGGTCCCCGCGAACTGCGCGATGGAAGCCGCCCGGCCCGCTGAGGGAGGTGCCGACCAGGGTATGCCTAGGTAAGCGATGTCGAAATTGGCTAGCTCCGCCGGGGTCTCGCTGATGGGCATGCCGAACATGGACGGAACGCTGCCGTAGAACACCGGGTGCGCCTTGGCGCTGGTGACCGGGTCTACGCTCTCGCCTTTGGGTTTCTTGGTCAAGCTCCTGACCTCGCTTCCTCAGCAGGGATAGCAAGGCGCATTGGCTCACCTCCCTGATGAGTAAGCCAAGGCCAGAAGGCGTTCTAGCCGAACCGCCCCCCGGTGAAACTCGCGTTCCGTTATTTTGCCTTCGTGAAAGAATCCTTGCACGCGGGCGGCTATAATGTCAATGCGATGCGGAACTCCGAACTCGCGAACCGAATCAGAGCGAAGATGGACCGGCTCACGCCAAGAGAGCGTGCGTTAGCTACGTACGTTCTGAGCAACTTCGAACAGGTGCCGCTACTAAACTCGGCTGAACTGGCTCGGGAAGCGGGATCCTCCAGCGCCACGGTGACGCGCTTCTCCCAGAACCTCGGTTACTCCGGGTTCCTCGACCTGCGCGACAGCCTCCGCTCGGAACTCCGCTCCGCCTACCGACCCAGCGGCCCCGAGAACACCTCGTCGTTCGTTACCGACTTCTGGCAGGCGGAAGCCGAGAACACGCTGGAAGCAGCGCAGATCCCCGCCGACTCCATCCGCCAACTCGCCAACGACCTAGCGGGCGCCCGCGCCGTGTGGCTGGGGGGCATCCAGACCATGCGCTCCATAGCTCTCACCATGGAGTACTTCCTCGACCTGTTCCGCGCCAACACCCACGTGCTGGTAGAAGACGTGCGCGTGCGGCCCGAACGCCTGCTCGACATGACCGCCGACGACGTGGCCGTGCTGTTCACGGTTAGGCGCTACGCGAAAGCCACCACGCGGCTAGGCCAAGCCATCGCGGCGCGCGGCGTGAAGCTCTACCTCGTGACCGACGACGGCGCACCACCACTAGCACGCATAGCCGACCACACCATCCGCGTGCCCACAAAGAGCGCAGCCAACATGCCCTCCATCACGGCGTTCCTACAGCTCACGCAGCTCGTTGGG
>CAZFFG010000132.1:0-4395 GCA_964518275.1 uncultured bacterium | reverse complement strand
GGCGCTGGCGCTCGGTTCGGTGCCGCTACTACGGCCTGCCGCTCGACCGCTGGCCTGCGGCCGGCTGGCCGCCTTGCCGCGCTGCCGTTCTTCCTCCTGCCGCTGCGCCTCGCGCACGCGGGCTCGGATCTCTTCCAGTGCGTCCTCGATGGAGCCAGGGGCGCGCCGACCCTGAGCGTCGGCAGGTGGCGTGGAGCTAGCCTGGGCCGGCTGCCGCGCCGCTGGCGGCGTGGCCTGCGGCCGCTGAGCAGCCTGCTCGCCCCGTGCCGGCTCGCTACCGGGGGCAGCGGGACCCGCCGGCGGCGCCTCACCCTCCTCGCCCTGCTTCTTCCGCTGCGTGAACGCAGGCAGGATGAAGAAGACGATGAAGAAGATGATGCCGAGGATGGTCTCGAAGCTCAGGTGAACGCCTACCCTTCGTCCTGCTCAGCGGCCCGGCCGATGTTGCCGCGCATGCTGGTGTCGGACTTGATGTTCTCGAGAGAGTAGTAATCCATGATGCCCAGGTTGCCCTCGCGGAAGGCCTGCGCGATGGCGCGCGGCACCTCTGCTTCCGCTTCCACCACGCGGGAGCGCATCTCTTCCACGCGGGCGCTGTTCTCCTGCTCGAGGGCCACGGCCATGGCGCGGCGCTCCTCGGCCTTAGCCTGCGCCACGCGCTTGTCGGCCTCGGCCTGATCGGTCTGCAGCTGCGCGCCGATGTTACGACCCACGCTCACGTCGGCGATGTCGATGGAGAGGATCTCGAACGCCGTACCGGAATCGAGGCCCTTGGCGAGCACCGTTTTAGAGATGATGTCGGGGTTCTCGAGCACACCCTTGTGCGACTCGGTGCCACCGATGGAGGAGACCACACCCTCGCCCACGCGGGCGATGATCGTCTCTTCGCCAGCACCACCGACGAGACGCTCGAGGTTAGCGCGCACGGTGATGCGCGCGGTGGCGACGAGCTCGATGCCGTCCTTGGCCACGGCCGAGACGTTGGGGGTCTGGATGACGCGCGGGTTGACCGACACCTTCACGGCGTCGAGCACGTCGCGGCCGGCCAGGTCGATGGCCGCAGCTCGGTCGAACGGCAGGGCGATGCGCGCCTTGTCGGCGGCGATGAGGGCGTCGACGACGCGGTCGACGTTACCGCCAGCCAGGTAGTGGGCCTCCAGGCCGTTCTGGTTGACGTCGATGCCCGCCTTGTCGGCCTTGATGAGGGGCAGGATGATCTGGTTGGGCGGCACGCGCCGGAGGCGCATGGCCACGAGCGACGGGAGGCTGACCCTCACCCCAGCAGCGACCGCCGAGATCCACAGCCCGACGGGGATGAAGTTGAACAGGATGATGAAGAAGAGAAGTACGGCTCCCGCCAAGATCAGCAGGGTAAAATCCATTCGGTCAAGCCTCCTTGCGGCTGTCGTCGGCCGCGGTCTGGTCGCTTCGGGTGGGGTCTACCTGCGGTTCCAACATCCTTACCGTAACGCGGCTGCCCTCCACGCGTAACACCTTGAGGGTGCTGCCCACGGGCACGAAGTCGCCCTCGCTCACCACGTCTACGCGGTCCTGACCGAAGCGCGCCACGCCCGCGGGACGGAGGTCGGTGAGGGCGGTGCCGGTGGTGCCGAGCAGCTCCACGCGGTCGATCTGCGGCACGGTGCCAGCGGTACCCACGCCCGACGACAACCGCTCCGACAGCCGCAACGCCGACGCCAGCCGGCTGTTGGGCAGCATCCAGAGCAGGACCCCCAGCAGCACGCCACCGAACAGCACGCCGTAGCCGAGCACTGTGATGGTGCCCTCCTCGAAGATGCGGGTGAGAGCGATGACGATAGCGGCCAGACCGAGCACGCCCGCCACACCGAAGCCGGGCAGCACGAACACCTCGAGCGCTAGTAGCACCACCCCCGCCACCAGGATGCCGATGTCGAGCAGCCCGGCGGGGTTAGCGAAGTAGGCCGCCGCCGCGAACACGCCAAGGGCGACGATGCCGATGGCGCCAGGGATGCCGAAGCCGGGCGAGAAGAGCTCGATGAGGAGCCCGCCCACGCCCACCACCAGCAGCAGGGCCGCTACCAGCGGCCGCGAGAGGAGGCTCGCCAGGCGCTCGGAGAGGCCCGGCTCGAGGCGCGTGACCCGGGCACCTGCGTAACCGAACGCTGCCAGAGCCGCGTCGAGGTTGGCAGCCTCGGTGTCGGCGATGCCGTGCTCAACCGCCTGCCGCGCCGTGAGGGTAACGAGCTCGTTGGCGGTTGAGAGGCCCGGGATCTCGATGCGCTCGTCGACCATGCCCTCAGCCACGCGCGCGTTGCGGCCGCGCGCCTCAGCCACGCTGCGGAACTCACCCCGCAGCGCGGAGGAGAACTTCTCGTCCACCGGGGCCACGCCGGTGGGCGTCTGGATGATGGGCAAGGCCGCGCCGATGCTGGAGCCAGGCAGCATGGCCAGGTGCTGCGCGCTCATGGCCACCAACGCGCCAGCGCTGAAGGCGTTCTGCACCACCGCGATGGTAGGTACGCGCGCCTCGTGGAGGATGACGCCCACGATGTCTTGCATGGCCGACACGGCGCCACCGGGCGTGTCGAGGTACAGCACCAGCGCTAGCGGCTGCTCCTGGTTGGCCTGCTGAACCCGGCTGCGCACGAAGGCGGTGGTGCCCGTGTTTATCTCGCTGTCGATGGGGAGGAGCCAGACCTCGTTGGCGGCTCCACCGGTCTGGGCCCACGCGACGGTGCCGGAGGCGGCCAGAAGGCCTAGTGAGAGCGCCAGCGCCAACCCCAAGAACCATTGCGTTAGGCCGCCTTTAGCGGTCCAAGCGGAGTGGAGCTTCACGGGGTGAGGATACCACCTTCCTGATTACGCGCCGTGGAGCGGACCCGCTACCCACCGCGGCGCGCTCCCGGCTGGTAAGCCACGGCGTTGCAGGCGGCTTCCAGCGGCTGGTATACTTCGTCTTCGGTCGGCAACTAGTCGCCCGGGGGTATAGCTCAGCTGGTAGAGCGGCGGTCTCCAAAACCGTAGGTCGCGGGTTCAAGTCCTGCTGCCCCCGCCACGTCCAGGACGGCGTTCCGAGATGGTCGGGGCGCCGTTCTTCTTACCTACCTGGTCGCCTCCGTGTGCGTCTCGCCGCTACCTATCCCAGGTTCTGGGTGCTATAAGGTAGGACCATGCAGCAGGTGAACGGTACTTACGAGGACGCCCTCGCTCGGGCCACGCAGGTCAACGAGACCGAGAGGCTCGGCTTCACGGATACCGGCGCCGAGAAGGCGGCCGGGCTCATAGCCAACAGCGGCAAGAACGACGCCGCCATTAGGGTGTTCGTGAAATCTGGCGGCTGCAGCGGTTACCAGTACGGCATGACCATCGAGGATCGCTTCCTAGACGGCGACCTGCTCTTCGAGGACCGCGGCGTGCGCGTTGTTGTCGACGAGCGTAGCTGGCCCCTCCTGCGCGGCTCGCGCCTCGATTACGTGGAGAACATGATGGGCGGCGGCTTCAGCGTGGAGAACCCCCAGGCCAGCAGCAACTGCGGCTGCGGGCACTCGTTCCGCACCGATGGCCGGCCTGCTCCGCAAGGACCAGACGACAGCTGCAGCTGAGCTCACAACGTGATCACGGCTAGCGCCGTTACCGACATGGCACAGAGAGCGGCGCCCCGGGTAAATCCGGGGCGCCGCTTCATAGTCTCGTGGTCGGTACTCGAGCTGACCGCTCAGTGACCGTTGGCTTCGAACGCGTACCGCAGCACGGGCTGGCGGGCAGCCTTCACCTCGTCCAGGCGCCTCACTGGCGTGGTGTAGGGGGCGTTGGCCAGGTAGGTGTCGTCCTCTTCGGCGCGCTTGAGGATCTCGGCCAGCGCGTCCATGTACTGGTCGAGGGTCTCGAGCGACTCGGTCTCGGTGGGCTCCACCATCATGGCTTCCTTCACCACCAGCGGGAAGTAGACCGTGGCGGGGTGCATGCCGTAGTCGAGCTGCGCCTTAGCGATGTCGAGCGTGCGCAGGCCCTCTGGCGGCTGGGCCACGAACTCGTGCATGTTCACGCGGTCGAAGGGCACGGTGAAACCGAGCTCCTTGAAGCGCATGCGCATGTAGTTGGCGGCCAGCACGGCGTGACCGCTCACGTCGCGCAGGCCTTCCTTGCCGAGCCCGCGGATGTAGGTGTAGGCGCGCACGAGGTTACCGAAGTTGCCGTAGAAGCTGCGCATGCGGCCGATGCTTTGGGGCAAGTCGGATTCTAGGTAGAACTCGGCGTCGTCGCCCTCGCCGCGCTTGGCCACCACGGGCGCCGGCAGGAAGGGCAAGAGGTGCGCCTTCACGCCCACGGGGCCCGTGCCGGGACCGCCACCGCCGTGGGGGGTGGTGAACGTCTTGTGCAGGTTGAGGTGCACCACGTCGAAGCCCATGTCGC
>CAZFFG010000131.1:0-4482 GCA_964518275.1 uncultured bacterium | reverse complement strand
ACCCCGAATTCTAGGAGGACGTTCTCCGGGATGTAGGGAGGCTCCAGCGCCTCCTGGAAGACGCTGGGGTAGTGGACACGAATCTGTTCCGGGTGGTGTTCTTCGAACTCTACGAGCGGGCGGGAGTGCGACGGTAGCTCGCTTGCTGCCTGCTCTAGGTACGGAGCTAGCACGTTCTTCAAGTACACCGGAAGTTTAGCGCGAGCTAGCTCACCCCGACTCTTCAACTGGGTCTTGCTGACGCCGCTTTCTGTGGGATCCAGGCCCTGAGTTAGGTCCGAGTGATCAGGATCTATGGTGACGTCCACGTCTTCGCTGAAGCGATGGATGGCGTCGTAGACCTTACTCAGGCTGGTGCCGCCCTTGAATGAGTAGGTGGGGGCGTTCGGTTGCTTGAAGAGGACGTCCAGCACCCACACGAGCCACAGGTCCTTTTCGAGCATGCGGTCTCCCCATGGTGAGCGACCGCGCGCGCCAGTGAAGAGGGCTACCTTCTGTTCGTGGGTGAGGTCGAAGTAGTTACGCACGTAGGGAAGGCTCGAGGTTGGTGACTCGGACCCGCAGCCATGCCGGCGTCGCCTTCGACCGCAGGAGCTCGCGGACGGGGACGCGCTCGTTCAGCTCCTGGAGCACCTCGGCGGTTACGTGTTCACTGCCCAGGTGATGTAAGGCGAGCAGAGCACTGCCCGCGCGTGTAGATGCTTCTGCCACTAGTCGTTCTGGGGCGTGTTGGAACTGCACGTAGGAGTTGCCGACCTGAAGCCGCCGCGTGCGACCGGTAGTGTAGAAGGCAGCTCTAACGGGCATCTGAGTGCTGAGGCCCAGGCGGCGTGCCATCTCGGCGCCGTGCGGAGCGAGCCGCTCGCCGGTCACGCTGGCGATGGCTTCCGCGACTTCTTCTGGCGCTGGTAGGCTGGTGCCGAAGAACTCGTTCGGCTTGGGGCGGGCGTAGATTCCGCGCGCGACGTTCGCCAGTTCGCCGCGTTTCACTAAGCGTGACAATGCGGTGCGCACGGCACCCTCAGGCCCACAGTCGCTGAATAGTTGCAGCGGTAGCGGCTTGCCTTTGGGTAACCGCTTGAGCTTAGTTTCGACTTTGCTCGCGACGCTCATAGCCGCCTCCAATCTGGTTGCATATTAGCAGATTTGTTACATGGGATGGATTGCAAAGCCCTATGAGGGCGATAGAAACGCCGATTGACCATGCTCGACACTTGGTCTAGAGCTGGCCTGGCTGCCGAGGTCGTACCTCAAGGCCTTGTCCGGTTCTCTTCACATGGAACGTCGCGCGGATTCGTGTAGGGCCCATCGCGCATCGCCTGCAAGGGGCGGTGAGTATAGGTATTCCGACCGCTGATCGTTATGGCCGCAGGCGCATGGCTCATTCATCGTCGGGGTCGAGTGGGCCGTCGAGGTTCACGGTGAGGTCGTCCGTGAGGTCGCGAGCCCGCGTCAGGAGTTCCTGGGGAACAGGCCGGACGTTACCCGCGTTCGCTTCCATATCGGCCTCGAGGAAGGCCAGGAACTCGTCGATCACGGGACCGTCGTGAACTGGGCCATCGCCATTGCGCGTTACCACGATTGTCTTTTCGTCCATGAAGCCCTAGCAGATTTGTGGATCGAGCCGCATAACGTGGAAAAACTCAACGTAGCCAATAGCCACGTCCAATGCGTTGGGCCCACGATTGGGCCCAATTGACCCGAAAAACCAGCGATTCCCGCCTGCCGATTTTCGGGGCGGGAATCGCTGTTTCTCCGTCTAGGACGGTCTTGTCGCTGGTCGGGGTGGCCAGATTTGAACTGACGGCCACTTGACCCCCAGGGAACTAGAGGGCGGAGCTCTGAGTGCGGTTCAGGTCGGTTATGTGCGTCTGAGACAGGGGAGATGGAGGGTCTCGTTGTCCTGCGTGTGCGGGTTCTCGTATGAGTTCTCGTCCGTTGGGCCCACGAGTGGGCCCGGGGTCAATCAGGTCATGAAGCCAGGGCGAGTAGCGTGGGATTGCAGATTTCCAGCCTAGTGGGCGCGGCAGTGAGAGGGTCGAGGCGTCAGGCCTTAGGGCGAAGCCATTGCCTCGTAGTGGAGTCCCAAGTGGTGGGATCGTTGTTCTCGGCGAGCGGAGCTACGAACTGTGCGATGAGACCGACGACGGATTCCAGGTCCGGTGGCAGGTGTTCGCCGTCTTCAGCTATTTTCGCGCGGTAAGTCTGGTACGCCCCGCTGCGCAGATCGGTGAACCCGCTGACGGCTTCAGCGAACGGCTTGGGCTGTACGTTGCGGAACTTGGCGGTGGTGGTGAAGGCGCGCCGAAACGCCTCGAAGCGGATTGGGTGGCGGGTGATGAGGGTGTAGACGTCGGCGTAGTCCCTGATGCGCGTGTTGGCCGCCCCGAGCGCGAGGGCGGTGCAGAGCTTCTCGGCCAACACGGTCTCGAGTGGGTAGCCGAGCACGCTTACCGCCGGCAGGCTGGGCCGGAGGGAGGGGAGGTTGATCGCGCGAGGTTCGGGAATTACGGGGTCTCCGAAGTTTACGTCCAGCCGCACGCTTAGCTGGGCGGAACCGAGATGGGCGGTCAGCGACGCCCTCACACCGGAGTAGTGGTCAGACTCCCGGATTACCTGGGTCTGAATAGTGCTTGTGTCGAAGCGCACGCCGTCGTCCGGGGTCAGTTGGGTGCGGGCGATGTTCGCCACCACCTTGGCGATGCTCTGCTCGTCGTTGGGTACGCCGCGCCCTAACAAGTCGGCGTCCACCGTCGTGCGGCGCGCGCCTAGCGCGGCCATTAGCATGCCGCCCTTGAGCACGAAGTCTCTGGCATAGGCCGACGCCTCCAGCCTCGCCAGCCATCGCTCCAGCGCGTATAGGGTTAGCAGTTCCTGTGTTGGGCGCTGCTGGCGCCGGGCCTGGTTCTGCAGGTCTAGGTACGCTCGGCCCGATTCAGTCTGACGGGTGGGGCGCGTCATCCGGCTAGCACCACATCTGTCGCCGTCCTGACGGGCCCGAGCACGCCGAGCTTGTCCGCTAGGCTGAGCAGCCGGGCGGGGTCGGCGGCGCGGCTACGCAAGTGGTTGCGGAGGGCGATGTTGGCGGTTGCTTCCCCGAAGCGGTGTCTGAGGCGGAACAGGTCCACCACGGTGCGTGCTGGGTCGTAGACGCGTACATTCTCGCCGGGTGCGGCTTCAACTTGCATCAGACCCAGTTCGAACGTTGGCGCGTCGAACCGGAATACTTGCGTGGGCGGGTAACTGATTTGCGGGGGGCGTTTTCCTCGGGGCACGGCGATTTGCACCTTGCCGGGCAAGTCGTCCGTCAGTCCGTGCACCGATGCGGCCGTGAGGCAACACGCAATGGCCAGGGGAGCGCGTGCTTGCACGCCTAGCAAGTCGGGCCAGGTGGCTGCCAGCGCGTCCGCCTGGCGGAAGACACCACGCGAGAGTTCGATGACCTCGCCCTCATCGCGTAGTCGGTAGAGCGTGCGGGGGTGAAGGCCAGCTTTAAGCGCCGTACTGGTGGTAAAGGTCGCTGGCAGCGATGCCAGCACCGCACTTCCGTCGCTGGATATAACTGTTGCCACCTGCGGCCTCCCTGGTAACTATTCTATCCACTTGGCTTCAATGAGTCTAGCGACTCAGGCCGACAAGTTGAGAGTAGCGGCGTGCGGCACAATTGGGACAATGGCTGGGTCAACAAATTAGAATCCCGCGCCGATGCCCTCAGCGCGGGATTCCCGTCGTACACGTCCTGGACGTGATTTGTGCGTGGTCGGGGTGGCCAGATTTGAACTGACGACCACTTGACCCCCAGTCAAGTGCGCTACCAGGCTGCGCTACACCCCGTTACGTTGTTCGAGCCGCGGCCTTACGCCGTGGTCGAGTAAGGAGCATATCACGCTGAGCCGAGTAAAGTCAGCGCCTGGCGGGCGGAGTCGGCTAGGGCTTGGGCGTCGTCGCCGTAGCCCATGCGCGTTAGCGTGCCGGCTAGGGCGAGGTTGGCTATGCCGTGAGCGGCGCTCCAGGCTAGGAGGGCGTACGGCGGGAAGCTGCCCGCACCAAGGGCGGAGCCCAGCGAGTCGCTAGCATCGGCAGTTTCCGAAGACGCGTCACCGTCCGAGCGCGTTGCGCCCAACTTACTGTGTGCCCCCGCCAGCAGCGCCTCACCGGTGCGGCCCCGCGCCTCTTGCAGTTCGGCGTCGTCCTTGTCCACCAGCTCGGGTTGGTACATGACTGCGAAGTGGCCGGGGTTCTCTATGGCGAAGCGCACGTAGGCCACGCCGGCCTCGAGGAAGTCGTCGCCAGCCGCGAACAGCTTGTCGGCTAGCCGGGCGTAGCCGTCGGTGGCGAGCGCCGTTAGTAGTCCGCGCTTGTCGGTGAAGTGGTGGCGCGGCGCCGTGTGGCTGACGCCCAGCTCGCGAGCCAGCGCGCGCAGGCTGAGCGCGGCCACGCCGTGGTTGGCTACCGCTTCGGCGGCGGCCTCGATCAGGGCGG
>CAZFFG010000130.1:0-4499 GCA_964518275.1 uncultured bacterium | reverse complement strand
CGGAGGCGATCATGTCGAACTCGCCGTTGGCCATGGCGGCGAAGATGCCGTCCCACGCGGTGGTCTGGAACTGCGCCACGCAGTTGATGCGCTCGCAGATGGCGTTCACCACGTCGACATCGAAGCCGACGACGTTGCCGTCTTGATCGACGGTCTCGAAGGGCGGGTAGGTGGTATCAGAACCCACGATGAGGGTGCGGCCGCCGAGGTCCTGAGCCATGGCCGCGCCGAACAGCGCCACCACGGCAAGAGCGAGTAGGGCTGAGACGATACGCTTCATGCTTCTCTCCTAAAAGTCTCGTATTGGCTCGTGCACGCGGCACGTTGGTCGGACTCACCGAGCATAAGCGTGTGGCACGCGCTACCGCAACCGAAGATCGACCGTGTACTTCACCACTACTTAACCAGGCGGGTGGCGCGAGGGTGCGCGTTCTAGGCGGCCTAACAGTAGACTCGGAGCGTGGCACACCCGTTCGACCTGGACGCGCACTTGGAGAGCCGGGCGGTGGATGTTGGCGCTCAGGCCGCTAAGAAGCTCGGTGAGATCGGCATCACCACCTACCGCCAGTTGCTTATGCACCTGCCGCGGCGTTACGAGGACCGGCGCGCGCTGCCCGACTACTCCGCTCTCGTGGACGGCGAGGTGGCCACGGTCAGCGGTCAGGTGGTGAGCCGGGTGGGCTCGCGTAGCCGCCGGGGCATGCACCTGCTGCGCGCCAGCCTGCGCGGGCGTAGCGGTGAGAGGGTAACCGCTGTCTGGTTCAACCAGCCGTGGCTCGAGAAGCAGGTGTACCCGGGCCTGAACCTGATCCTCAGCGGCAAGGTGAAGCGTAAGGGTCGCAGCGCCGAGATCATGGTGCAGGGCTTCGAGGTCGACGACGACACGGAGTCGCTCTCCTTCAACCGCATCGTGGGTATCTACCCCACCACGCAGGGCCTCAGTCAGGCGTACCTGCGGCGCGCGGCGCGGCGCCTGCTCGACGCCCTCGGGCCCATCCCCGATCACCTGCAGCGTTCGCTGCTGGAGCGCTACGACCTCGTGTCGCTGGATCGCGCCACGCGCCAGGCGCACTTCCCCGACTCGGAGGAGGAGCTGCGCGCCGCTACGCGCCGGCTGAAGTTCGACGACTTCCTCTTCTTCGAGCTCGCGGTCCTGCGGAGCCGCGATCCCAACCGCGGGGGGCGCACCTTCCGGGTGGCGCCCGAGCACTTGGAGGAGTTCTTCGGCTCGCTGCCGTTCACGCTCACCGAGGGTCAGCGCCAAGCGCTGGACGAGATCCTCACCGACATGCAGGCGCCCATGCAGATGGCGCGGCTGCTGCAGGGCGACGTGGGCTCGGGTAAGACGGCGGTGGCCGCGGCCGCCATCCACGTGGCCGTGCGCAACGGGGCGCAGGCCGCGCTCATGGCGCCCACCGAGATACTGGCCCGGCAGCACTTCGTGAACCTGCAGCGCTACCTCTACCCGCTCGGCGTGAAGAGCGAGCTCCTCACGGGCTCCATGACCGTGGGCGAGAGGCGCACCGCCCGCGCTAGGTTGCAGAGCGGCGAGGCCGACCTGGCGGTGGGCACCCACGCGCTCATCCAGGAGGGGGTGGAGTTCCGTGACCTGGGCTTAGCCGTCATCGACGAGGAGCACCGTTTCGGCGTGGCGCAGCGGCGGGGTCTGCTGAAGAGCACGCCCGACGTGTTGGTGATGAGCGCCACTCCCATA
Organism: uncultured bacterium; assembly: GCA_964518275.1. Taxonomy (GTDB): domain Bacteria; phylum Deinococcota; class Deinococci; order Deinococcales; family Trueperaceae; genus JAAYYF01. The sequence goes on along the minus strand of CAZFFG010000130.1, from coordinate 2,785 downwards.
CCGCGCTCGTTGGCGCTGACCACCTACGGCGACCTCGAGCTCACCGTCATCGCGGGGCTGCCGCCGGGTCGCAAGCCCGTGCGCACCTCGCTCGTGAGCGCAAGCAAGCGCCTCGACGTGTACCGCTTCGCTTGGCAGCAGATCCGCGAGGGGCGCCAGGTGTACGTGGTCACGCCGCTCATCGAAGAGAGCGAGGCGTTAGACGAGGTGCTGGCGGCCACCGGGCTCGTGAACGACCTGCGGCAGATACTGCCCGAGGCGGCGCGTATCGGCATGCTGCACGGCCGCATGAGCGTGGCCGAGAAGGACGAGGCCATGGCGGCCTTCCGCCGTCACGACATCGACCTGCTGGTGTCGACCACCGTCATCGAGGTGGGGGTGGACGTGGCGAACGCCACCGTGATGGTGATAGAGAACGCCGAGCGCTTCGGTCTGGCGCAGCTGCATCAGCTCCGTGGCCGTGTGGGGCGCGGCGCGCACGAGAGCCACTGCGTGCTGGTGGCGGGCGATGCCAGCCGCAAAACTCGGGAGCGTCTCAACATAGTGGTGAAGCACGCTGACGGCTTCGCCATCGCCGAGATGGACCTGCGCCTACGCGGGCCCGGCGACCTGCGCGGCACGCGTCAGTCGGGGCTACCCGAGCTGAGCGTGGGCGACCTCGTGACCGACGTCGAGATCATCGAGGAGGCGCGCGACCTGGCCCTAAAGATGCTCGACGCCGACCCGGAGCTGGCCGCCCCCTGGGCCGAGCGGCTGCGTGAGGAGCTGCGGCGGCGCAGCCAGGCCGTTATGGTGCGGGAGGTTATCTAGGTGCTGTTCGTTTTCCGCTACGCCCTGCTGGCCGTGCTCGTCGGCTTCGCGCTTGGCCTCTTCCTGAGGCCAGCGATCAAGCGCCGGCGTTTCGCGCTGCTCACCACCCTCTCGCTCCTGCCCGTGGCCGCTCACGCGACCTACTTGAGCATCTTGGCGGCTGGCGCCGGTGTCGAGCTGGGGCCGTTGGCGGCCTTCGGTGGCGCGGTGCTGGTGCTGCTGGTGGTAGCCGCGTTGTTGGGGCGGCGCTTCACGCGCTCCGCGCCGCTGCTGGCCGCGTTCACGCCCGTCGTAGCCGCGCTGGCGTACGCCGTGGTGGCCCTCGTTGCCTGGAGCCTGGGCCTCAAAGCCTCGGGGGTCGTGCCTAACGTGGTGGCCGCTGCGGCCGCCGGCATAAGCGCGTTGGCCCTCACCGCCACGCTGCTGGTGTTCGTGCCCGAACCGACGAACACGGCGGGCGGTTTCCGGCTACCGTGGCGCCGGCCCTGAGGCGCTTCGCAGCCGCGCTGAGCAGCTCAGAACGGTCGGGGTAGTAGACTCACAACGTGTCACGAGTTCCTTCGCTCCGCTGGCTCCTGGTCGTCGGCCTCCTGGCCGTGGTGGCCGCGTGCGCGCCGCGCACCGAGATCCGTCAGACGCAGACCCTCGGTCCCGTCCTGCCGCTCGAGTTCGAGCTGGTGGAGGGGCGCACGAGCATCGAGCGCTTCGATCCACCCGGTGCAGGCGACCAGCTCGAGCTCACGGCCGGCGCCCAGTTGCTCAACCCTAACGAGTTCGGGGTGCGGGTCGACGCCATCACCTACACCATGTTCCTGGAGGGCCGTCGCGTGGCGCGAGGCGCACTGGCGCCCGACGTCTACCTAGAGCCAGGCGGCACGGCGCCCGTGCGCTTCGACGTGGTGGCGCCCGTGGCAGGCGACGCGGAGCTCCTCACGGCGGCGGTACGCGCCTTCGCCGACCGGCCCATGCGGTTCCATATCGAGGGAACGGTGCGTTTCAGGACCTCCACCCACGAGTACGAGACCCGCAGCCGCACCCTGGTTCAGGGCACGCTGACGGCGCGGCAGTCGGTGGAGGCGCCCGTACTACGCATGCTGGAGAGCGAGAGCCGCGTGTTCATGGTGCAGCCCGGTGTACCCGTTATCCAACTCGTGCTGCAGGCCGTGAACCCGGGCGACGTTGGCTACTTCCTGCTGGGTAAGGACCTGGTGCTGTCGCTGTCCGGCTGGCGCATGGCCACGGAGGACATGCGGCCAGTGCCCCTGGCTGCCAACCAGGCCACCCGCATCGACATGCTCTTCTACCCGGTGGTGAGCCAACTGCCGGAGGAGGCGGAAACAGCGCTGCAGGCCGCGTTGCTCGGTCACACCACCCTCCTCACGCTGGAAGGCGAACTGTTCATGGACGTGCTGGGTGTGGACTCGTTCCCCGTGCCGCAGGGCTGGACGGTCACGGGCTTCGTGCACGGCAACCGCGTTGGTCGCTGACGCCGGTCACCTAGTCCTCGTTCGCCACGGCCCCACCGTTCCGCAGAGCGGGGTTCGTTCAGCGCAGTGGCTCCTCGCCAGCCACGCCCGCGCCCTCAGCGCCGAGCTGGCCGCGCTGCTAGCGGAGCGTTACCCGGTTGACGTGGTGGTTACGAGCCACGAACCCAAGGCGGTGGGCACCGGCCGGGCCCTAGCAGCAGGCCTAGGGGCCTGCATGTTGGTGGGCGCCGACCTGGAAGAGCACCATCGCGACCGCACCGTGCTCATGCCCGAGGCCGACTGGCACCGCACGATCAAGCGCTTCTTCGAGAACCCCAGCGTGCTGCTATTCGGCCAGGAGACGGGCGACGAGGCGCGCCGCCGCTTCGAGCGTGGCCTCAGGGCCGCCCAAGCCGAGCAGACCGGCAAGCGCCTTGCCGTGGTGAGCCACGCCACCGTCATCACCCTGCTGCTCGCCGAGAGGAACGACTTAGCGCCGTTCGAGTTCT
>CAZFFG010000129.1:0-4554 GCA_964518275.1 uncultured bacterium | reverse complement strand
AAAATATTGTTTTTTTCATATTTCTTCAGTTAATAGGTTAATCAAACTGCTACCGAGTTCCTCCTGCCCACCAAACATTTTGTGTATAGACATAAGAACCATCACCATAAGCATCACGAATCAATACGTTAGTAGTGACATCACTTGAGCCATATGTAAAACGTAACGGGAATCTATCAGGCATTGGATGTGAAAGTTCAATTACATTATCTCCCATAGCCTTCAATCTTCTAATGTCATTGTATGCTTCAACAGCTTCTTCTTCAAAGAATGCAATGTACTTTTGTACCATTACCTCTTTTAGTGGGTCTGTGTCAAATTTATTAGCTACCACATCATCGAAATACTCTTCAGCATCCTCTTCATCTATAGCAATATTTGATTTACCCATTGCAGCAATTACAGCATTTTTCAATGCTTCTTTAGCTTCTGGTAATTGATTAAGTCTAACATATGCCTCAGCTTTCAGAAACTCAATTTCATGATAGCTCAAAAGGTAAATAGGAGCCTTTGCGTTAGTAATACCAGAAATTCCATAATAATCCTGAACCTGATTAGGCTTTCCATTTGGAGCAAATTCAATGTCAGTTTTATCCTTTGCAGGTACGAAGAAAATCTCATCACGTGGATCATTCCGCTCTACAAGCTTATCATGAAGACTTGTACTTGCTCCGAAATAATTCCTATCAGTGTAGAATGCATAGAATGGACTCTTTGCAGACTCATTATTAAACCTGAATTTTGCTTCAGTTCCTGCATCTTTGAAAGACTTGTTTGCAAAATCAATAACAGATTCATAGTCTGGGGTCTTGTGAGCTAATCTCAAAGTATAGCGAGCTTTAAGACCATAAGCAAATTCCGTCCACCAATTTACATAATCAGCATTATAACCTGTTAAAGATCCATACAACAAATCCTTTGATCCTAAAACAGCAAATGATGGATCACGATCCGTATCAAGATTGGCGATTGCCTCATCTAATAGATCAAAAACATATTTATAAATGCTTTGCTGAGCATCCAGCTTTGGAGTAAATATCACACCAGGTTGAAGAGCCTCTGACCATGGTACATCACCCATCAAGTCTGTAAGGATAGCAAGATTATATGCTGTCAGTATCTGTGCCATTGCAAGAAGGTGAACATTTCCTTCTTCATCTCCTCCCTCAGAGCACTTATTTATAATCGTTCTCAGATTTCTAAGATTTCGATAAATAGTATTCCAGGAATTGTTATATGTAGTTGCGCTAGTAGGTTCCGAAGTCCTAATTTCAGCATTATACAGCTGGCCATAGATACCAACGTTGTGCTCTACATACACAGAAGCATAGAATGCAAGGTCACTTCCCACGACCGAGAAAGCAGTACTTGCGAGTACATCCGGAAGGATTAAGTTTGCCCCAACATCAGTAGGGTTATTCACATTCTTATTTATCTCATCCATCTTGTCCTCAGAGCATGCTGAGAAGACTAATAAGAATGCCGTAAACAATGATATATAATGAACTCTTTTCATAAGTGTTTCTATTAAAAAGTTAGAATGTCAAATCAACACCAAAACCGTAGCTTGTAGTTTGTGGCATAGAGAATCTTTCAAACGCACCTCCCATATTGGTATTTCCTTGAGATGACTCCGGATCGAAGTTATCCAGCTCTGTCCATAACAATATATTACGTGCAAATACAGATACTCCAACATTCATCTTGTCGAAAACCTTCTTTGGATGAGAATAGCGGAAGGCAACCTCACGAAGCTTTACAAAAGAATTATCTCTTATGTAATACTCATCAATGTTACCAAGTACATTTGAAACAAGATCCTGATATGCTTCAGGGTCATTTTCTCCACCCCTTACTATGTCATTCGGCGTTCCGTCGGGTTTAACTCCTTTGAAAATAAAGGTCTTATCCCTATCTTCAGTGAACTTAGACAGACCATAGAGGTCAAGAAGTCCGTTTGTACCAGAATACATCTGACCACCATGCTTCCATTCAAACACTCCAGTTAATGAAAAGCTCTTATAAGTAAATGTATTTGTACCACCAAGTATAAAGTCAGGAGATACCTTACCAATTACAGCCGGACCTCCAGTCATAGGCATCCCATGATCCCATGCACCTGGCTCATCTTTTACAACTATATTGCCTTTAGCATCTCTCTTAAATGACTCACCATATATAACAGGATAAGTGCTTCCAATACCAGCTCTAACCTGTGGAGTAACAAAACCACCAAGAAAGATACTCTCAACACCTGGGGCTAGTTCTTTTACCACGTTATCAATCTTTGAGTAATTAACACTAATATCCCATGAAAAATCCTTAGTCCTAACAGGAGTTGCATACAATACAACTTCATGAGCTTCTGTATTTACAGATCCACCATTCATTACAACTTGGCTAGCACCTGATGAACCTGACAGAGGTACAGGAAAGATCTGGTCTCTAACATCCTGATTAGAGTATGTATAATCTATTCCTAAACGATTTCTTAAGAATTTCAGCTCAATACCAAACTCATAAGACTGAGTATTCTGTGGCTTAAGGTTCGGGTCATACAATGTAGTACTATGTTGGAAAGAGCCAACTCCACCTAAAGGATAGGTAATTGGTGAGTCAATCCAGAAACCACCACCATAGGATGGCCTAACAAAGTAATTCTCATAATATGATCCAGCCTGTCCAACTTCAGCATATGATGCTCTAACCTTTGCAAATGACAACCAGTTAAGATTTTGAAGTGCTTCAAGTTCCGAAGCTACAAAACCCAGAGATACCGAAGGATAGAAGAAAGACCTGTTACCTCTTGGCATACTAGATACAATGTCATTACGACCAGTGGCATTGAGGAATACCATAGACTTCCAAGAAAGAGATAAGCTTCCAAAGACACCAAAGCTACGATCTTGAGATTGTTGCTCATCAACAGCATCATATGATACTACATTATTAATATGGTTCCATCCACCTGAGTTAAAGCCGATGCCATATTCTTCGTAAGTCTTTAAATCATTGTGATCAAGCTCATTACCAACAGTAGCATTCAACAACCAGTCTTCTGAAATATTCCATTCGTAGTTTGCTGTCAACAATGAATTAAATGTTGTAGAAGTAACACCGTAGTTATCAATAGATCCAGAACCATCCTTTGAACCAAATCCAAAAATATCCTGATAATGAGTAGTGTAAGAATCAATACCTAATTGGTATCTGATGTTTAGGCTCATATTTGCTCCAATATTTGGAGACACTTCCACATATCCATTTCCAAAGAAACGTTCAGTCTTCTCATTGAAGGTATTGTTATGCTCTACCCAGTAAGGGTTGTCAAATGTCAAACCACGATAATATATCTGCTTATATGGATCTCCAGGAACATGGTAAGGTATACCCTTCAAATCGTAAGTAATAGGGGCAGCATATATACCAGCCAATGATGCATCATTAGCTCCAGTCAGCTTGTCAATTGAGAGTTTTGCATAGTTAGATGAAAAACCTACTTTTATATACTCATTCAATTTTTTATCAGCAGTACCCTTGAAGTTCCATCTTTCCATTCCTGTTCCTGGCGCAATACCTGTTTGATCTGTGCTTGTTAGACCAACAGCAAAGTTACCTCCCTCAAATGCCTGACTTACATTAATGTTAGTTGTAGCAGAATAACCTGTTCCAAAATAGTCTCCATAGTTATCATAAATCTGTGGTGTTACCCATGGATCCAAACCTGCAGTAGCACGTTGTGGTACATAATATTGACCTGGATGCAGATTAGCTCCATTTTGAGTATACGAGTTTGGAGTATTACCACCATAGCCTGCACTATTAGGCAAATCTTCAATTTTAGGACCCCAGGACATAGAAGCAGTAGGTTGATAAACACCATATGATCCTTGTGCATACTTCTGCTGATAATCAGGTGTACGAGAAGTAACATCAAAGCTACTTGTATGTGAAACACTCACAATAGCCTTACCAATTGGATTCTTTGCGCCACTCTTAGTTGTAATAATCACAACACCATTAGACGCACGGATACCATATAGTGCGGCTGCGGATTGTCCCTTCAGGACAGTGATACTTTCAATGTCTGCAGGGTTGATATCAACAGCCCTGTTTGAAAGGTCAGCACCTGTTACGCTTGCGCCTGTTGAGAAATCAGCAGTTGAAGCAATAGGCATACCATCTACAACATACAATGGTTGGTTGTTACCAGTAAAAGAACGAGCGCCACGGATAACTATCTGGCTTGAAGCACCAGGCATACCACTTGATGGCTTGATATCAACACCGGCAAGCTTGCCTTGAAGAGCTGTAGCTATATTAGAGTTACCTGCACGTGTAAGTTCTTCAGAAGCCACATCCTGAACGGCATAACCTAAAGCCTTTCGTTCCCTACGGATACCTAAAGCAGTCACCACTACTTCCTCAACCTGAATCGCATCTAATTCTAATACTGCATTAATAGTAGTACGACCACTGATTGATTCTTCTCTGGCTTTCATTCCGATAAATGAAAACACCAAAGTCTCAGCTTCAGTCGGTACATTAAGCGAA
>CAZFFG010000128.1:0-4620 GCA_964518275.1 uncultured bacterium | reverse complement strand
CTGATACAAAGTATTAAACAAGGAAGGGCTTTAGTGTCAAGTTATTGGTAAATTAGAGTTGAACGCTGGTTGTGAGCTCAAAATGTTAAATGAAATTGTCGAATTTAATTTGAATGAAAATGAAAACTATTAAAAAAGAAAACACAGTACAAGAAACAATCAAGCCAATGGTGTATGACGCATTGTTAAGCACTGAGCTTGTTCGAACATTGGTAGAAGCTACTGGTAGATTTGAATTTGTAGAGGAAACAGCCCAGGAGATAGTATTTTTTGACAACCATTGGGAACAAAATAAAGCCATTGGTACTAAATGGACTTTGAAGCAGATAATGGGCTGGATTACCAACTATTATGCAGAGGACTACCAGTGGCAAGGTGAAGAAAAAGCAAAACTCAAAATAAGGAGAGCACTTGGAATTGATGATTAGCCTTGTGCTTAACGCCGACATAGCGTCTATGTTTGAAATTCAACTTACAAGGAAACAATCATGAAAAAAGAACTTAGAGAAAAGATTTGGAGGAAATATGATTGCAAGTGTGCTTATTGTGGTGAAGATTTGGAATACAAAAAAATGCAAGTTGACCACATAGAGGCTAAATCTTTAGGTGGTAAAGACGATATTGAAAATTACAATCCTAGTTGCCGGCAATGTAATTTTTATAAAGGAACGTTTAGCCTTGATGAATTTAAAAAGCGATTAGCCACAATAAACAAGAGAATACAGAAACCTTTTATAGTGAGACTTGCAATGAAGTACGGACTTATTTCTTTTAAACCTTTTGACGGAAAGTTTTACTATGAAAAACGAAACGAGCAATTAACTATACCACGTGTTAGCAACAGTGCTTTGCAAGAAAACACCAAACTGATTGATAATATGTGCATTAGTTACCGGCATGACTTCGGATTGATGAATAAGGAGCAACAAGATAAACTACGCTTTGAGTGCAAAGAGTGGTTACGAGCTTACGAAAATAATCGGGAGCATTGTTGCTAACGCCGATATATATTGTATAACCACCCGCCGGAGGGCGGATTAAAAACAAGAATTATGGCAAATATTCAAACACCAGTTAGACTGATTAAAGTAAACGAAACTTACGAAGAAGTATGCAAAGCATTGGACTTTCAATGGATGGAATTAACAGAGGACACTTCGTTTTATGGTGAAATGTCTGGCAAAGTGCATAAAGGCGAAAGGAAAATAAGGTTGAACCGAGATTATATTATTGAAGTACAGCCGTAGTCACTTGTGCATAACACCGACACATCATCCATATCGGAAATTCAACTTATGTATAACCACCCGCCAGAGGACGGGGTAAAACCAAAGCAAATGGCAGTAATAAACACAACTATTAGCATTGATTTGATTTGGCTCAAGGAGCCAACCGACCTATCAAAATGCAGCGCATGTAACGATACTATCTACAGCGAAAAGAATGTGCTGTATGTAATGCCCTCAACTAACACCGTTCGTTTAAGAGGCACAAAGGTTGATATTGTATTATGCGATGCTTGCAAGGAGTTATATGATAGTAATTCAGTAAAAACCAATTGAGATATGAAACAGATAAAATTAGAAGTAGGGAAAACCTACCGAAGCCGGGAAGGTGAGGAGGTGAAAATTGTAAGAAAGAACAATAAGAACATTTTCCCCTACCAAGGCAGCAATGGTAAATTGTACTACGAAGACGGCAAGTGGAGCTATGTCACTGAAGAACATCCCAAAGACCTTATCGAAGAAGTCCCCGAAATCCGCCACACATTCGCAATCCCCGACGGTGTGAAGGAAATCACAGTGTTGCAGGAAGGGAACCGCATTGTCTTGGAGATGGTGCTGGAAAAAGAGCCGAAGCCAGGGGATGTGATGGTAAACGATTATGGTAGTGTGTATATCTTTAAGGAGGTTATAGACGATCATAACCATGAACATTATGCGTGGCTTGGGACAGAAGGTCGTTTGTCTATTAGTGGGATATGTGAGCCCGGCCGCCCCGCCACATCCGAAGAAGCGCAACCGCTTTTCGATGCACTCAAAAAAGCAGGTATGCAGGTGAAGGACATACCGGAAATTTGCCAAATACGTGAATGGGTGGGGAAACATCTTAATTGCCGATATTACTCTCATGAGGGCCTAACAAAGGCGATTTATGACTATTTAAAGTACAGGGAGGAGTAAACCACAAAACGAAATAAAAACACGTCAAAAAAGCATTTAAACCATGAAAAAGAAACCAATGAAAACAACCAGCCTTGATGTCCTGACCGACAAATATATTGGCAAAAAGGGAACCCCTAAACGAGAGAGCTTTGAAAATGAATTGAGACTTGATTTCTGTGTCGAAAAAGCATATCATGACCTTATCAAGGAAATCGAAGAACTCCCTGAAAAAGACCGCATACGTAAATGGTTGAGCATGTTTGCTTAAGAAGTATATTACACCTTAGAAGACTTAGCGGAGGTGATTGGTCATCATTTAAAACACAAGGAGGACGAAAAACCTTATAAATTTTTAACTAAAAAAAGATAGATATGAAAGAGTATAATGCAAATCTTCCACAAGTATTTAATTACATGGGAAACGAAATCACTTTCCTAAATGGCGAAAGTGTAATGATTAATGCTACAGAAATGGCAAGGGTTTTTGGCAAAGAGGTTCGGCAGTGGTTTGACAACGCAGAAACGCATGAGTTTATTCATGCTTTGGCTGACCACAAAGGATTACAGCCTCAAGAGTTGCCAAAAGGAGGAAAACGGACTTCGTTGAATACCAGCACTTTAGCTAATGCTTACCCTTCTTTGATAATGGTTGTAAAAGGAGGTATCCCCGGAAGCGTTAAGCAAGGCACTTGGATGCACGAAGATTTAGCTTTAGAATTTGCTCGTTGGCTTTCTCCAAAATTCGCAATTTGGTGTAACGATAGAATCAAAGAGTTGATGAGGCACGGAGCCACAGCCCTAAATCCTGAAAGCTTGCTTGACCCTGATTATGTTATTAAAGTAATGACAGCCCTCAAAAAAGAACGAGCAGAAAAAGAGTTAGCACAATCACAAGTCAGGGAAATGGCTCCAAAAGCTCTGTTTGCCGATGCTGTTTCCGCTTCAAGCCGCTCATGTTTAATTGGGGAGCTTGCAAAGATTCTTAAGCAAAACGGCATTGAAATAGGACAAAACAGATTGTTTAAATGGTTGCGGTCACATGGTTACTTAGGTGTAAAGGGAGAATACAGAAACCTACCAACTCAACGGGCCATTGAAATGGGCTTGTTTGAAATTAAGAAAACAACAATCAATAGACCTGACGGTACAATACTGGTTTCAAGTACAACAAAAGTAACCGGCAAAGGGCAAATATACTTTGTGAATAAATTTCTCCGTGACGGAGGTAAAACCATTCCCGTATCAGAATAAAAACAATAAGGATGCAAATAATTAGTCTTTTCGGAGGTATAGAAGGATTTGGATTAGCAGGACACAAAATGGGGTGGGATTTAGTATTGAGTTGTGAAATAGCTGAATTTCCATCACTTGTTACAAAAAGAAATTTTCCAAATACTTTCCATCACCCCGACATACACACTTTGAATTATGAAACAATCATTAAAAACTCAAGATGGAACCCGTCTGATACAACAATCGTTGTGGGGGGATTTCCCTGTCAGCCGTACTCCCTTGCCGGGAAGCGAAAGGGCAAAAATGATGACAGACATCTCTGGCCAGAAATGCTTAGGGTTATTCAAGAGATCCAACCGACCTGGGTTGTTGGCGAAAACGTTCCCGGCCTTGTTAATTGGTCAGGCGGGGTGGTATTCGAAGAAGTGCAATCTGATTTGGAAGCTGAAGGCTACGAAGTACAATCGTTTATACTTCCAGCTGCAGGTGTCGGTGCCCCGCACCGAAGGGATAGAGTCTGGATTGTTGCCTACTCCGCTGTGCATGGACACGAATTGCGGAGACTTGGAGAAGATCGATTTGCGAAGGGAAAAGGCGAAAGCGAAAAATATAAACGGGAACGGGTTCGGGATGACGGTAGGGGAAATGGCGAACAGGGGGTTACTTCCAACCCCACAAGCGATAGACGGATGTGGAACCGGTCGGGATTTGCGTCAGAAAAAGGACGGCAATCGGGATTTGTCGAAGCCGGGCAGTTGGAGGGGGGATTTGAAGGACTTTGCGTTCAAGGGGATGCTTCCAACACCAAGGGCGAACAAGGTAAACGGATGCAACCTGAACAGCGAAAATTTAGCGAACAGGGGCAAAGGGAATTTAGAGGAATCAATAGCGCAATGGGTTGTGGGCATGCTTCCAACCCCAGCAACACGAGACTACAAAGGGGCGAGAAGCTCGGAAGCATTGCAAGCGAGTGGCCGGAATCAGACAAACAGCCTGCCGGACACATTTGCCCAGACTGGCAAAACTTTCCAACTCAATCACCGGTTTGTGATGGAAATGATGGGATTTCCGCCGACTTGGTGCGATATATACTACGAACTGGCGGAGATTGCTATACAGAAGAAGAGGCAGAGAAAGAAGCCAAAAGGATAATATCGAAAGTACGAACCGAAGGGATTAAAGCAGGTGGTAACGCAATAGTTCACCAAGTCGCTTTGCAGAT
>CAZFFG010000127.1:0-4630 GCA_964518275.1 uncultured bacterium | reverse complement strand
CGCCGACGCCGACGTTCTGGAACAGATAGAGACGTTCCCGCAGGGGCAGATCCGGCGCGTGTACGCGTTCAACACCGACGGTTCTTACCACTTCACGTTCTACGGCCAGGACGAGGACGGCGAGTGGCAAGCGACCGGCACCGGTTCCGTGAGCGCCGAGAACATAACGCTCTTCACGGAATCGGACACCATCACCAACACCACCACCCTCCAGGAGCGCGACGAGGCCGGTAACCCGACGCTTGCCGAGCGCGTGGCCGTGGGCGCTTACAACGCGGTGACACCGCTACGCTGGCAGAGCGAGTACCGCTAGCGCGGCTTCACTCCAACCAGGCCAGCACGTAATCGATCAGCGTCCTGGGCTGGAGCAGGTACTCGGCGCCGGCCTCGCCGTTGCGATGTATGAGGATCGGCTCTACCGGGGGTGTGGCCGCAACGTAGGTGGATGCCAAGTGCGCGCCGCCTACCGTGAAGGCCATGTGGGAACCGGTGGGCGACAAAGCGGCGCCGTGGCTGGGCTCTGGGCCGGTGGTCAGCCTTCGCGGTACGGAGGCGCCGACCAGCGTGCCCGCCTCGTAGGCCAGTTCCGTGAGCCACACGGAGCCCTGCGACTCGTACACGAGCGCAGAGCCGTCGCTGGAGATGGCCGGCTTCAAGGTGCCGGAGCCCCACTCCTCCGCCGTGAAGGTGACGACCGTGGCGCCACTCACGTTCCCGTCGGCGCTCGCCACGAGGTCGGCTATCCGGAACAGGACTATGGCGGGCGGGTTACCTCCGAGCGCCTGGAGCGGTACCACGAGCTCCCCATTTGGCGTGAACACGAAACCGGAGCGCTGCACGTTCCTAAGGCCGCGGTAGACCTCGGCGTTGGCCTCGAGGTCCCACAGAACCACCTGCGGCTGCGAGAACTCGGGCAGGTTGAGCGCCATGTAGCGCCCGTCCCTAGAGACGGCTACGGCGCGCACGCTCGGCGCATGATCACCGGTCCGGATCTCGAAGGTGCGTTTCACCGCGAAGGTATCGACGTCGTACACGGTCACGGTAACGAACTCGCTGCCAGTGGTGCTTGCCTGGATGAGTTCACGCCTCGGTTCGTCCACGGCCACCGCGGCCGACGCCGCGTCGTACTCGAAGCGCTTCTGCCATGGGCCGCCCGCGCGCAGGTCGTACGTGTGCACGTGGTTGGTACCGGCAGCTACCAGCAGGCCAGCTGGCGTGCCCTCGGGAGGCCGCACTCCATCGGCACCGCCGGGTTGCGAGCAACCGAACAGGAACGTTAGTGCACCCACCAGGGCGAGTTTGGTGAAGCGTGCGGCAGGTACCATCTTCTTTCGCAACGTGCGACCTCCGAGCGTGGAAACGAGAGTACTCGGTCACCTTAGCCCGGTCTGCATCATCTAGCCTAAGGAGTATGGAAAACGTTCGCGACCGAGACGTGGTGGCCGTCTACCTAACGTTCCCCGATGAGGAGACCGCGCACGGCGTGGCTCGCGCGCTAGTGGAGCGCAGGCTGGCGGCGTGCGTGAACGTCATGCCCGCCGGTAGCTCCGTGTACCGTTGGCAGCACGAGATCGTAACCGAGTCGGAACTGGTGGCGTGGGCCAAGACCACCGCCGGGCAGCTCCCTGCACTCGTGGCGGCTGTGAAGAAGCTGCACCCTTACGAAGTGCCCGCCGTGGTGGCATACGCGGCCATCGGCGGGCTTAGCGAGTACCTGGGTTGGGTAGCAGATGAGACGGCCAAAGAACCGCCCGCCGCATCGCTCAAGGCAGCACGGTGAAGGTGATGAACTCCTCGATGATGTGCGTGTCTACCGATAGCACGCGCCACACAAGAGCGTAACTGCCGGCGGGCAGTGGTTCGGCGAGGTGCAGCTCGAAGCTCTCGAGCGTGCCGCGCGTGGGCTCCAGGCTCACGGCCACTTCGCCCTCCACCTCAGCGCGGGAGGCCAGGACCTCGCTCGCTTTCTGGGCGCCTAGCGCGTTCAGCCGCATGGCGTAGGTGGCCTCGGTCGGGTCGAGCTCGTTCTCTATCCGCACGAGTCTGAAGGTCGAGAAGGCCAGTTCCACGCCTTCGGTGAACTCAAGGCTGATAACGGTAGGCGCGTCGGCAGCGGCGATGAGGGCGTCAGCCGCCGGGGTCGACGCCTGGAGGTGAGCGTGGGCGCTGGCCACACCCAGGGCCGCCAGCAGGAGCAAGGCCAGCAGGTGCTTCCTCACGGCAGGGTGATGGTGCCGGCGTCCATGACGGCGGGGTCGCTATGGGCGGGCTCGTCGAAGTGCTCGTCGAACTCGACCTCACCCACGAAGCCGGTTACTCGGAACGTGTAGTTGCCGGCCACGGTGGGGATGAAGTTGCCCGTGTACCAGCCCTCCTTGGCGGCGTTAGCGCGCAGCGTGAGCTGCAGTTCGGTGCCGTCTGGGGCGATGACCCAGGCCAGGATGCTGCGCTCGAGCCCCAGCATGGGCTCACCGTTCGCGTCGCGGATGGCGAGGTCGATGCCGTTCATCTGGCCGGTGTAGGCCGGGTTCACGAGGTAGCCCACGATGACGCGGTAGGCACCGTCGCCGACTTCCTTGCTCTGGTGCGCGAGCGCGAAGCCGCCGGCTAGGGCCATGGCGAGCAGTGCTGTAACGAGTCTGGTACGGATGCTCACGTCATCTCTCCTTCAAGTACTCGATGAACCCTTGCAGGTTCTCGAAGGCGTTCACTCCGGCGTCCGCGGAGTGGGGTAACGGGCTTGTGCTTAGCCAGCCGGTGGCTACGAAGACCGCGGCCAGCAAGGCGAGCTCCACGGCTATGCCGCGCCGTAGGCCGGTGGCTTCCGGGCGGCTCTTGGTGAGGGGCACGAGCCTCACGCGGTTCCAGGCAGCGCAGGCGATCACTGTTATCACTATCATCACCTTCACGAGCCACGAACGCGCGTACGGCGACGTAACGAAGGTTGGCGGATCCGAGAGGTGCACGAGCGTACTCACGACGCCTGTGACCGCCATGACGATGACGGCGGCCAACCCGATGGCAGAGAGGCGCATGACGGCGTCCACCCGCGGCTCGTGGCTGGCGGGCGACCAGATGCGGCTGGTGGCCACGGTGAGGAGCGCCCCGAGCCAGGCCGACACGGCCACGTAGTGCAGCCAGTCCACGACCATCGGGCCGGCGCCGCCCATAGCCGCGGCGTGGCTGGAGTAACTGAAGCTGAAGAGCAGCGCCAGTGCCAGTACGGCTTTCGGCAGCGCCCACCCCTCCCCCGGCCGGACCTGCACGAGCGCACCTAACACGAGCGCTGTGCCCGCACGCAGTGAAGCGGCGTTGCCGTGTCGGGTGTTCTGCAGGTAGTAGACGAAGTTGCTCCAGTCCACGAAGCCGAGTAGCCGCTGCAGGTTGGCAGCGATCTCCAGGGCGCTGAACGCCACCACCAGCACGGTGAGTAGTAAGAGCGCCCCACGCGCCACGCGCCGGGGCGGGGCTACACCCACCAAGCTGGGGGCGAGCGCGCTGCCAGCGAGCAGGGCGGTGGTGAGCAGCAACAACGCCTTCACGGCGATCACGGTCGGTTCGGCCTCCAGCTAGAGGGTAACGGTATAGAGGGCAGCAGAACGAGTCGGGTGAGCGAACTTGGGTGTCTCGCGAGAGGGGGGCGGAGCGCGGGTACAGTTGAGACCTCTCATGCCGGCCAGCATAGCTGTGATATTTTGGTATATGCAACATGACTTAACAGGATGTGCGGAGTGCTTCCCGGCACCGTCAAGCGTAGGAGGGCCGTGAACACACCAACCGAACGTCAAGCGCAGATCCTCGAATGGTTGGGTAACGAAGGCAGCATCCGCCTCGCGGAGCTCGCGGCACGCCTGGGCGTCTCGCTCATGACGGTGCATAGAGACACGGCGGCGCTGGCCGAGCTAGGTTCGCTCGTGAAGGGGCACGGCGTTATCGAGCGTGTGCAGCCCGGCGCCGCCACGGTGCGGCTCTGCCCCATGTGCCGCACCCCCATCCTGGACCGGCTGCGCTTCAGCTTCACGGCGCGTTCAGGAGAGAACCGCGAAGCCTGCTGCGGGCACTGCGCGTTGATGCTCGTACGCCATGACGACGAGCTGAGCACGCTACTGGCCACCGACTTCCTTTACGGCCGCGTGATGAGCGCCGCTCAGGCGCACTACGTGGCTAACAGCCGCGTGGCCGCCTGCTGCAAACCGAGCGTTCTGCCCTTCCTGACCGCGGAGGACGCGGCAGACTTCGCCCGTGCGTTCGGCGGCGAGGTCATGGCGCTCAGCGAGGTGCGCGCGGCGTTCGCTCACTAACGCCCATACGGCCCACGACATGGTGGGCAGGCGCCGCGCCCTACACTCCGGCATGCCTGAAGGTGGCGAGAACCCTTCCCGCCCTACCCACCGCGGCCGCGGCGCGAACCTCAACCCGGTCAACCGCTTCTCCGAGCTGGCCATCGTGCTCGACGAGGCGGAGCTCACCGAAGACGACCTGCGCGTTCGCACCCGTTACCTTAACGACACGTCTAGGAGCGTCATCAGCACCAACGCGAGCCCCGACATCGGCTTCGACGCGAGCCTCAACCCCTACCGCGGCTGCGAGCACGGCTGCTCGTACTGCTACGCGCGGCCCACTCACGAGT
>CAZFFG010000126.1:0-4645 GCA_964518275.1 uncultured bacterium | reverse complement strand
ATCGGCATTTCGGTTTGCAGGCCCCCTGAAAGTCCCTGCCAGTGGAAGATTTGCCTTAAATACAATAAGTAGTTACGCTGACCACCAAAGGAGTACTGGAACTCTTTACCTCGAAGCCAGTTAAGACCGTCCGTTGCTGTTATAGACAGGATAAAAGGCGCAGATTGATAGGTCTGTTGAATCCCATCAGGTATGATGAAGCCCTCCCATTCAAGAACACCTGCCTCGAAATATCGAACTCTGAAATCAAAATCAGCAGATGTTTGAAGTTCGGGGATATCTATTTGACCTTCCTGAATCAGATTTATATCTGCTTTGCTTTCTATTATAGGGTCGTATTTATCTAGTCCATCATTAACATACGATATCGAGCATGCGCTACCTCCGGAACCCCGTACAGGTATAACGTCACCCGCGTAATTATCAAGCTCTATATCAATGCGGCAGGCAACATCTTCATAGTTCTTGTAATTTATCTGGTATTTTACTGCGTAAGCCATTACAACCCTCTTGCTGTTGCTGCCTGTTGTTGAGACAATACAAATTCTAAATCTTTACCTTTCACGCGCGCTGTTAACTCTCCGTAGGTATTGAGCGAGACATTTTCAACTACACCCACCCCGGCCACAAATTTACCGATTACCTGCGAAGTGTAGGCGACTGCCTTTTTAAGCTGTTCAAGTTGCTGTTTCTGAATTTCTTCCCGTCTTTTGTTTGAACCAAAAATTCCACCAATTAAACCTACCACTCCACCTATTGCAGCCCCCAAAGGGCCTCCTACGGCTCCAATAGAAGCCCCAACTAGCGCGCCTGAAGCCACGCCTGATAATGCTCCGCCTGCGATTTGCCCCGCTGCGGTTCCGGTGCTTTGAAGCAACCCGCCAGCTATTCCTATTGCCGAAATAGCACCTTGCATTTTCGTGCTGAATGAGCTGGATAAATCAGAAAAAGAGGCTTTCAACTTTTCCGAAAAGTGTTGTACGAATATATTCTGGAACGAACTGGTAAAGCTTTGCACAATTCCCGAAAATACACCTCC
Source organism: uncultured bacterium (assembly GCA_964518275.1). Lineage (GTDB taxonomy): Bacteria > Deinococcota > Deinococci > Deinococcales > Trueperaceae > JAAYYF01. The sequence goes on along the minus strand of CAZFFG010000126.1, from coordinate 3,606 downwards.
AAACGTTAACTTGCCTTGCGCTGCAATATCCTCCAATGCACGGTAGAAGTCCCGGGAAAACCTGTCCGTAGCCCGATCCATCGCTTTACCCCACGTATCAACACTGTCAACAATTTTAACGCTGCCTTTAGGGCCTGATAAATTTGGCTGTACTTCAAGCTTTGGCACAAGTCCCTGCTGTGCTTTATTTAAAGCGTCCACAAAGTCATCGCCCGATAGTTGCCGCGCAGCGCGGGCAATACTGTCCGAAAACGCTTTATCGAATTTCTTTACGGCTTTCAGCAGGCCGTCCGCAATGGGGCTTCCTATGGTGGAGAGGTCTGTTTTGACCTCTGTCATGGTGCGCTTTACGGCTTCGGCCGCCTTGCCCGCACCGTCCCCTATAAGTTCTTTTAACGATCCTTCTGTATCCTCGAATGTCTTCTGTATTTCTCTCGCATACTTTGCAGCGGTTCCATAGCTGTTGCGTAGTTGTGTGCTTAGGTTTTTCTGTGCTTTCTGCAAGTCGCGAAGCCTGGCCTCTGCTACAGCAAGCTCACCGGCCCTCTGTTGGGCCGATCCGGTAGCGAGCAGGGTCCCCCCGGATACGCTTAGCTGCGCTATATCCCGCCGTGTCTCGGCCTGTTGGATAAGGTTTTGAATAAGTTTTTGACGGGTTTCAAGTCTTTTATTTGCTTCTTCCTCAATGGCTTTCTCGTATGCCCTGGCTTCGGCGGCCGCAAGGATTGAGGCGCTAAGTCTTTGGTACGCCCCCGACACTTTTCCCGCTAATATATCTTCTTGCGAAAGATTGCCGAAGTATGACGGGTACTTAGACTGCAATTCTTTCACCGCCGCTATGCGGTCTGTCATTGCTATCTTGACGTTCTGCGACGCCTTTACCAGCGTGTCGAGCCTTGATATTTGGGTTTGCGCCGAAACCTTCTGCTCGTCCATGATCTGCCCCAGGGTCTTGAATGACTTGCCGAGGTCGTCGGTTTCCTTCTTGGCCTTAGATGCTCGGGCCTGATAGATGGTTAGCGCGGTAGTGATAGCAGATATACCAAGTACCGCAATAGTGGCAGGGTTGCCGAACGCTGACAGCAGAGCCGTTTTCATGCTCACCCCGGCGGCTTTAGCCGATCTGGCCATATACCCTAACTCGGTGGTGAGTTGTGTAACGTTATTGGCCCACCCCCTGATGCCATACGGTAAGTCCTGTAAGATGTGACCGAAAGACACCGCAGCAGATGTGCCGCCCCTTATCGCCGTTGAACTCCTGTTTGCTGATGCCTGTAGTTGGGTGTATGCATTGGAAAGCTTTTTTATCTCGGATTGGTTCTCGGCAATGGCACGGGTATAGTTTCTCAGCGCAACGGGGTCATAAGTTGTCCTTGCCAGAGCCGCTAACTTCTTATTCTCCTCCTGAAGGTCCCTTATGCTTAGGCCTAGTTTGTTTACGGCACCCGTAGCAGTAGTAGCAGACTTTTTAGCTTCGTTACCAAACTTATCAACGAGTCCTATCGCCCGGTTTAAGGCCCTTTCGCCTCCTTGAATCCTCCCGTCTATCTCAACCTCAAGCCTTGCCATAAAGTATTTCCCTCACTAATTCCCGCGCTTCGTATTCGTCCCTTATGGGTGAAATATCTTCTTCCTTGTCTCTTTCCAGCTTTATAAGTTCTTTGGGGGAAAGTTGCCGTTTTGACACCTTGCCCGCCCAATTTGCTATTGAAGCCAGAATGTTCCGCGTCCTGTCCCATTCATCGGCCTGGCGCATCTGATAGCCTTCGTAGAACAAATTAAAGTCTGCCAACGTAAGCCCATCAACTTCCCCCGGCCTTAGTCCTGCTTGGTAGGCTTTTTTGTAGAGGCTTTCGATACTGACTTTTTTTTTGACGGCGCTCCCTTTGTTTCCTGGGCTTCGATTGTTTCAAAAAAAGCATCAATCACCTTTGTTGCAATTTCCTGCGGAGCCTCGTCAAGCCACAATTCCATTTGCGCCATATTGAAGTCAATATCTTCCTCTTTGATATTGCAGTAGTTGCACATGGCGGCATATACCAGGTTGCTAATAGCTTCCAGCCTGCGCGGGCCTGGCTTAAAAATAAGGTCAAGGCCATCCACATCTGTACCCATAGCCTTACAGTATATTTTAAGCGCCCCCATGCCGAACTGAAGCCCGCGTTCCTTGCCGCCTAATTCAATTTTTATATGTCCTTTCATATTCTTTTTTTACTGCTTCCGGTGCTTCATCCAAAAAGCATACTTTCATTTCATACCCGCACATACAGGAAGCCCACAGGCGATAAGTTATTTCTATTCGCCCACGGACTTCCCGGACTGACCTGATTTCGATCATGTGGTGATCGGGGTTCTGGTGAGCGTCAGAGGGCCTGTGCCTTCGAACGTCAGATCCGACGTGCTTTCTCCATCGCCCGGTGCATTCCATGTAAAGTTTGCAAGGATAGCATCCCCCGAAAAGGTTGCGTCCTCGGTTCCGCTGTGTTCGCTTTCGGTAGAGGTAAACTTAACCGTCTGCGGATCATCTCCGGTTGCCGACAACATTTCCTCCGCTAGGTCCAGCTGATTTAAAGGAACAGAATCCAGGAAATTTTTTACCGTTGCGGTAATATTCCATGTCTTTTGCCCTACAAATTTCGTTGCCCAGCCTCCCTCGTCCTTACAAGGTGCTCCCGTCTGTACGTCCTTGTCAATTTCAAGCGTTGCGTCTGTCTGACACTTGATAACGGCCCCACCCCATGTGACCTGCATTATCCTGCCGTGAATTACTGCCATTGTTCTACCTTTTTAATTGTTTTACCAAAATCTTCACTATAATCACCCTCAACATCAATAGTTATAAGGTTGTCTTTTTTTTCTTTTATCGTGCCGGTGAATCCGAATCTGCGGCCACCGGGCATCCGAAATACACCTTCTGTCTTTTGCCCTTCTCTTGTTTTCCCTGCCAGCGTGAAAGCGTTGTGAAGCACTATGTTCCGCTTTGCTTCCTTCTTGCCGTCCACCCTTATCACGAACACGTTTAATTGCGCGTAATTGGTTACGGAAACCCCGTTATGCACTATGACCGCTTCGCCTACCATGTGTTCTGATCTACTATTGTTGGCTTGTCAGATGCGGGAGGCTGAGCGTTTATTATTAGCCAAAATTCCTCACTATCCACCGAAAAAGGCCCGTTACCAATAAAGGTCACACTCCATGTTGTTAGATCATCGGAAGGCGCTACTATGTCCCCCGTCTGCGGATACGCGTTACCGGTAAGCTTAAAAAACGGCGTTATCCCTGCATTTGTCGTCCACTCAAGCGCCATCTGCTCGCCGGATAGCACGGCATCAAGTACCGTCTTTATATCGGCCCCAACGGTTACGAGCAGCATGTTGCCATCAACCGTAAGCGACCAATCGTATTTACCTGCCACGAACTCCGAAGCCCTACCGGAAGTCGTTGAAGCTGCCGGTATCATTTGCTGGTTAAAATTAAACTCGGAGTTAGTCTCACAGCTAACCGCGGCCCCGTTTATGTTTAGACCTATCAAAGAACCTTTAAATGAACCAGTTACCGCCATTACAACTGCTCTACTGTATTTTCAAACCGCATCACTTTGCGGAA
>CAZFFG010000125.1:0-4656 GCA_964518275.1 uncultured bacterium | reverse complement strand
GCCCCGCAGGGGCTAGCATGCTCCTCATGCTGCGCGGGCGGGTGAAGGACCGCAACTTCTGGCTGGGTGTGTACAACGGGGTCATCATCACGGCCGGTGAGGCGTTCCTGCACTCCGGACTGGTCATCGCCCCGTTCCTGGCCCTGCTCGGTGCGCCGGCAGTGGTCATAGGCCTGGTACCCGCCTTACGCATCGGGGGTTACTTCCTGCCGCAGCTGGTGGTGGCTAACCGGCTGACGCACCTGCCGTACAAGCTGCCCACCTACAACATCACCTCCGGGGTGCGCATAGGGTCGCTCCTGGTCATGACGGCGGCCGCCTTCTTGCTGGGCGGCAGCAACCCTGGGCTCACCGTGGTCATTTTGCTCCTGGCCGTCACGGTTAACGCGGTGGCTAGCGGCGTGGCAGGTGTGCCGTTCGCGGACGTGACCGCCAAAGTGGTGCCGCACAGCCGCCTCGGCACCTTCTGGGTGCTGCGCAACACGCTGGGCGGAGTGCTGGCGCTGGGAGTGGGCTGGGCATTGCGCGCCATCCTGGCGTCCGACATGAGCTTCCCGGGCAACTTCGCGCTCATCTTCCTGCTTGGCACGGCGCTCTCCGCCGCCGCGTACGTCATGTTCTCCTTCGTGAAGGAACCGCCCGGCGAGCCCGGCGTGAGGCGGCCGCTACTACGCATGGTGCGCGAGATACCCGGGCTCCTGAAGATAGACGTGAACCTGCGACGCTTCCTGCGCGTGCGCTTCTTGGGCCTAGCGGCGCTACTGGCCGAACCGTTCTACGCCGTGTACGCCATCGACCGGCTCGGCGCGCCCGAGAGCGCTCTCGGCACCTACATAATCGTGGCCACGCTCGCGGCTATCGTCGGTAACTTCGCGCTCAGGCGCCCCGCTAACCGCGGCCTCAACGTCACGGTGCTGCAGGTCGGTTACCTGTTCGTGCTCCTAGCGCCACTCGTGGCGCTGCTAGCGGGCTCGTGGCAGCTGTTCGCCGTAGTGTTCGTGCTCTCCACGGTGGGTAACCACGCGGTCGGTATCGCTGCCTTCAACCTGCTGTACGCCATCGCTCCCGCCGGCGACCGGCCCCTCTACATTGGTCTCTCGAACACCGTACTGGCATTACCCAGCCTGGCGCCCATCCTAGCGGGCGCGCTAATGGCGGTGGTGGGCGCCGAGGCGTTGTTCGTGGTGGCCGCCGCGCTGAGCCTGGTGACGCTAGCGTTCTCGTTCCGGTTCGGTGACCTGCGTGCCGCCGATCAGCGCGCCCTGAAGGCCGCAATAGGCGGCGACGAGCAGCCACCGAGCCCCGCGGTGGCAGAGGTAGCTGAGGCAGCGCTCACCCCTAAGAAGGAGTGACCCCCCACGAAGGCTTCTGGTAGCTGCGTTAGAGCCTCACGAACTCTTCGGTAGAGAGTACAAACACGATCGCGCCTCCCACCGGCACCTCCATGGGTTGGCTTGCGAACACGCCCTCCAGCGCGTGGATGGGCGAGCCGGCGGTGACGACCTTGTTGCGCTCGCGGCAGGTGGCGTGGATTATCTCCTTGACCTGCGGAACCTTGTGGCCATCGACCCCGATGAGAACCGTGGTGTTGCCCTCCCGCAAGAAGCCGCCCGTGGACGCCAGTTTGGTGGACTGGAACCCCTGTTCGCTGAGCGCTTCCTGTAGGCGGGATGCATCCGCATCCTGCACGATGGCGAGAATCAGTTTCATACTGCGAACATGGTAGCAGAGGGCGGGGGAGCATGTTTGGGGGTAGAGTTTGGTGACGTCCGTGGAAGGTAGGGGAATGGACGAGCAACGCTACGTGGTGGAGATAACTCGTCCTGTGCCACCCGAGAAGGTGGGGCAGGTGGCTCAGCGCATCGCCGAGCGCCTGAACGTTCCTCAGGAGAGGATCGTCACGTTGCTCGAGGGCCGCGTGGGAGCCGTCACGAAGCCCGTTCTGGCCGACAAGGCCGACGCCATCGCCGAGGTCTTCGCTGAGGCCGGTGTGCGCGTGATCGTGGCACCCGCCAGGATCGAGCCGCCCCCCTACGTAGAGCGCTTCGGCGAGCCGCCAGATACCGCTGCGCCCGAAGCCGAGCAGCACGACGAACCGTACGAGGGACCTGCCGCCGACGTAGCCGCCGAGCACCACGAAACCAGCTACGAGGCCGACGCCGCTGCTGACGGAGCGACCGCCAGCCCGGAACACGGAACCGTACCGGACGAGCAGCCTGACGACCCGCCGTGGGGCCAAGACGTGGCGGCCTGGGGATTCGACGCGGACGAGACCGACGACTGGGGCGAACGCGTGTCGTTCGGGGAGCCCGCCGACCATGAAGCCTCCGGCCATGAAGCCTCCGGCCATGAGCCCGCCAGCCATGAACCCGCCAGCCATGAGCCCGAAGCGCACGCCGTGGAGGAGGTTCTCGAGGAGGAGGCCGACAGGCTCGGTCCCGTTCCGCGGCGCGCACCCTTCGGTGATGAGGCGCCAGCAAGGGGCGGTTACGCGGCCTCGACGCGCTGGACACCGTCGCCGCACGACCCGTACGCGTTCACGCCCGAGGACGCCCCCGGCTACGAAGGTAAGCGCGCTGCGCCCGTGGGTCCCGCCCGCACCACACCGCTAGAACCAGACACCGACGCAACGCAGGCCCAGTACGGCCGCCAAGACGACCTGGGCTTCTTCTCACCCGAAGAGCCGGGCCCGCGCGACAGCCCCAGACTGCGGGTCTACCTGCTGTGGGCGCTGGCCCTCTCGCTGCTTGTGCTGATCTTGTTGCAGTTCGTGCTGGCCCTGCGCGTGGACGGGGTCGAGGTCATCGGAGCTTACGGCGCTGGCTTGGCCGCCTACCGCAAGGGCGACTTCGGTGAGGCCAGGAGGGTGTGGGAACCGCTCGCCGACGCCGGCAACGCCGACGCTCAGTACTACCTCGGTTACATGGCGCAGAAGGGATTGGGCCAGCCGTGGAGCAACGCGCGCGCGGCTAACTGGTACCGCCGTGCCGCCCAGCAGGATCACCCAGCCGCCCAGCTGGCCCTGGGCGACCTCTACCTGAAGGGCCTGGGCGTGGAACTCGACCCGCGAGTGGGGGCCGCCTGGTACGCCAGCGCGGCCGTGGCGGGCGACCCCACCGGGCAGTACGAGTACGCAAAGCTGCTCCTGCACGGCGTGGGGGTGGAGCAGGACCTGACGGCCGCGTACCGTTGGTTCGAGGCGGCGGCGGCCAACGGCGTGGCGGCAGCGGCCGATTACGTGTCGTTCGCGGGCCAGTGACCGGCGAGTAGCCGACCCGTACCCGTCCGGTAGCCGACCCTTCTCCGACCGATAGCCGCTAGCCGCCCTGAAGCCGCCCTGCATGACCGAGCGGGCACCGCAACACGCATTAGGCAACGGTTTAGGGCCAACTCAAACAGTCGTCATCTTTCGCTGCTATCTTCGTAGGCGATGACACTCTCACGCTCTCACTCACGAACTGGCGCGCGCAGGCTGCTCGGGGCGCTGCTCGCACTGTCACTCATCGCCCTCTTGGGCACCGTTACCGCGCAGGAGTCCGCCAGCCAGATATCGCTACAAAGCGAGACGTACATCGTCAGCGTGGTCACCGGCGACGACGGGCAGCCGCAAGAGCGCTTCAGCGCTGCCACCAGCGCGCTTCCCGGGCAGGTGGTCGAGTTCCGCATCGTGGCCACCAACATCGACGCCACCACCCTGCCGGCGGGTCAGGTGCAGATCATCGGGCCCGTACCCGACGGCATGGTCTACGTGGCTGGTTCCGCCACGCTCGGCTCCGACCAGGTCTACACCGAGTTCTCGGTCGACGGTGTGGAGTTCGTGGAGCAGGGCCAGAACGTTTTCGTTACCGAAGGCGGCAACCGCCGCATCGCGGACCCGAGCGAGTACCGGGTCATCCGCTGGACCCTCACCACCGACATGGAACCCGGCCAGGAGATAACTCTCGTCTACCGCGTGCGCCTGGTCGACTAACCCTTACTCCTCGCTGCGCTCCTGGTACTGCAGCTCGTAAAGGCGGCGGTAGTAACCGTCCTGCTTCAGCAGCTCGAAGTGGTCGCCCTCCTCGATGAGCTTGCCCTTGCGCATGACCATGATCCGGTCAACGTCCTGGATCGTGCTCAGGCGGTGCGCGATGATGATGCTTGTGCGCCCTTGCATGAGCTTCTCCAGCGCGTCCTGGATGAGCTCCTCCGTCTCCGTGTCTACGTTGGCGGTGGCCTCGTCCAGCACCAGCAGGATATCGGGGTTCTGCACCAGCGCGCGGGCGAAGGCGATGAGCTGCTTCTGACCGGTGGAGAACCCAGCGCCGCGCTCCAGCACAGGGGTGTCGTAACCCTCCGGCAAGCGCGAGATGAAGCCGTGCGCGTTCACGAACCGCGCCGCTTCCTCCACCTGCTCCTGCGGGATGCTGTCGTCGCCTAGCGTGATGTTGCTGCGGATGGTGCCCGAGAAGAGGAACGGGTCCTGCAGCACGATGCCCACGTGCCGGCGCAGCTCCACCTGGTCGTAGTCGCGCACGTCCACGCCGTCGATCTTCACGGCGCCCTTCTGCACGTCGTAGAAGCGGCTCACCAGGCTGATGATGGTGGTCTTGCCGGCGCCGGTGTGCCCCACGAACGCCACGCTCTCGCCCGGCTTGATGGTGAAGTCCACGCCGC
>CAZFFG010000124.1:0-4668 GCA_964518275.1 uncultured bacterium | reverse complement strand
TGTTCTCCCACAGCGAGTAGCCGTACGGCTTGATGATCATCGAGCCGCGCACCGGGCCCTGGTCCACCAGGTCGGCGCGATAGACGATGTCGTTGTACCAGCCGCTGAAATCCTCGGCGTGAGTGGGTAGGGCGTTGTTCTTGGCCATGACGACATAGCTTAGCAGGACGCGGCTGGAGCGAATCGGTCGTGGGTGCCGCGGGCGCTCCGGGCCTGGCCCGGAGCGAACCGAGCACAGGCGCCGCTGCCGCTCAGGTGACGACGAGCGGCAGCTCGGTGCGCTCCGTTAGCTCGTCGAGCACGCCCCCGAGCATCTCCTCGAGCCACCTGAGGCGCGAGTGGCTGCCTACGAAGATGGTGTCGCAGCCGCGCTCCTTGGCCACGCGCACGATGGTTTGGGCCACCGGCCCGTGGGCGCTAACTAGGTCTGCTCTCACACCCAACCGCTCTAGGTACTCACCGGCTCTAACTAGGCTGCTCTCCTCCACCTTGCCGCGAGGCAGGGTCTCCTCGCCGTCGGGGCGACCGGCCTCGGGCCTGAGGTCGAGCCCAGCCCCGCGTCGCTCCACGTGCAGGATCACGGGTTCGAGCCCGCGCCGCACGGCCAGGTACGCCAGCGCGAAGAGCGCCTCGTTGGCCTTGGCCCCGCCGTCGTAGGCGAGCAAGGGGCGCGCCATCTCGGCCGCCGCAGCGGTGGCTAGCAGTAGGGGCCGGGGCGAGCGCCGCATGAGGGCGCTTGTGACCTTGCCGGCCATCGGCATCACCACCACGTCGGCGTAGCGGGCGCGGGCCTGCACCTCCCGCACGGCTGTCTTGAGCGTGTCGGCCTGGCTCTCGGCGAACTGCCCCTCCACCCCGGCCGCCTCGCAGGCGCTCTCGAAGCGCTGCCGGGCGCTCACCGACGGTTCGGGAGCGGGACCGTCGAACTCCTCCACCAACAGGAGCCCGAACACCACGGCGTCTTCGCGCTTAGCGAGGGCCAGACCGTGGCGCAGCACGTGCTCGTCGCTCGGCTCACCCGTCATGACCACCAGGACGCTGTTGAGCAGCTCGGGCAGGCTGCGGTCGCTCGTGAGGAGCTGGGCCTGCTGCTCCAGGTCTGAGTAGCGGCGGCTGGGCGCGGCGAGCCCCTCAGCCAGCAAGGGACCGCCGATGGACCAGCCGAACTCGCGTTGGAGCTTGCCACGGTGCTCGGAGAGGAAGAGGTAGAGGTCGGCTTCGGTGCGACCGGGGAAGCCGTCGAGCAGGTCGTGCTGGCGGATGGCGCGCGCCACCGGCAGGTACACGGCGTCGTACCAGTGCTCCACGGCCTCCTCCCACTCCACGGGGCGGCTCAGGTCGATGCCCATGAAGTAGCGGTGCACGCTGATGTGCTCGAGGAGCTCGGGGTAGCTGCCGGGTTCGGTGGCGCGCAGGTCGGCGCTGGGCCGCAGCGCGTCGAGGTTGGTCTGCTCGAGGAACTGCGCGAACTCGCTGGCCACGATGAGGTCGTCCTGGTTCATGTCGGGCGTGAACGGCACGCGCGTGGCGACCTCCGTTACGTACGCCTCGATGCGCTCCGCCCCCAGCTGCCGCGCCACGGAGACGCGGTGGTTGCCGTCCTTCACGAAGTAGGCGTCACCGAGCCGGTACACCTCGATGGGCGGCACCCCGGCCAGGCCGGTCATGGCGCGCTGCACGCCCACCCAGCGCCCCTCGTCGGTCTCGTTGCGGGGCATGAACTGCCGGGTGAAGTCCTGGTAGCGGCCCACGCTGCCCACGATGGCGTCTAGCGGTATGTACGCTAGCTCCTGCCGGGCGGTCTCCACGGCGCGCAGCTGCCGGCGCACCTCGTCGTAGGAGAGAAGCCGCTCGTCCTGCCCCGAGATGAGGGCGAGGACGCGCTGAGCGTCGGCGCGGCGGCGCGCGCGGCGGAAGTCGCTGATGGCGAGGTTGGCTGGGCCCTTGGTGGCCATGCCGGCATTCTGCCACTACTTTTCATGAACATTCTGGACGGGTGCTGCACCGCTCACCCCCGAGTCGCCCGCGTTGCCGACCCGACCGCAGCGACTGGTTAGGGTGGCCGAATGAAGATCGAGATCTGGTCAGACATCGCGTGCCCCTGGTGCTACATCGGCAAGGTGCGCTTCGAGAAGGCGCTCGAGCAGTACGAGCATAAGGACGACGTGGAGGTCGTCTGGCGCTCCTACCAGCTGCAGCCCAACGCCCCCACCGAGAACGCTCCAACCACGGTCGAGCATCTCATGGAGGCGTACGGCCGCAGCCGCGAGGCCGTGCTGGAGATGATGCGTAACGTTACCGACGTTGCCGCGGGCGAGGGCATCGAGTACCACCTCGACCGCGCGGTGGCCGCCAACACTCTCGACGCTCACCGCCTCACCAAGCTGGGGGCAGAGAAGGGCGTGGGCAAGCCCGTCATGGAGCGCCTCATGCAGGCGTACCAGAGCGAGGGCGCCAACGTGGCCGACGCCGACACCCTGGTGCGCCTGGGCGCCGAAGCTGGCTTGGCGGAGGCCGACGTGCGCGCCATGTTGGCCAGCGACGCCTACCTGCACGACGTGCGCGCCGACCGGCAGCGCGGCCAAGCGATAGGCGTGAACGGCGTGCCGTTCTTCGTCATCGACGAGCAGCACGGCGTGTCGGGCGCGCAGCCCACCGAGTTCTTCCTCTCCGCGCTGCAGCAGCTCGGCCCCTCACGCGTCCCAGCCGACGGGAGCCCGGCCTAACTGCTATAATCCGCTCCAGCATGGCGCCGCGAATGATGCAACCGGACCCTGTCACCGACTGAACCCCGCGTAGTTACCCGCAAAGTCAGTCGCACAGGGCGCCGTTCGCTACAATCGGCGCCTTTCTTTTTGCCCGTCCTGGAGGACAAGCCATGGTGGACCTGAACCCGCAGAACCGCTTGGTGATCGACGAGGAGCGCGTCGACGCCGAGGCCGAGAGACCGGAAGGAGCCGCAGCGGACCCGGCTGCCGGCGCTGACGCCGACGCGCCCGAGCCTGAGCCGCAAGCGGCCGACGACGCCAACGAGTTCGGGGGCGGCACCTTCTACGCCACCACGCCCATCTACTACGTGAACGCCGTGCCGCACATCGGCCACGCGTACACCACCATCCTGGTCGACTTCGTCACGCGCTTCCACCGCCTCAAGGGCGACGACACCTTCTTCCTCACGGGCACCGACGAGCACGGCGAGAAGGTGCAGCAGGCCGCTGAGGCCAACGGCAAGTCGCCCCAGGAGTACGTAGACGAAGTGTCCGGCAAGTTCCAGGCCACCTGGGACCGGCTCGGCATCCGCTACGACGACTTCATCCGCACCACAGAGCAGCGCCACCAGAAGGTGGTGCAGGACGTGCTGCAGAGGGTTTACGACGCGGGCGACATCGTGTACGGCGAGTACTCCGGCCTCTACTGCGTGAAGTGCGAGCGCTACTACACCGACAAGGAGCTCGTGGACGGCAAGTGCCCACAGCACGAGATCGAACCCGAGCACCGCACGGAGGCCAACTACTTCTTCCGCATGGAGAAGTACCGCACCTGGCTGAAGGACCTGCTGCACGAGCAGCCCGATTTCATCAGGCCCGAGCGTTACCGCAACGAGGTCCTGGGCATGCTGCGCGAGCCCGTAGGCGACCTGTCTATCAGTCGCCCCCGCAACCGCGTGCCGTGGGGCATCCCCCTCCCCTGGGACGAGGAGCACGTGACCTACGTGTGGTTCGACGCGCTCGTGAACTACTACAGCGCCCTCGTGTCGCGCGGCGCGGTGGAGCGCTACTGGCCTCACGTTGAGCACTTCGTGGCCAAGGACATCCTCAAGCCGCACGGCCTCTTCTGGCCCACCATGCTGAAGGCGGCGGGCATACCCATCTACCAGCACCTGAACGTGCACGGCTACTGGCTCATCGACGACCGTAAGATGAGCAAGTCGATCGGCAACGTGGTGCGGCCCCTCGACCTGCAGAAGAAGTACGGCAACGACGCGTTCCGCTACTTCCTCATCCGCGACATGACGTTCGGCCTCGACTCGAACTTCTCCGAGCTGGCGCTGGCCGAGCGCGTGAACGCTGACCTGGCCAACGACCTCGGCAACCTCCTGAACCGCACGCTCGGCATGCTCGGGCGTTACCGGGACGGCGTGGTGCCGGAGGCCGGCCCGCTGCAGACCGCCGACGCGGAGCTAAGGGACGCGTTCCTAGCGCTACCCAAGCAGCTCGTGAAGCTGGTAGACAACCTGCAGTACGACCGCGCCGTCGACGGCGTGATGGAGGCCGTACGCAAGGCGAACAAGTACATCGCCGACACCAAGCCGTGGGAACTGGCACGCAACGAGGCCGACGCCAAGCGGCTCGACACCGTGCTCAACACGCTGGTGGAGTCGCTTCGCGTTGCCAGCATCCTCCTCGACCCCGTCATGCCCAACAAGATGCACGAACTGCGCAAGCAGCTCGGTATCCGCAACGTGCCGTTCGACTTGGGCGCCGCCGCCGAGTGGGGCCTGGTGCCGGCCGGCACTAAGACCGCGCCCGGCGAGCCGCTCTTCCCGCGCATAGACCTCGACGAGCTGCAGCGCGAGATAGCCGGCCCGGAGGCGGAGGAGCCGCAGCCGCTCACGCACAAGGCCGAGATCACCATCGACGACTTCGCCAAGACCGAGCTGCGCGTGGT
>CAZFFG010000123.1:0-4682 GCA_964518275.1 uncultured bacterium | reverse complement strand
TCTCGTGCTCGAAGAGCTGGTTGTACGGCAGGATGCCCTCGATCTTGGTGCCAACGTCGAGAACGATGCCGTCTTGCGCCAGCATGATGACTTCGCCGTTGGTGATCATGCCGCGGTGGATGGGCTTGCGGGCCAGCTGTTCGTCGCTGGCGGCGAGCACATCTTCCATGGTGATCTCGGCGTCGTCGTTACCGGCGCTGGTGGCGGCCGGCGCGGCCTGGGTGGCGGGCGCCTGGGCAGCAGGAGCTTCCGCGGCCGGTGCTTCTTCGGTGGGAGCGTCCGCGGTGGTGGTTTCAGCGTCGGTAGACGCGGTTTCTTCAGCTGTAACGGAGGAAGCCTGATCTTCGGAAACGTTGTTCACATCGTTAGCAGCTTGCGCGCCTACTCCCTGTTCGGCGTTCGCAGCTGGGGCCGGATCGGTGGCTTCTTCCGGGGCTGGGACGGTGCCCGGGGCAGGGTTCCCCGAGGCGGGGTTTACTTTCTCATCCATGTAAGGGGGTTCCTCCTAAGTAGTCTTGCACTGACAGCTAGTCATCTAACCACACTTAGGGCCCCAAAAGCAAGGTTAGGCGTTACCGAAAAGGCCGATTCTCAACGGAAGATGAGGGGTTCTAGGCGTACGCCGCAGCGGTGCTGCAGAGTGGTGGTGCTGGGCCCTATTTTCGGCATCGCGCTGGCGTGGCGGGTCGCTGTACGCGACGGGGCTTGGTGGGGTGCGTACGTGTTGAGCCGGTTGGGTTAGCATCGCGCCAACATGAGACAACTTGCCGGGGTTACACGCACGCTGGTAGCGGTTGGTATGAGCTTGGTTCTGGTGGCCTGCGGGAGCGGCAGCGCCGGCGACGGTGGACCGAAACCGTCCGGGCCGTTGAACGTTCTGACCGTTACTGAGCAAATGGAAGCTGGGCTCGCCGGTCCAGCCACAGAGGTTGTAGTGAGGGCTTACAGCTATCACGAGGCTGCGGGCGGGGTCGTCCTAGACGAGAGATCGCTTCAGACCGTTGGCAGCGAAGGCGCCATCGACTTCAAACTCGACGCAGGCGAGCTCGTGGAGGACTTCGGCCGTATCACGCCCACGCAACTCATAGCGGCCTTCTTCGGACCACGGGCGAGCGTTACTAGCGTCAGCGACGCCGCTGCCGGGTTCCTCGCCGTAGAAAGCGTTCTGGTTCGCCAGCCCGACCCAAGCCACGAGTGGAACCACATAGATTCTCACAACCTCTACGGCGAGCGCTTCGCAGAGGAGTCCATTGGGCTCGTGTTTCCGGTGCATGCTGACCGCGCTGTAGTCATGGCGGGTACGCGGAGCCCTGAGGCCGGAGGTGAGCCGTTCCAACTCACGTTCGAGGCGGGTTGGAGCTGGTTGTACATGCCGTTCGGTTCGGACGAATTCAGGGTGGCTGTTGCCGCGGCCGATGACGGCTTCGTTCTCACTCCGTACCTTGATCTTCTAGCTCACGTTATGGCGCCTGGCTCCGAGGTGGACGGATATACGGTTATCGCCGATCACCAGCTCGAGAGCGCAGAGCGCGAGGTCATCTTCGAGTTCTCGCGAATCCTCAGCGACAGGAAACCCGTGTTCGCACCTCGCTGGCTCGGCCCTAGCCCTGAGCGGTCGTTGCTGGTTGAGCTCTTCGCCGCCAATCACACATTCGCGGACCTGAACGGCGTGTTCTCTGTGGATCCCGCCGAAACGCGTGGGGTGATGGTGTCGCAGTTCCCGGTCTTCGACGCGGAGGCCACAGGGGAACCAGGGTGGGCGGAAGACCTGCCCAAACTTGGGTACGCCTACGTGAAGTCGGCTGACGGCAACAGCGTCACCTACCTGTACAGCGACCGCAGCGCCACGCTGTTCATAGACATGGAGGCTCCCGAGTCGGGCTTGGTGCTGGTTACCGACGAGGCGGGTCTGCCTCTGGAGATGGGCTGGAACGCGCTCGAGCTCGTACAAGTGGAGGAGGCAGCCACGCCGACGATGATGTTCGTGCCTTACGACGCCGTTCCGGACAGTTGGGAAATAGGCGGTGGGCCCTGAGGCGGCGTAGTTCGAAACGAGGAAGAGATTGAAATGTGGCGGCCGCGCGAATAGCGGCCGCCACATTACTAAGCTGTTTAGCGTGGGGCGGGCGCTGGGCTCACCGCACCTGATGCGTGACCGGTAGTTACCAGATCGACCACAGGTAGTATTCGCTTACGGCGGACGGGGCGGCGTACGGGCCGGTTGCCTCAATGCGGAGGTAATCACCACCGACTGCAGGGACCGCGTCACCGTCGTAGAACGGTCCAGCCTTATGTTCACCTGAGGCCGTTTCGACCCACATGGCAGCAGAGAAGTTCGGGGAGAGGAAGTGGATCGTTACACCTGAGCCTTCTGGGCCACCTACCAAGAAGTAGTCGACGTCATTAACCGTCTCGAGCGCACCGTAGTCCTCAGGGTTCGAGTCATCGATGAGAATGGCGCCATCGCGCGTGTCGTTAACGGGTTCGCCATAGTCCTGGAACATGTCTACGAAGGCGTAAAGACCTACGGAAACGGGGTAGAAGTTCGGGTTCCTTACGGTTACTAAGGCCGTCTCCGCTTCAGAATCTAGGATCACGCAGGAGCCGCGGCACGCAATCGAATCTCTAAGGGCCATGGGACTAAGGCTGGCGGTCGATAAGGGGCTAACCGCGTTAAGGCGGAAGAGTTCTGAGCTCTCGCTGGTGTAGATCCCGCCGTTCCACTCGACATGCAAAGGCAACTGGTGATCCAGCTCGAGGTATAGCGCAGGGGCGGCCGCCGCTACCGAAGCGGGAACGTTCACGATGAAGCTGGCGCGGCCATATTCTCCGATGTCTACCGTCTCCACCGGTTCGTCGAACTCTAGGCCGGCTGCCAAAGAGTTGGCGGGATAGAACTGTGCGTACTGGCGGGTCAACTCTACGCCTTCGTACAGCACAACCATGTCTGCCCAGCCGGAGGCCAGGTGCTCGGCGGGAATCGAGACGGTGAAGTGCCCGGAGGCATTGAGGTGCATAGGGGTCTCGTACTGGTAAACGCCGTCATAGTTGTCGGTGACGCCGATAACGAGCTCACTGCTAGTAACGCCTTCACCGCTGTCTGCGTGCACGAGGCGACCCGAGACGTCTACGGTGTCGTCGCTAACCAGGTACCAGTACTCTTGCTGGTCGAGTTGAAGGTCGAGCGGCGCTCTAAAATCCAACTCATGTATAAGTTCGATACCCTCGTAGCTCGCTGTCACGCGCGTCAGTAACGTACTCGGCGCGTCTGGCTCCACGACTACCCGAACGCAGCCGGCGCTGTTCGTTTGGAAGGTGGTGCCCGCCGGCGCTCCCGGTTCGCTTCTAACAACGCCGTTTTCCACCGTGAATAGTATCGGTGCGCCGTTGATCGGAAGGCCGAACGAGCTCACACGGGCACTTATCCAATTCGCTTGGGTAGGCCAATCCCACGTGCAATCGCCTTCGTTGATCGAGCCGTAGATAACACCTAGGCGGTCGGTGTGGGCCTCTCCGGTGAGGGCAGATAAGTTGAAACGGAGGTCATCGTGGTTCACAACGTGCTCGTCGCTGACCCAGGACATGCGTAGGACAATCTCTTCGTCGGACCACGAGACCACATAACCGTTCACGGGAACAGAGCCGTAGCGCAACTGCGATACGCCCATCGAGGTGCCGAACCCGCTGCCCTTGATGGAGATGAGCATCTGCTCCGGGTAGTCGGCCTGTGCCGCATCTTCGAACATGAACCCGACCGGACTCACGCTGGTGATGATGGGCCCGAACTCAAGTGGCTCGTCGACGGTCGTGAGCGCGCCGGCTTCGACCGTAACTGCCACCGCCTTACCCCTCACGCCTACCAAACCTGGAGCTAACTCGTAGTTGCCCGCTGGCACGCCACGGATCAGGAAGTCGCCGTTCGCGTCGGCGGGTGCATGGAAGCTGGTACCGAGCAAGAACGCCCAGGGTTCTGCCCCGCGCGTCACGACTCTGCCGGCCACACGGCCGAGCTCGGCGGCCTGCATGGTTATCGGGCGCGACGTAAGGTTGCCCTCCGCGTCGCGGTTAACGGTCACGCGCCTTAGTGCGCCCTCGTTGCCTTCCATCCAGGTGAGGGTGTAATCGCCCTCCTCGCCCACATCGAAGGCGAACTGTCCGAGCTCGTTGGTGGCGTACCACTGTGCTGCGGCCGGCTCGAGAGCGGCAACCGTAATGCCTGCATAGCCCAGCGTTACCTCGGCGTCGGCCAGTGGGGCACCAGAGCTGTCGGTGAGGGTGCCGGTAATCACTCCAGCCAGCGGCTGCGGGTCGTCGTCCGGGCCGTTGTCATCTATGTCGGGCCCCTTAGCGCCGGGGCCCTGGCAGGCGGCCAAAACCAATACGAGGACGGGGAGAAGCAAGCGTAGGAACGGTTTCATGGGATACCCCTTAAGAGATGTCTGTGCACATTAACCGTATCTACGGCGACTATCGGCATTGTCACGCCGACCTAGGAATCCCCTCGCCGCTGCGCATGCGGGAGACGTTCCTCAACGCACGGTGAGCGCCCGGCCCCGCTTATGCGGGGTAGCATCTAGGCCTAGGAAGAAGGGCGCCCGATAACCCAATTAGCCCCCGCGGGTGCCCTGTAGGAGGAAAATCAGATGAAGAGACTGGCAGCCCTAGTACTGTCACTGGCTCTG
>CAZFFG010000122.1:0-4697 GCA_964518275.1 uncultured bacterium | reverse complement strand
TCTCGCCTGGCCCGCTCGACGTGTTCATGACCACCGACCGCGGCGCCTACCGCCCGGGTGAGACCATCAACCTGACCGTGCTCATGCGCGACGCCAACGCCCACGCCGTTGGCGGCCTGCCGCTCACCGTGCGCCTCTACCGTCCCGACGGCGTTGAGTACAGCGAGCTCGTGAGCACAGCCGACCGGGCCGGCGGCTACGTGGTGGCGTTGCCCGTAGGCGCCAACGCGCCCCGCGGCGCCTGGCGTATAGAGGTGCTGGTCGATACCACTGCCGCGCCGCTCGCCAGCAGCACCGTGTTGGTGGAGGACTTCGTTCCCGAACGCATAGACGTGGAGCTGGCGTTGGTTGGTGAGAGCGACGACCAGGCGCTGGTCGACGCCGCGGCTGCGCCGAGCCTGCTGGTCTCCGCTGAGCACCTGTTCGGCGCTCCCGCCGCCGGTATGACGGTAACGGGCAGCGTGCGGGTAACCGGCACCAGCAGCCTGCCCGGGTGGCCCGGCTACAGCTTCGGTGGGGAGGGTCAGCAAGGCGCCTCGCAGGTTAGACCGCTGCCGAGCGGACTACTCACCGACGAACAGGGCGCCGTGGAGGTGGCGCTGCCGCTGGAGCGGCTGACCCTGGATCCCGTGCCCTACACGCTGGTGGTTGAGACCACCGTGCTGGACGGCTCCTCCCGCCCGGTCGAGCGGAGCCTGACGCGTAACCTGAAGCCATCCGCTCAGGTGATAGGCGTGCGTCCGAGCTTCGACGGTGCGCTGCCCGAGGACGCCGACGCCACGTTCGACGTGGTTCTGGTGGACCCGGACGGCAGCGCCGCCACGGGCGAGCTCACGTGGCAGGTGGACCGGGTGCAGACCACCTACCAGTGGTACTCGTACGGCAACACTTGGTACTGGGAGCCCGTGACCCGTCGGCAACGCGTGGGAGAGGGCACCGTGACCGTGCAGGGAGGGCCGGCCAGCGTTAGCGTGCCGGTGGCGTGGGGCAGCTACGAGCTGCGCGTGGCGCACGCCACCAGCCCGCAGACGAGCGCGTCGGTGAGCTTCTCAGCCGGCTGGTACGCGGCGGACGCCAGTCGCGATACGCCCGACCTGCTGGAGGTGTCGCTCGACGCCCAGAGTTACGTGCCCGGCGACGTGGCGCGCCTGCGGATCGACCCCGAGGAGCCCGGCGTGGCCCTGGTGAGCGTGCTCACCAGCCGCGTGGTGCACATGCAGCTGGTGGAGGTGGCCGGCGAGACCGTAGTGGAGCTACCCGTGACCGACGAGTGGGGCGCGGGCGCGTACGTGACCGCCAGTCTGGTGCGGCCGTCGGACGGGCCGGAGCACATGCCCACCCGCAGCCTGGGCCTGGCGCACGCTGCCGTGGAGCCGGGCGCTAGGCAGCTGTCCGTACAGCTGACGGCACCGGCCGAGGTGCGCTCGGGTGAGACCCTGACCGTGGTGCTCGAGACCCCGGACCTGGCGGAGGGAGCCGCCTACGCCACCGTGGCCGCCGTGGACTTAGGCATCCTGAACCTCACCGGCTTCAGCGCGCCGGACCCCAGCGGGCACTACTTCGGTCAGCGACGCCTGGGCGTGGCCATTCGCGACCTGTACGGCAGGCTTATCGACGCCCGCCAGGGCGCCATGGGCGACGTGCGCTCGGGCGGCGACGCCAGCGCGGACATGGCCAGCGGGCCCGTTCCCACCGAGGACCTGGTGTCGCTCTTCTCTGGACCAGTAGAGCTGGTGGACGGCCGCGCCGAGGTGAGCTTCGAGGTGCCCGCCTTCAACGGCGCCGTGCGCCTGATGGCGGTGGTGTGGACCGAGACGGCGGTGGGCGAGGCCAGCGAGGACGTGCTCGTGCGCGACCCGGTGGTGGTGCAGGGCAGCCTGCCCCGCTTCATGACGCCGGGCGACGTCAGCCGCCTGCGCTTGGAACTGACCCATGTGGCCGGCGCGGCCGGCGCCATGCAGCTCGCAGTGAGCGGGCACGGCCTCGGTACCGTACCCACCAGCGTGGACGTGGCGGCGAACGGCCGCGCGGTCCTCGACCTGCCCCTGGCCCCCACGGAGGTGGGCGAGCACCTCTACACGGTCACGTTGCGCACCCCCGACGGTGTGCAGGTGCAGCGCGACCTGCGGCTCAGCGTGCTTCACACCGACCCCGAGACGGCGCGTACCGAGCAGCTGCTACTGGCGGCTGGCGACACCTATGTGCTGGACGCCGCCGCACTGTCAGGCTTCCGCCCCGGCACCACCCGCACCGCCGTGGCGGCCGGCCGCGGCGCTGCGCTCGACAGCCCTGGGCAGGTGCTGCGGCTCGCCGGCTACGGTTACGGCTCCACGGAGCGTTTGGCCTCGAGCCTGTTGCCGCTGCTCCTCGCCCCCGAACTCATGGAACAGATGGACCTGCTGGAGCCCGGCGAGGCGGCGGAGCGCGTGCAGGAGGTTGTGGACCGCATCCTCACGCGGCAGTCCGGCAACGGCAGCTTCGGGCAGTGGTCCGCGGGCGGGTACGACGTGTGGCTCGACGCTTACGTGACCGAATCGCTGCTGCGCGCCGAGGCGCACGGGGCGAACGTGCCGGACGTGGCCATACGCATGGCGCTGGATAACCTCCGCAACAACCTGGCGCGCGCGGGCTCCATGCGTGACGGCGCCGCGGGCTACGCTTACGCCTTCCACGCGCTGGCGCAGGCGGGCGAGGCCGCCATAGGCGACCTGCGCTACCACGCCGACGTGCTGGCCGAGCGCTTCGATACGCCCTTGGCTGCAGCCCACCTGGGCGCGGCCCTGGCCGTGTACGGCGAACGCGGCCGCGCGGAGGTCATGTTCGCTCAAGCCTATCGATTGGCCCTGGCCGAGTCTGAGGACAGCGGCTGGCGCGCCGATTACGGCACCAGGTTGCGCGACCGGGCGGGCGTGTTGGCCCTGGCCACCGAGGCCGGCAGCACGGCGGTGGATCGTGAGCGCCTGACCACCCTGGTAAGCGCGGGTCTGACCGACCGCTACCGCTCCACTCAGGAGGCCGCCTGGTTGCTCCGGGCGGCCATGGCGATGGGCGCCGAAGCCACCATGCTGGAACTGAACGGCGAGCGGCTGCCCGCGAGCGGGGTCGTACCTTTCGAGGGCGAACCGCTTGAGATCGCCAACGTCGGCAGCGAGCCGGTGACCCTCACCGTCACGACCTTCGGCGTGCCCGAGACCCCGCTGGCGGCGGGCGGCGTGGGCTACTCCATCACCCGCACGCTCTACACCCCGGACGGCGAACCCGCCGACCTTAACGCCATACGCGCCGGCGACCGGCTGGTGACCGTGCTGGAGGTGCGCCCAGAACGCGGCGTGCCCGGCGGCTTGCTCCTAATAGACGACCCGCTACCCGCCGGCTTCGAGATCGACAACGCCAACCTGCTCCGCGCCGGCGACGTGCGCGCGCTCGACTGGCTGCAGGTGCAGAGCAGCGCCGACATGACGGAAGCGCGCGCGGACCGCTTCGTGACCGCCGTGCGCTGGACGAGCCAGGAGCCCCTGCGGCTGGCTTACTTCGTGCGGGCCGTGTCGCCGGGCGAGTTCCACTACCCCGCCCCGTTGGTTGAGGACGCCTACCGGCCCACCAACCGCGCCGTGGGCGAAACGGGGAGGTTGGTCATCAGGCCATGAGCGGGGCGCGTAGGCGCCGGGTTTCGGTCGCTCTCGCCGTTCTCACGCTGGCCGCGGTGGCAGGGTGGCTCGGCTTCGACCGCTGGGTAAGCGCCACCGAGCTGCCGTCTCTCACCCCGCCTACGTCGGTTGAGGTGCTGGCACGCGACGGTCGCCTGCTGCGCGCTTTCACCGTGGAGGACGGCATCTGGCGCCTGCGGGTGGCGCCGGACCGCGTGGACCGCGGTTACCTCGCTCTGCTGCTGGCGTACGAGGACCGCCGCTTCTACAGCCATTCCGGGGTCGACCTGCTGGCGCTGGCGCGGGCCGGCGCGCAGTCGCTGCTGAACGGGCGGTTGGTCTCCGGCGGCTCCACGCTCACCATGCAGGTGGCACGGCTGCTGGAGGGCGGCAGCACCGGCGAGCTGGCCGGCAAGCTGCGGCAGATGCGCGTGGCGTGGGCGTTGGAACGCGAACTGAGCAAGGACGAGATCCTGGCTCTCTACCTGCAGCTGGCGCCCATGGGCGGCAACCTTGAGGGCGTGCGCGCCGGCAGCCTGGCGTGGTTCGGTAAGGAGCCCGAGCGGCTGACCGAGGCGCAAGCGGCGCTGCTGGTGGCGGTGCCGCAGGCGCCCAACTCGCGGGCGCCCGACGAACATCCGGAGGCCGCGGCGGTGGCGCGCGAGCGGGTGCTGATTCGTGCGGCGGAGCTGGGCGTCATCACGCATGACGCGGCAACGGCGGCGGTTACGGAGGGGTTACCCCGCGCGCGGCGCGCCTTCCCAGCGCTGGCCCCGCACCTCGCCGACCGGTTGAGGGCCATGAGCCCGCTGACCCTGGTGCACCGCACCACCATCGACCTAGACCTGCAGGCCTCTCTCGAAGCGCTGGCATCGACGGCCCTGATCGACCTGCCGCCGCAGGCCACCGTGGCGCTCATGGTGGCCGACCCGAACAGCGGCCACGTGCTGGCCACCGTGGGGTCGGCGCACTACACGAGCGACGCGCGGCGCGGCTACGTGGACATGACGCAGGCGCTGCGCTCGCCGGGCTCCACCCTCAAGCCGCTGG
>CAZFFG010000121.1:3319-4752 GCA_964518275.1 uncultured bacterium | reverse complement strand
GTTTGCGCGTGGGGGGCGGGAGCCGAGGTCATTCTTTCGTTAGCGTTACGAGTGGCGCTCTCCCCCAACCCAACTGCCTCTCGTATGGCCCCCATCGGGTCGCGTGCTGCTGTCCCCAACATGTCTTTCCAGTTGATAGGGCTCGGGTCGTTCCTAGCTGCCGCTTGCATGGCACGCCCCCACGACTGGGCGCGGGACTGACCGGGTGCCCACGCCGGGAGCATGTAAGTTATTATGTACGTAGCTAGAGCCTCAAACTTCTGAACGTCTGTCTTGTGAATATTGGGGTCAACAATCAACCGACCCAGCGAGTCCCGGTTATTCACGACCCCATCATAGAACGCCATTGCCGGGGGGCGCATGAGGGGGGAACGGAACCCGCCAACGTCCCTCTCCCCAATCTCAAGGAAGTCTTGGATGGTTGACCACGGCATGAAGTAACTCATGTCAATGTACTGTGGCCTACCTTGTCCGTCCTCCCAAGGCAACCTCACCACCATCGAGTCGCGCATGTGTTGGGGAAGCCGGTCTATCTCATCCGCTATCTCGTAGGGGGAGCTGACCTGCATGTTGTTGACCCCATCTGCCAGCCTCTCGTACCGAAGCACGCGCCACGGGGCACTGTAAAGGGTGCGAGCTACTTGGGGGATAGCTTTGTATGGGAAGGTTATGAAAGGGATGACCCCCCACTCACGAACGAACTTTATCAAGTGAGGCACATCGTTGTAGTTGAAGATGGACTGTTGCGCTATCCCCGCTGCCTGTCGAGCGAAGCCTTGGAGGACTTCATCCGTGAGAGGCTTGCCCTTCCTGACGTGAGCCATGCGGAGCCTGTCATAGTTTTGCATGAACACGCCCAGCTTCCAGAACTGGTCGCCAACCTGGAAGGTGGCGGATGCCATGTCCATGATACCGCTGCCAGTGTGTCCGGTGAACTGGTTGGCTACCCTCTGAACCCCCGGCACGCGGGTAGATAGGGCGTTGACCCCTTCAATGAGGGCAGAGAACGGGGCAGACCAATCAAACCCAGCCTTCTCAGACCCGCGCATTGCGGCCTCTAAAGGGCGACGAGCGATGTTACTCATCTCCGTGCTGAACATATCAGTCTTGAAGATGTTTACACCGGCATCATCCGCTATCTTTAGGTACTCCCCCAACTCCCCCTTCTGAATCCACAGGGTAGTCTCCCGGAACATTTTGGGGATGTACTTTATGGCGTCGAACCCAAACCCCGCCATGTTAGCCAGGATAGCAGCACCGGCGAAGTTGCGGAACTGTCCGGTAGGGTCAAAGACTGCCTTCATGAACTTGAACGCACCTATCCCATCCCGGTAGAGGTCGCCCAGAGTAGCTAGTAGCTTAGCTGTCTCCCCACTGGTGCCGCCCGATGCGGCAGAGGCAGCGCTGGCAAGTGTGGCACGGGCGTCAGTCCC
>CAZFFG010000121.1:0-3219 GCA_964518275.1 uncultured bacterium | reverse complement strand
TCCCTAGCGGCAATGAGTCCCCCGACCTCCTTGACTTGGGACGCCATGCGCGGGGAGAACTCGGTTATCTCTCCGAGCGCATCCCTTACCCATTGAGGGAGGTCTTGCCGGTTGAGCACTACATCCAAACTTTCTTTGAATGGCTTGAACACCATCTGAGGGGCGTTCTGCCCCATGATGGCACGCATTCCTTGTTCCCGTAGATTCTTAGCCAGCGACTTACTGCCCCACACCTGGAGAGCGCCGCTCATGTAGTTGCCAATCTCCGAGTAGAACCTAGCAGGAGCGTTGGCCCCCGCCAGCATGTTGTCCCTTACGTGTCGCAGCACCTCATCAAGGCTGCTGACCGACTCCCGGTTGAGGTAATCAACCAAGTCAGTCGTGAAGTTCTTGGCGTGGAACTTACCGGCGTTATCGAAGTAGCGGGAGGAGTCCACGATGCCTTCCACGCCCCCGAACATGGCCGGTTGGGGGTGGATGGGACCAACTGCGGGGGTGATGTCCCGAGCGAACTCCCGCATGGAGCGTAAGAGGTTGTTGGCCGAAGCGTACACGCGGTCGGGGTGCTCAAGCGGAGTCCCAAGGGTAGCTTCTATCTTCTCCGCGTATGCTATAGGGTTTTCGTGAGCCGCGTATATGCGCCGAAGGTGAGTGCCACGTAACTCTTCAAACTGGCGTTGAGATATGGCCCCGATGTCAAGCAAGTGTTGGCCCATTTCATCGTCCAACTTACGGGCACGCTGGTAAACAGCCCAGAACGCATCCGGCAGGATACCTGAGTCGAGTAGTTTATCGTCAAAATTGTTGGCCGCACGGACTTGTTGGGGAGTGAGTTCCGCTCCTGTTTGCCGTAACCAGATGTTTTCGGACTCCATTGCTTCCGTCAACAAGTTCTGTGCGTTAGGCCCAAGCCTGTCGGCTGACTTGATTACTTGCGTTCCTTCCCCGTACCAGTGGGCTACGCGCCCCTCAGCGCGTAACAACTCATCCATCAGTCCCTCTGGCGCTCCGTACCCTCTTTGCAGAGTTTTACCGATGAAGGAGGTAGCCAACCTGTCGGCGTTCCTTACTGCCTCTTCGCCCAGCACGCGAGTAAAAGCAGACCGAGCGATGGGAGCACCTGCCTTAGCGGCTACGCGAGTGGCGTCAACCATTAGCTCTACCGGGTTAGTAGCTAAGCTAACGCCCTTGGTTACTGCTGCCGGTGCGCGAACCAAGCGCGTAAGAGGGGCCAGCATGAGGGGGTCGAACAGGAGGGAAATAGCTAGGTTCTGCGCCCCCCGAACCCAACCATCAGCCTTACTGCCGAAGAAGGTTTCACGCACCTCATCCTCGGAGATGCGCCCCTCGTTACTCCAAGGATTGAAGTACCGCGCCCCGTGGGACAAGGACTCCCACACTCCCATGCCAGTCGAGAGGCCATAAAGAACCTGTTGGGAGGCTTCAATGGGGGCAAAGATGCGGTCCCAAAGGTTGCGTTCTTCCTGACGAAAGCCCCTGGCGTTAGTCCCCACGGCACTAAAGTCCAGGTTGCCCACCGAAGATGCGGATGCGAATGGGTTGTACGCATCGAGGGAGGAAGATGAGTACCTTGACTCACTTCCAAGCCCAAGAATCTGTCTAAGCCTTTCGTCTTGGTCTGCCACTGTTACCTACCACTCTGGTCGGGGTTTTCTTTAGGGCCTACCGGTATCCTGTTGTCCACATGAAGGAGGGACTGCGTGAGGGAGTTTAGTTCAGCTAGCGCGGGGGTGAGGGCATTTATCATGTCCCCCCTACCCATCATGGAGACTTGCCACGGAGCAACGGGCTGCCCTATCATGTCCATCACTTCCCTAAATGCTGCGTTGACCCCAGCTGGCTTCGTGCCGGGACTCCCCCCGGCGCGTAGTTCCTCAAGCAGGTCCGATGCTTTTCTTATAGTGAATGACAGTTCTTGGAGGGCGTTGTACCTGTCTACAGGACTGTAGAGGTCATACCCTTTGTTGGTGAAGTACGGCACAAGGGCATCGAACGGCACGGTGAAGGCCCTGCTCATCTCCAGCATCTGTTCCTGGAGTTTCGCGGGGGAACCAAACACTTCCGCCACTACATCTGCCCCATACTCACGAGACATCTCATCCCACACTATAGAGGGGCCGAGTGTAGCGATTAGTTCGGGGGAGTTGCTGGAAGAGAACACCTCCAGTCTGGCGTACATGTTAGGTTCCGCTTCTCGCGCTGCCGCCGATAGCGCGGCTTGGTCGGCCTCGTGAATACTCCGAATAGCGGGGTTACGGAGCAACGCCGCTTCCCAGTAGGGGGCGGATGGGTCTATGCCGAACGCTTTGGGGTCTATGTCTATCCCCAGGGGGAGAGCGTTGTTTATCAGTATGCTCAGGGCATTAGTGAGTTCAATGGCACTTGTCTCTCTGGAGGTAGCCCACTCGACCGACTTGCGCTCCAGCAGTTCGGCAACATTATTCGGGTTCATGAAGAACCTGGGCTCCATGTTGTAGAGGTCAGCCAGTTTAGCACCAGCCTCAGCCCGTTCTTCTGGCGTGCCCGAAGCTAGCTGCGCGAAGAGTTCTTCCTCAGTCCTGATGCTCTGGTCGACCACATCGTAGTCGGACTTGAGGTTCGCTATCTTCTCAAACGTCCACCCCATCGTGAGCCGATGGTCGTTCATGAAGTCAAAGAACGTTGCAGGGAGAGGGGGTTGACTCCCTGCGCCCCCACCACCGCCAGATGAGAGTACTTCATTTATCTTGGCTTGTTGAAGCGCCACGTTAGCGTCACTAGCACGCACACTAGCGTTGTTTGCTTCTATCTGGGACGCAATGAGTTCAGCAGAGTATGACGCTCGTGTTTCTGCGTCGTCAGCTTGCGCCGCGAGGATGCGGGACTCGTTCCTGGCGTTATCTTCAGCGAACTTAGTTTCCCAATACGCGAGGACTCGTGCCGACTCAAGAGTAGCTGTCTCGGTATCGAGTTGGCGTTGCGCTCGTTCGGCCATGGAGTCCAGCAGCGCGTCAATGCCCTCTTCGCCCACGATGTCGGCCACGAACTCGTGCGCGTACTGCCTCGCCAAGTCAATGTGTCCAGCCCCCATCAGGGAGGTGAACGTGGCGATACGCTTTTCCCTCAACTCGGCCAGGGCTATCTCGTCATCGATTCCCTGACTAGTAATGCGAGCTTCCGACTCCTTAATGTTCTGGCGGATGGAGTCGATGGTGGCGG
>CAZFFG010000120.1:0-4834 GCA_964518275.1 uncultured bacterium | reverse complement strand
GGCGGCCGCGGCGACGCCGGCAAGGTCTTCTACTGGGACCGCCTGAAGGCGCTGGCGGAGTACGCCGACTTCGACCTGCAGACCCCCTGGCGGGAGCTGCCGCAAGAGGCCCGCGACCTCGTCATGCGCGGTTCCGAGAAGCCCATCGAGGTGGTGTACGAGCGGGGCGGCCGCGAGACCATGCGCTTCCGCGCCGAGTTCGACGGGGTGATCCCCAACCTCGAGCGGCGCCTGAAGGAGGCCGTATCGGAGAGCGTGCGCGAGCGGCTGGAGGAGTACATGTCGCTGGTGGCGTGCCCCGACTGCGGCGGCACGCGTTACAAGCCCGAGGTCCTCGCCGTCACCGTCGACGGGCGCAACATCGCCGACGTGAGCAACATGACCGTGCTGGAGGGGCGCAAGCTCTTCGCTGAACTGCAGCTGGCGGGCGCCGCCAACCAGGTGGCGCAGCCGATCCTGCGCGAGGTCAACGCGCGACTCGGCTTCCTCGAGGACGTGGGCCTCGACTACCTGAGCCTCGACCGCAGCGCCAACACGCTCTCGGGCGGGGAGGCGCAGCGCATCCGGCTCGCCACCCAGGTCGGCAGCGGCCTCACGGGCGTGCTGTACGTGCTCGACGAGCCCTCTATCGGCCTGCACCCGCGCGACAACGCCCGCCTCCTCAAGACGCTCCTGCACCTGCGCGACCTGGGTAACACCCTCATCGTGGTGGAGCACGACGAGGAGACCATGCGCGCCGCCGACTACATCGTGGACCTGGGCCCGGGCGCCGGCGTGCACGGGGGCGAGGTGGTGGCCGCCGCCGAACCGGAAGAGTTCATGAAGCACAAGCGCTCGCTCACCGCCAAGTACCTGCGGGGCGAGAAGAAGATCCCCGTGCCCGAGAAACGCCGCGAGGGCAACGGCAAGCAGCTCGTGGTGGTGGGAGCGCGCGAGCACAACCTCAAAGAGATCGACGTGGCGTTCCCGCTGGGCACGCTCACGTGCGTCACGGGCGCCTCCGGCTCGGGCAAGTCGACCCTGGTGAAGGGCATACTGCACGCGGCCCTCGCCAAGCGCCTCTACCGCGCCAAGGCGCAGCCCGGCGCGCACACGCGCATCAAGGGCGCCGAGCACGTCGACAAGGTCATCGAGATCGACCAGAGCCCTATCGGCCGCACGCCGCGCTCCAACCCCGCCACCTACACGGGCATCTTCACGGACATCCGCGACCTCTTCACCCGTGCGCCGGAGTCGCGCAAGCGCGGCTACAAGCCGGGCCGCTTCTCCTTCAACGTCAAGGGCGGCCGCTGCGAGGCGTGCAAGGGCGACGGCACCGTGAAGGTGGAGATGTACTTCCTGCCGGACATCTACGTGCCGTGCGAGGTGTGCAAGGGCGCGCGCTACAACCGCGAGACGCTCGAGGTGAAGATCCGCGGCAAGTCCATAGCCGACGTGCTGGAGATGACGGTGGACGAGGGGCTCGAGTTCTTCGAGAACATCCCCGCCATCGCCCGCAAGCTGCAGCTCATGCAGGACGTGGGTCTCGGCTACATCAAGATCGGTCAGCCATCCCCCACCCTCTCCGGCGGCGAGGCACAGCGCGTGAAGCTCGCTAGCGAGCTCGGGCGGCGCAGCACGGGCCAGACGCTCTACATCCTCGACGAGCCCACCACCGGCCTGCACTTCGACGACACGCGCAAGCTGCTCGACGTGCTGCACCGCCTTGTGGAACAGGGCAACACCCTGGTGGTCATCGAGCACAACCTCGACGTCATCAAGACCGCCGACTGGATCATCGACCTAGGGCCGGACGGCGGCGCCCGCGGCGGCACGCTGGTGGCCTCAGGCACGCCCGAGGCGGTGGCTCAGAACAGCGCCAGCGCCACAGGCAAGTTCCTGCGAGGCGTGGAGGGCATCCGGGAGCGACTACCGGC
Organism: uncultured bacterium; assembly: GCA_964518275.1. Taxonomy (GTDB): domain Bacteria; phylum Deinococcota; class Deinococci; order Deinococcales; family Trueperaceae; genus JAAYYF01. Next base: position 2,918 of record CAZFFG010000120.1, on the reverse strand, counting down.
CGAAGTGGCCGAGGTAGCCTGACCGCCGCCGTGGGCCCAGCCACTACCGCCACCCGTGAGCGCACGGCGAAGTACGATGCCGTGCGAGGGAGGGACTCTCAGTGATCCGCACGGTGGCCATGCCACAACGCCTCTTCATCGGCCTCTTCTTCTTCCTGGCCGCCGTGGTCTGCGCCGTGGCGCCGATGCCCATACTGTTCCGCTCTCTCGGCATCGTGCTGTCGGCCTACCTCGGTTTCGCCATGGCGGGCATGCCCGCGGCGTACCTCACGACGCTGCTGGCGCCGCCCGTGGGCCTCATCGGCGGCGACCCCGACTGGCTGGTGATGCTGCCCGTGGTGCTGTCCGGCAACCTGTTGGGCATGATCGGACTGGAGTTCGGCTGGCGGCTCCTGGCCGTGCCCCTCTCCCCAATGCTGCTCGTCCTGCCCGCATTGGCGGCGTGGCAGCTCCCGCAGCGCAAGGCGCTCTTCGAGGTCAGCCTGCCGTGGGACGGCCAGCAGGCCACCTGGGTGGCGCTCCACCTGCTGGTGGCCGCGCTCGGCGTGCTCGTCTCTCTCTACCTCGACCGCCGCAGGGGGCGGCAGCAGGCCGAGTGAGGCCGCAGCAGCCGCAGATGAGCTTGCTAGAACGCATCTTCCACCCGAACTGGTTCATGCCCACGGCCATCGTGATAGTGCGGGCCTTCGCGCGGCTCTTCTACGGCCTCAAGGTCACGGGCCTGAACAACGTGCCAAGTACCGGTGGCGGTGTGGTGGCCTGCAACCACGTCAGCACCTGGGACCCACCCATCGTGGGCGTGGCTATAAACCGCAAGCTCGAGTTCATGGCCAAGAAGGAGCTGTTCGAGAAGCCGCTCCTGAGCGCGCTGCTGCGGGGACTACGGGCGTTCCCTGTGGACCGCGACGGGCAGGACATAGGCGCTATCAAGGAGGCGCTCAGGCGGCTCGGGCAGGGACGCATGGTGGGCATCTTCGTGCAGGGCACGCGCAACGCCGGTGACGCCGCCGCTTTGGACGGCGCCAGCTACCTCGCTCAGCGTGCGAGCGTGCCCGTGATCCCCACCGCCATCTGGCGGCAAGGGCGTGCGTTCCACGTCGCGTTCGGTGAGCCCATCGTCCCTACGGGCAAGAGCCGCGACGAGGCGCGCGAGCTCACCCAGACCGTGATGGCGAAGATCGGCGCGCTCCTCCCCGCCGCCAAGGCCGAGGAGGCCTGAAGAGCGCCGACATAGCGCCTGGGAGCGGCTTTATCCCCTTGTGCCCCCTGGGGTCGTTTGCTACAGTGCACGAAATCCACACGGATCAAACAGGAGGGCAAGATGGCGAAGCGTACGGCGATGACCGTCTCGAAGGCCGACCTGGTCGACACGGTAGCGGAGGGGTCAGCGCTCCGGAAGAAGGACGTGAAGGCCGTCCTCGACACCGTGCTGGACACCATCCGCCTCGAGCTCGGCAAGGGCAACAAGGTTCAGCTCACGGGCTTCGGCACCTTCGAGGTGCGCTCGCGCAAGGCGCGCACCGGTGTGCGGCCCGGCACCACCGAGCAGATAAAGATCCCGGCCAGCAAGTACCCCGCCTTCAAGCCCGGCAAGGGGCTGAAGGACAGCACCCGCAAGTAACCACGTTGTGCACAGGTAGGTACGCCGCGGCGCCGCTCGGCCCGCCGGCACGGCTACACTTGCAGGTATATGGGTCTCCTAGATCAGATCGGCCCCGTCATGGTGGGGCCCTCTAGTTCGCATACCGCTGGTGCCTGCCGGTTGGCGCTGCTGGCGCGGCACGCGCTGGGCGGCACGCCCCGAAGCGCCCGCCTGGTGCTGCACGGCTCCTTCGCAAAGACGGCCAAGGGTCACGGCACCGACCTCGCCCTCGCGGGGGGCTTGTTGGGTTTCATGCCCGACGATCCGCGCCTTCGTAACGCCTTCGAGCACGCTGAGGCCGCCGGCATGGAGCTCGAGTACGTAACCGCCGACCTGGGCGACATCCATCCCAACTCGGTACGTCTCGAGCTAACGGGGGCCGACGAGGACAGCGTCTCCGTGTTGGGTTCCAGCCTGGGCGCAGGCTTCGTGCGCGTGACGCAGGTGAACGGCTTCGACGTGCACGTGAGCGGCGCGTACCACACCCTCCTCGTGCTGCACACCGACCGCCCCGGCGTTATCGCGCGGGTGGCCGGCGTGGTGGCCGACGACGACGGCAACATCGCCACAGCCTTCTCCGCCCGCCAGAAGCGCGGCGGGCACGCCATGATGTCGGTCGAGATCGATAAGCCCCTGGCCGATTACGCCACGCGCTACCTCGCTGAGCTGCCTTACATCCATTGGCTGCGGCAGTTACCCGAGGTCATGCGGGGCGCCGAGGAGCGCATCACCGACGCTGGCGACCCGCCCATCAGCGCCAACTGGGGCGACGGAAGCGAGGTTAAGTGATGACCCTCGACGAGCTCTCTAAGAGCCTAGGGCGCGCCTCTGAGACCGTGCTCGAGAACGAGGTGGGCAACGACCCCGCGGAGCGCGACAAGCTGCTCACCACCATGCGCTCACGTATCGACGAGATGCGCGATTCCATCAAGCGCGGCCTGGCCAGCAAGGAACCGAGCCGCACCGGCATGGTGGGCTGGAACGCCCGCACGCTGCACGAGGCCGCCGATCCGCTCGGCTCCCCTCTCCTGAAGCGTGTGCAGGAGTACGCCATGGCGGTCAACGAGGAGAACGCTCGCATGGGCCGTATCGTGGCCGCGCCCACAGCTGGCAGCGCGGGCACCGTGCCCGGCGCGCTCCTCGGTGTTGCCGACCACCTGGGCATCCCCGACGACGACCTGGTCATGCCGCTGGTCCTCGCTGCCGGCGTGGCTCAGGTGATCAGCAAGAGCATGTTCATCGCGGGCGCCACGGGCGGCTGCCAGGCCGAGATCGG
>CAZFFG010000119.1:0-4886 GCA_964518275.1 uncultured bacterium | reverse complement strand
TACGAGAAGAGGCGGCCCTGCAGCATGCGGTCGGGCGAGTAGCCGATGCCCGGCACTACGTTAGCGGGGGTGAAAGCCACCTGCTCCACGTCCTGGAAGTAGTTGTCGGGGTTGCGGTTGAGCTCGAACTCGCCCACCTCGATGAGGGGGTAATCCTTCTTCGACCAGACCTTGGTGAGGTCGAAGGGGTGGAAGCGGTAGTTGGCCGCCTCGGCTTCAGGCATGACCTGGATGTAGAACTTCCACTTGGGGAAGTCGCCGCGCTCGATGGCCTCGTAGAGGTCGCGCTGGGCGGACTCGCGGTCCTCACCGTTGATGGCGGCCGCCTCGGCGTCGGTGAGGTTCTTGATGCCCTGCTGGGTGCGGAAGTGGAACTTGACCCAGAAGCGCTCGTTGTCGGCGTTGATGAACGAGTAGGTGTGCGAGCCGAAGCCGTGCATGTGGCGGTAGCTGGCCGGGATGCCGCGGTCGGACATGACGATGGTGACCTGGTGCAGCGCTTCGGGCAGGTTGGTCCAGAAGTCCCAGTTGTTCTCGGCCGAGCGCAGGTTGGTGCGCGGGTCGCGCTTCACGGCGCGGTTCAGGTCGGGGAACTTATGCGGGTCGCGGTGGAAGAACACGGGGGTGTTGTTGCCCACCATGTCCCAGTTGCCTTCTTCCGTGTAGAAGCGCAGGGCGAAGCCGCGGATGTCGCGTTCGGCGTCGGCGGCGCCGCGCTCACCGGCCACGGTGGAGAAGCGCGCGAACATCTCGGTCTGCTTGCCCACCTGGGAGAACACGGCCGCCTTGGAGTAGCGAGTGATGTCTTGCGTGACGGTGAAGGTGCCCCATGCGCCGGAGCCCTTGGCGTGCATGCGGCGCTCGGGGATGACCTCGCGGTGGAAGTGCGCCAGCTTCTCTAGGAACCAGACGTCCTCGAGCAGCATGGGCCCGCGCGGGCCAGCGGTCTTGGCGTTGTCGTTCTCGGGTACCGGCGCTCCGGCGGCGGTCGTCAGCGGTTTCTTGTTGGTGTAGGAAATGATGGTGCTCCCTTGCTGTGAGATAAGGTGTGTGGCTACCTGTAGATCGGCCAGGCCGGGTGCAGAGCCCCGGTTTCTCCCACGATTATGTCATTAGACCGCAGGGCTCGATGTCCTCCAAAGTCGGAACCGTTACAACTTGGAGTTACGGCAGGGCTACGAATCTGGCCCTGCCGTGCGGGGCTCCGCCTGGCCCGCCTGACGCTTCTCGAGGAAGCGCTGCAGCTGCCGCATGGCCTGGATGGCGCGCGGGAAGCCCACGAAGATAGCGGTGTGGATGAGCGTCTCGCGCAGTTCCAGCTCCGTGGCGCCCACCAGCAGCGCTCCCCGCAGGTGCGTGGTTAGCTCGTCCTCGGCCCCCAGTGCCGTGAGCACCGCCACGCTCACGAGCTCGCGCGTGCGCAGGTCGAGGCCCGGCCTGGCGAAGACCTCGTCGTACACCACGCGCGTCACCAGGTCGGCCAGCGCCGGGTCGGCGGCGGCTAACGACTCCTCGATGCGGTGCGCTTGCGAACCCCAGATCGCCTGGCGTGGCGCTGCCGCGGTCGGGTCGTGCTCCACCATCAGCGCCACCGTGCCACTGTGGGCCTCGAGGTGGACTTCGGTAACCGTGCCCGGCTCGCCCGTTACGGTGTTCGAGACCCCGAGGCCCGTGCCGAACGGCAACGCCATACGCTCAAGCGGGTAGTTGAGGCCGGCGCCCGAAACCACGGCGTCGGCGCCGAGCGGCAGCAGGCTAACGGTGACGCCTGCCGGCAGCGCGAAGCGGCGGGGGCGGCCGGCGGCCAGTACGTGCACCTCGTGATGCGCGCCGTGCAGCGACACGTGAACGGGGCCCCGCTCCGCGGTGCCCGCTGCGTGACGCGCAGCTACGAACAGCGCCGCCAGCCCCTGATCGAGGCGGCTTCCGAAGGCGCCCAGCACGCGAACCTCGCTGGCACCGCGCTCGAGCGCGGCGGTGAGGGCAAGCTCCAGGTCGAGCTCGTCCTTAGCTGTGGGGTGGGTCTGCCTCGGTACGTCTGGGTACGCCGCCAGCGCCGTAGCGCTGACGCTGTCCATGTCGCCCACCAACAGGTCGGGGGTGAGCCGCAGGGTGCGTGCCAGCTCCAGACCGCCGTCGGCGGCGATGACGATGCTTACGCCCTCGAGGAGTGGCGGCACCAAGCGCGGCAACGGGATCGTGCCCGCGGCGAGTACTAGGGCGGTGGCGCCGTTTACGCTAGCGTTCATCTCGACCAGTCTCCTTCGCTTCGTGACCGCGCTCCTCGCCGGGTAGCGCGCGCCACGCCTCGGGCGGTGCCGCGAGCCTCACCCGAAGCCCCGGCTGCGGTGTGCCCAAGGCAGCCAGCTCCCGGTCGAAGCCGCGCCACACCACCGTTACGCTCCAAGCGGGCACATCCAGGAGGAGGCGCCAGCCAAGGCCCTCGCGCTGCGCTGCCGTGATCTGCGCCTCGAGCGTGGGAGCGTCCGGCGTTCGCGCCTCTGCGGTCTGGGTGTATGCGCCCGACTCGGGCTCGCCCCCCACAGGTAGGAGACGCGCCAGGTCGGCGCGGAAGAGCGCCGCGCCGGACGTGTCGTTTCGGCCGTTGCGCAACACTCCTGCGGGCGCCTTGTCGTACACGTTCTCGTGGCCCAGGAACCGGGCCGCCCAGCTGCTCACGGGGCGTTCGAGTAGCTCCTCACCCGCGCCGACCTGCACGATGCGCCCGGCGCGCATGAGCGCCACCCGGTCGGCCAGCGCGAAAGCCTCGCTCTGGTCGTGGGTCACGTACAGGGCGCGCTTACCCAGCGCACCCAGCAGTCGGGCTAGCTCGCCCTTGAGCGCCTGGCGCAGCTGCTCGTCGAGGTTCGAAAGGGGCTCGTCCAGCAGCAGCATGCCCGGATCGGGTGCCAGCGCTCGCGCCAATGCAACGCGCTGCTGTTGCCCGCCCGACAGTCGGTCCACGCGCCGCGAACCTAAGCCTGCCAGACCGACCAGTGCCAGCAACTCGTTCACGCGCGCTGTCCGTTCGGCGGCTGGGATGCGGTCCTCCACCAACCCGAACGCCACGTTGCCGGCCACGTCTAAGTGGGGGAAGAGGGCGTACGACTGGAACACCATGCCCACGTCACGCCGTTGCGGCGGCACGTAGGTAACGTCCTGGCCGTCCAGCGTCAGGCGTCCAGCGTCGGGCCTCTCGAGTCCGGCCACCAGTCGCAGGAGGGTGCTCTTACCGCAGCCGCTGGGGCCGAGTAGCGCCACGGTCTCGCCCTCGTGCAGGGATAGCGACACCTCGTTGACGGCCGTAACGGCGCCGAAGCGCTTGGTTAGGCCCCGCAGCTCTAGGCTCACGAGAGCACGCCCCCGCGGTTAACGCCGACATGCGGCACGCCGCTGCTCACTTAGAACTCGCTCCGTCCACGTCTCTGCAGGATAAGCATGACCAACGCTGTTAGGAGCATGAGCACGGCCGCCAGAGCGAGTGCCTGCCCGTAGTTCACGGCACCGGGTCGGCCGAGGCGATCGTAGATGGCCACTGGCAAGGTGGCGTACTCGGGCCGCACCAGTAGCAGGGTGGCGCCGAACTCGCCCATGGAGATGGCGAAGGCGAAGGCGGCGGCCGTTAGCAGGGCGGAGCGCAGCAGCGGCAGCTCGACGCGCCACAGGGTACGGGCGGGCCCGGCGCCCAGCAGCGCCGCGGCCTCCAGCTGCTGCCTCGGCATGGAACGTAACGCTGGTAACAGCGTGCGCGCCACGAACGGGAAGGCCAGCAGCGCGTGTGCCAGAGGGATGCCCCAGAAGGTGGTGACCAGCATGGGGAAGGTGAGCAGGTAGCCGAACGCTAGCGTGATGGGGCTGGTGGCCAGCGGCAACAGGCTGGCTTGGTCAAGCACGCGCCAGCCGCCCCGCGCCACCGCGTAAGCGAACGCGAAGCCTACGAGCAGCGCCACGGCCGTGCTGAGCGTGGCGAACGTGAGCGAGTTGCCGAGCGCACGCCACAGTCCGGGGAAGCTGAGCGTGGGCTGCACGCTGAGCAGGTTGGCGAAGTTGGCGAGGCTGGGGAACACGCCTGTGGGGCTCGTGAACGCCTGCACGAGCAGCGCGGCCAAAGGTGCCAGGATGAGGCCGCCGGCGAGCAGCAGGTCGGCGCCGATGAGCACCTTCGTGCCGCTCGTGGGCGCCCGCTCCGCTGCGCCCGGCGCCACCGGGACCGCGAGGCGCTCCTGCAGCCTGGTGTAGAGCGAGGCCGCGCCCAGCACCAACACCAGCTGCACCAGCACCAGCACCGCGGCCGCGTCGAGCTGCAGCAGGCGCGCGGTGAGGTTGTAGATCTCTATCTCCAGCGTAGCGAAGCGCGCCGCGGGCGCCAGGATGAGGATGACGCCGAAACTGGTGAAGCAGAAGATGAACGTGAGGACCGCCGCGGCGAGGGTGGCGGGCATGGCCAGAGGCAGCGTCACGCGCCAGAGGGTGCGCCAGCGGCCGGTGCCCAAGGTGGCGGCGGCCTCCTCGAGCTGCGGCGCTACACGCTCCAGGAAGCTCGCGACCAGCCTGGCCACCACGGCGAAGTTGTAGAACACGTGCGCCGCCAGCACGATGGCGAGGCTGTTTCGCAGGTCCACCCCCAGCACGCCGCGTGGACCGGCCAACGCCATGAAGCCGATGCCAGCCACCACGGTGGGCATGACGAACGGAATGGTGAAGGCGGCCGTCAGCGCCCGCTTGCCCGGGAAACGGTACCGCGCGAACAGCAGCGCGGTGGGCAGCCCGAGCGCCACGGTGAGCAGGGTAGAGAGCAGCGCCTGCCCCAGCGTGAACCAGATGCGTCCCAGGTAGTAAGGGTCGCTCAGTGTGTTCCAGAGGGCCGCACCCGCGGGCTCGCCCTC
>CAZFFG010000118.1:0-4912 GCA_964518275.1 uncultured bacterium | reverse complement strand
TCCAGATAACCGACGCCATCCAGCGCCTCATCGAGGCGGGCGAGCCCGTGGCGCCAGTTGAGGTGCGCGGCTGGTGGAAGGACACCGGTAAGCCCGAAGACATCCTCGACGCCAACCGCCTGCTGCTCATGCGCGCCAAGCGCGCCGTGAAGGGCGACGTGCACGATTCGCAGTTGGTGGGTGAGGTAGTGGTGGGCGAGGGAGCCGTGGTGAAGGACACCACCATCTTCGGCCCCGCCCTGATAGCGCCGGGCGCGCAGGTGGTAGGCGCCTACATCGGGCCGTTCACGGCCATCGGCGAAGGTTGCGTCATCCGCGATTCCGAGATCGAGTACTCCGTGGTGGGCGCCCGCACGTCCATAGAGGGTGTTGGCCCCCGCATCCAGGCCAGCCTGATAGGCGAAGAGGTGCGCATAGCCGGCCACGAGGGCCGGCCCAGCACGCACCGGCTGGTGGTGGGAGACGAGAGCACCATCCTGCTGCAGGAGGACTGAGCGGGCCGCTAAGGCCACCAACCTAGTGCCCAGTCCGGCGCCGCCCGCACACGGGCCAGCGCCGCCCGCGCTCAGCCCACCGGCGCCAGCATGAGCCCGCCGCGAGCAGGCACGACGCCGTTGCCGTTCACCAGCTCCACCTCGTGGCCCGCCAGCAGGTCGCGGTAGCGGCCGCGGGGCATGGCGCTCTCCGGCACCGTGGACGCGGCGCCCGAGGTGTTCACCAGCACGTAGACCACGTCCTCGGTGGACGCCTGGGCGCGGCGCTCCACCAGTAGCAGGTCGTCCTTGGGGGCGCTCACCTGCGTGGTGCCCTGGGTGAGGGCGGGGTGCTCGCGCCGCGCGTGGGCCAAGCTCCTCACTAGCCCAAGCAGCTCCTCGTCCCACGACTCGCGCTGCTCCCACGGCATGCCGGCACGACAGTGCGGGTCGTGACCGCCCTGCAACCCGATCTCGTCGCCGTAGTACACGCAGGGCGCGCCGGGGAAGGCGAAGAGGAGTAACCACGCTTGGCGCAGCGCGGCCAAGTCGTTACCGAGGCTCGTGCGCACGCGCGGCGTGTCGTGCGAGCCGAGCAGGTTGAGCTGGCTATGAACAGCCTCCTGCGGGTAAGCGTTCAGTTGCCGCTCCACTTCCGCAGCGAACCCGTGGGCGTTGAGGGGATCGATGGCAGCCAGGCCGCTCTTGGCCAGCTCGCCCCTGTCGATGTCGCGTCCCACCAGGCCGAAGATGGCCCGGGTGAGTGGGTAGTTCATCACGCCGTCGAAGATGTCGCCCCGCAACCACCGCTCGGCGCCCGTCCAGATCTCGCCCACGAGGTACGCCTCGGGGTTCACCGCGCGGCAGCGACGCCGGAACTCCTGCCAGAAGGCATCGTCGTCGATCTCGTTCGGCACGTCCAGGCGCCAGCCGTCCATGCCACGCTCCAGCCAGTACTCGCCCACGCGGAAGAGGAACTCGCGCACGGCCGGGTTGTTGGTGTTGAACTTCGGCAACGCCGGCAGGCCCCACCAGGCGTCGTAACCGAGCGAACCGCCGCCGTAGGCGTTGAGCGGGAAGCCGTTCACGTGGAACCAGTCCACGTACGGGCTGGCGGCGCCGTTCTCGAGGATGTCGTGGAACTGTAGCAGCCCGCGGCTGGCGTGGTTGAACACGCCGTCGAGCACCACCCGTACGCCCCGCGCGTGCGCCTCTGCCAGCAGCTCGTCGAAGGCGGCGTCGCCGCCAAGCAGTGGGTCGACTCGGAAGTAGTCGTGAGTGTGGTAGCGGTGGTTCGAGCCCGAGGAGAAGATGGGATTCAGGTAGATGGCGTTCACGCCAAGCTCCTGCAGGTGATCGAGCTTCTCCGCCAGGCCCAGGAGGTCGCCCCCCTTGTAGCCGTGCACGGTAGGTGGTGCGCTCCACGCCTCGAGGTTGCCGGGCTTGCTCACGCGCGCGCTCTGGGCGAACCGGTCGGGGAAGACCTGGTAGAAGATGGCTTCCCTCACCCAGGCGGGGAAGTGGCCGTTGGTTTGCGACATGGCGAGAATAGTACCGCGGCCACCACACGCTCGGCCGTCGGTGACGTTTGACTCTTGGCCCCCGCCACCTGCCTACCTACAGTCTGAGTATGGTGCGGCGAACCGCAGGCGACGACCCTCAAGGCAAGCGTTCTCGCTACGGCGAGTACGACTACCTGCTCGGCCGCGTGGATCGCTGGAGCATGCTCGACCTCGACGACCTCATGCTCGAAATCGAGACAGACAAGGGCCTCACCGAAACCGAACGCAAGGAACTGCTCGAGCGCGTTTACGCCATCCTGTGGCGGCGCGCTCAACTGGAGATGAGCCCACCCCGAACGGACACCGAAAAGCGGCAGTGACCACCTAACTGCGGCGCAGGGGCTCGGCGCGGGCCGCTGCCCGTGAGCCAGCCGGCCGCGGAACGCCGTCCCTGCTCGCGAACATCACAGGGAACCTTCACGAAGCGGTACGCTCAGCCGATGTTCCAGCGCCCGCCCTTCTCAACCTGGCCGGTGTTCCTGCTGCGCCTACTGCACCTGAACGTGGGCCTGCTCCTTTACGGCCTCTCCATAGCGCTGATGGTGTGGGGCGCCATCGGGCTCGGGCCGTGGGACGTGTTCCACCAGGGACTCTCGCTGGTCACGCCTTTATCTTTCGGGCAGGCCATGATCATCGCCGGCTTCGTGGTGCTGCTCTTCTCCGCGGGCGTCACGCGCGTGAAGATCGGCATCGCCACCGTGCTGAACATGATCCTCATAGGCGTCTGGTCCGACGTGTTCCTGCGCATGCCGGCCAGCCCGCCCGAGTTCGGCTGGGTGCTAGGCACGGTGGTCTTCACCGCCGGCGTTGCGCTCGGCGGTCTGGCAACCGGCATCTACATAACCGCCGGTTTGGGCGCCGGCCCACGCGACGGCTTCGTGCTCGGCATCTCGCGCATGACGGGCCTCAGCGTGCGCTTGAGCCGCACGCTGGTAGAGGTGACCGTGCTCGTGACGGGCTGGATCATGGGCGGCTCGGTGGGCCTCGGCACCGTCATCTTCGCCGTAACCGTCGGGCCCCTCATGCAGTACTTCCTGCGCCTATGCAGGCCGCTGGAGCAGCGTTACGACGCCGCCGACAAGGCGCACCGCAACGGGCGTCTGGCCACCAAGGCGGAGGTCGAAGTGGGCGCCCCACGTAGCCCGTGAGGCGCCGCCCCCACTAGCGCTACCAGGCAAAGCCAGAGAACCAGGTCGAAGGGTCAGCTGACCCCGTGAGGGTTGCGCGATGGCCGCACCGTTACATGTGATATAAACATCACATGACTAAGCTAGCGCAGGCAGGTGCCGTGGTCACAACCACGGACCGCAAGCCGCGCCCCGGGCGCGCTTCGCGTGCGCCGGGGCGCGGTAACGACGCGATATGGAAAGCGCTGTCCAGCCCGTTCCGCCGCCACATCATGGACGCACTGGCGGCCGGACCCCTCACCACAAGCGAGCTGGCCGCCACCCTACCCGAGCTCTCGCGCTTCGCCGTGATGCAGCACTTAGACGTGCTCACGAACGCCCACTTAGTGATCATCGAGCGGCGCGGTCGCAACCGCTATAACCACCTCAACGCCGCCACGCTTCGCGGCTTCTACGAACGCTGGGTCGGCCACTACGCCGACACCGCCGCCACGGAGCTGACCGCTCTCAAGCGGCACCTGGAGGAGGATCACATGGCCAACGAACCGGTCCGCGTCCTGCGCCTAGAGAACGAGATGCGCTTCTCTGCGCCTACCGACAGGGTGTTCGCCGCCCTCACGGACCCGGCGCAGATCCTGAAGTGGTTCCCGCACACCTACGGCGGCGACCGCGTGGAACGCATCGTCTTCGAGCCGCGCGTGGGCGGGGCGCAGTACGAGGACTGGGGCGAGGGTCGCGGCTACCTATACGGTCACGTGACCGAGTGGGATCCGCCGCGCCGCTACTCCGTACGCTCGCGGCTGCATGCAGGCACCATCATGGACACCACGGCCACCTTCGAGGCGGACGGGGAGGGCACGGTGCTGCGTTCGTCGCGCGTGATAATGGGACCCATAGACGACGAGCAGGAGAAGGCGATCCGCTTCCATGGCGATCTGGGACGGTTCGAGAGCGCCATCCGCAAGGCAGTGGAAGGAGCGTAGAGATGGCCAAGAAGGCGACCGGTGCCGGCGACTCGGCCACAACAGCAGCCAACTCAGCGGCCAGCAACGAGGCCGACAAGGCCGCCAAGTACGTAGCCACGGCCACAGCCAACATAGAAGCCAGCACGGGAAAGACGGTGGAGCAGATCATGGAGCTCATGCGCGGTTGGGGCGAGCTGAAGCCGGGCCAGTACATAACCCGCCTGAAGGAAGAGCTCGGCCTCGGGCACGGCCACGCCAGCATGCTCACGCACACGTACCGCCAGCGCACCGAACCGCAGGACCCGACCGCCGACCCTCTCGACACCGTCTACTCCGGCAGCAAGGCGGCGCTACGGCCCCTACACAACGCGGTGCTAGCAAAGCTGCAAGGCATCGGCGACTTCAAGGTCTCCCCAAAGAAGTCCTACGTGAGCCTGCGCACCAGCAAGCAGTTCGCCACCCTCGGGCCCGGCACCAAAGGCCGGCTGGAGGTGGGCATCAACCACCGCGGCGCGCCAGCCAAGGGGCGCCTGGAGGAGTTACCGCCAGGCAAGATGTGCACCCACCGGCTGTTCGTGAGCACCCCTGACGACATCGACGACGAACTAGTGCAGCACGTGCGCGCGGCCTGGCAGGCGGCCGGCTGAGGCGCTCCTCACACGGGGCGCCGGTGCGGGGCCCCGACTCAGGGCGCCGACTCAGCTGAGTGCCAACGTGGGCCGCCTACTCGGGCCTGAGCAGCGGGAAGAGGATCACGTCGCGGATGCTGGGCACGTCGGCCAGGA
>CAZFFG010000117.1:0-4945 GCA_964518275.1 uncultured bacterium | reverse complement strand
CCGCTGCAACCCTCACAAGCGGTTCTCGCACCCAGCCGCATAATGCCGCATGAACAGCGCTAGCCTTCGAGCTTCCCACGGTACGTCTGAGAATTCGAACGCATGGCGTGTGGCCTGCGTGGTTGCCTACCTGGCGATGATCGCCGTCAACGCGCTGGCCAACGCGCTCCCGCTCTTCGGGCGCAGCACCGAGGAGGTGTCGGGCACGTACCCCACACTGTTCACGCCGGCGGGTTTCACCTTCGCGGTGTGGGGAGTGATCTACCTCCTCTTGGCGGTGTTCGTGGTGTACCAGGCGCTGCCCCGCTCGGCTGGTAGCGGGCGCCTGGCCGCGGCCCGGCCCCTCTTCGTTCTGAGTTGCGTGTTGAACGCGGTGTGGCTACTGTCTTGGCACGCTCTCGCCATCACCGTGTCGGAGCTGCTCATGCTGGCTCTGCTGGCTACGCTCGTGCTGCTCTACCTGCGCGTGGACGCCTGGCGCGCACCGGTGCGAGGCGCGGAGCGGTGGTGCCTCGATCTGCCGTTCGCGGTCTACCTGGGTTGGATTTCGGTGGCAACCATCGCCAACACGGCCATCTTCCTCGTGTCGCAGGGCGTCGACGGGGGCGGCAGCGCGCCGCTGGTGACCATCGTGATGGTGGCAGCGGCAGCGTTGCTTGGGCTGCTGGCGGCGGCCACCCGGCGCGACTGGGGTTACACCCTGGTCATCGCGTGGGGCCTGGGTGGCATCGCAGCGGCCCGCGCCGCGGAGGGCGCGGGCACAGGCGGCATCGTCACCGCGGCCCTCATCGCTGTCGGCGTGCTGGTAGCGGCCTCCCTGGTGGCCATGGTGGTACGAGGCCGGGAGCGTTCGAGCCTGGCCGCGGCGTACGGCGCCACCCGCGTGTAGCGACCCGTTTCCTTCATACATTCGGACTAGAGGCGGCTAGGCCCGAGGCCTGATGCTGGCATTACAGGGGCGCGGTTAGCGTGCCTGTATGAACGTTCGACGGGCCATGACGCGCAAGCTGGTACGGAGCAACCTGAGCCGCAACCGGGTCGTGTCGGCTTCCATGGTTGCGTTCCTGGCGCTGGCCTCCGCTCTGCTCGCAAGCGCGCTGATCCTGGGCCTAGCCGTGGTGGGCACGGTGGACGGCTTCATGGAGTCGGCGCGCACGCCGCACTTCATGCAGATGCACCAGGGCCCAGTTAACGAGGAACGCTTGGCCAGTTTCGCTGCTAGCCGCCCGGAGGTGGTGGCGTTCGAGGTCATCGACTACCTCAACGTGCAGAACGCGCAGCTGCGCTTCGGACAGACATCGCTGGAAGCTGAGGTGCAGCAGAACGGCTTCGTGACGCAGCCTAGGCACATGGATCGGCTGCTCAGGTTGGACGGGGAAGTGGCGCGGCCTATGCCGGGCGAGATCTACGTGCCAACCCCGTACGTCACCAAGTACGGCCTGGAGCCGGGCAACGAGGTGAGCCTCCACGCAGGCGGCGAGGTGCTCACCTTCGTGGTGGCGGGCGCGTTCCGCGACTCGCAGATGAACTCCTCGCTGGCTTCCTCGAAACGGCTCCTGTTGCACGAGTCCGACTACGCCACCGCGGCCAAGCTACTGGGTACCGAACCCGAGCGGCTCATCTCGTTCCGGCTGCAGGATCCCAGCGCGGTTCCGGCGTTCGAGGCTGCCTACTTCGCGGCGGGCCTGGAGGCTAGCGGTCCCACGCTGACGTGGGCCCTGTTCCGGCTCGTGAACGGTCTGAACGACGGCTTAACCGTGCTGTTCTTCGTGCTCATGTCGGGCGTGGTGCTGCTCATCGCGTTCCTCTGCATCCGCTACGCGCTCACCACCACGTTGGAGGAGGACCTGCGCAACATCGGCGTGATGAAAGCGCTGGGTGTAAGCAACACCAACATCGGTGCCACCTACCTAGGCAAGTACCGGCTGCTGCTGGCAGCGGGCGCGGCGCTAGGCGGCGGCGCGGCGCTACTGGCCCGCGGCGCCATCCTGGCTGGCGTGCAACGGCAGATGGGTGAGGTCGGTCTACCGATGCTGGGCGTGATGGCTGCCGTGGTGGGGGTGCTGGTGCTGTACGCGCTGGCCATGCTGTACGTGCGGCGCGTGCTGGCGTACCTGCGCAGCATCACACCCCTGCATGCCCTGCGAGGCTCGGGGTTATCGGCCCGCCGCTACCGGCCCCGGCCCGCACTAGGCGGACGCACCGGAGGCGCGGTGATCGGCCGGTTGGCTTGGGCCAGCGTGCGCTTCTCGCCTGGCAGCCACGTAACGGTGCTGCTGGTGGCGCTGCTCGCTACGGTGGCCTTCCTGGTACCCATCCGGTTCGGCGCCACCGCGCGCTCGGCTGAGTTCGTGACCTACATGGGGATCGGCGCCTACGACCTGCGCGTGGACCTGCTCGGCGTGCCCGACGCGGCCACCATCGCCGCCGCCGCCGTG
Source organism: uncultured bacterium (assembly GCA_964518275.1). Lineage (GTDB taxonomy): Bacteria > Deinococcota > Deinococci > Deinococcales > Trueperaceae > JAAYYF01. The sequence continues at coordinate 2,507 of CAZFFG010000117.1, read as the reverse complement.
GACCGGTTGGTCGCCGACGACCGCGTGCTTCGGGTGGAGGCGTACCACCACGTGATGGTAAGTGCGCTATCGGTCACAGGCGACATGGCGCCGCTCCGCATCGACTACGGAGCGCACGACGCCTTCCCGCTGCGCTACGGGGCGGGGCGCGCGCCCGCTACCAGCACCGAGATCGCGCTCTCCGAGATAAACGCCGCCAGCCTGGGCGTGGACGTCGGCGACGCGCTGCTCGTGCACACCACCGACGGTCTCGTAACCATGACCATCACCGGCACGTACCAGGACATCACCAACGGCGGCAAGACCGCCAAAGTGCTGCCGGGCTCAACCTCGGCGGGAGACAGCGTGGGCGTGATGATCGCTATCGCGGCCGCGCCCAACACCGACCTGGCGCAGTTGGCCGCCTCCATCAGCGCGGCCCATCCCGCTCTGCAGGTGCTAGACACGAGCACCTACGTGAGCCAGGTCATGGGCGACATGCTGAGGGTGATGGACGCGCTGGCCTGGCTCTTCGCTGGCCTGGCCGTGGTGCTGGCCACGCTCGTAGCGGGCATGGCGGTGCGCCTGATGCAGGTGCGCGAACGGAGGGCCAACGCGGTGCTCAGAGCGCTCGGCTTCACCACTACCGACTTACGGCGCCAGTACGGCTTGCGCGTGGTGCTAGCCGTGGTGGTGGGAGTGATGGCGGGCGCGCTGCTGGCCACGCCCGTAGGCAACGTGATAGGTGACCTGGTGTTCTCCACCGTGGGCGTGTCGGGCCTCTCGCTCGAGTTCGTGCCGCTAGCCACGCTGCTCGGCGCGGCCGCAGTAGCGGCCAGCGCGGCCGCCTCGGTTGCGGGGGCCACGGGCGCCGGGGCCCACGGCGACCTAGCAGCTCGGCTGCGGGCCTGAGCCTAAAACGCCTAGGCCCATGCCCACCCTGCTGCCACCCCTGCCCAGAACAGCCAAGGAGACAAGATGACCGCACCGAAGACCGCACCGTTGACCGCCCAGAACCTGACGAAACGCTTCCGCAACGGCGGCGCCGAGGTCACCGTCCTCGACGACGTGTCGCTGACCGTGGAGCGTGGTGAGTTCGTGGCCGTGATGGGCCCGTCGGGCTCGGGGAAGTCGACGCTCCTCTACTGCCTGAGCGGCATCGACGCCTTCGACGAGGGCCGCGTGCTGCTCGAGGGGCAGAGCATCGGCGAGCTCAGCGAGGACGACCGCGCCACGCTACGCAGCCAGCGCCTCGGCTTCGTGTTCCAGGAGCCCAACCTGCTGGAGAGCCTCAACGTGCTCGACAACGTGATGTTGGCAGCAGCGCTGGAGGGCGCCACGCCGGCCAGTGAGCTCGAAGGCCGCGCCCGCGAGCTGCTGCGCTCTACCGGCTTAGGGGGGCTAGAGGAACGCGCCGTGCACGAGCTTTCCGGTGGCCAGCGTCAGCGCGTGAGCCTGTGCCGCGCCCTCGTGAACGAGCCCGCCATGCTGTTCGGCGACGAACCCACCGGCGCCCTCAACGCCAGCGCCTCAGCCGAGATCGTTGAGCTGCTCACGCGCTTCAACCAGTCGGGCACGACCATCGTGGTCGTGACCCACGACCCACGCGTGGCTGCCAGAGCCCAGCGCGTGGTGTTCCTCGCGGACGGTCGAGTGGTGAACGAGGTGGCAGCACCAGCCGGGGAGCCGCTGCGCGAAGAGCTCGTGTTGGAGGCGATGGGGCAGTTGGGGGTCTAAGACCGGGCGTACAGATACCGAATCCCAGCTGTCCACATCCGGCACCGCATTCGGCTCATCCGCACCAGTAAGAAAGCCGTGCACGTACCGGTACTAGCGTGGCCCCACAAGAACGCACTTGGGGGCCACGCTCGCCGCACATCAGCACCTTGCTCTTCTACACGTGACAGAACACAGCCGCGAGCCGGAGCGCCTGCTGGAGGCAGGTAGTTGGTAACAATCATCGTCATCATCGTTATCTTCGTCTTGCTGGCGATGATCGCTCAGGCCGGAAAGCGCGGCGCCAACCAGGTTCCAGGCTTCTCGAGTAAGGACGCTAGGGGCCCCATCCGTAACATGGAGGCCCTGCTGCACGCCATCCACACGGAGGGGGTCACCCTCGGCTACACGCGCGCTTGGGCTCACCAGCTCGAGGCAGAGGAGAGCCGCGTTAAGCGCTTCCTGAAGGCGCGCGCCGACGCCGCGTTCCTGCATACGTCGATCGCCGCGCTGTTGGCTTCAGCTCCGCTGGCGGTGGTGTTCGGGGGCCTCCCCATACTCAAGGGCTTGGCGCCGAACCTCCCCGACTGGCAGTGGACCTGGGTTGCGTTCGGCGTGTTCGTTGCGTACCGGTCGCTAGCGTTAGCCATCGCCTCGCCACGGAAGTACCTCCAGTTCCAAGCCGCTTCGGGGAAGCTAGAACCGGAGTTCGAGCGCCTGGCTAAGGAGATGCAAGGCGCCATCACCTCGGGTCAGGTTCAGCGGCTCCTGGAGGCGCAGGTGCGAATGAGGAACGAGTACTCGCGGGCGGA
>CAZFFG010000116.1:0-4970 GCA_964518275.1 uncultured bacterium | reverse complement strand
TGGTGCACAACCTGCACCCCGAGCTGCAGGAGAAGATCAAGGAAGCGTTCTTCAGCTACGACTGGACCGGCACCGACCTGCTTGCCGAGTTCGGCGCGGAAGGCCAGGAGAAGTTCCTCGAGATCGACTACGCCACCACCTGGGCCGTGGTGCGCCAGATCGACCAGGAACTCGGTATCGATTACCTGGAGGGCCTGCGGTAAGCAGCCCCCTGACCTAGTCACGACCGCCGCCTGCCGGGTTCGCTCGGCAGGCGGCAGCGTGACTGGCTGGGCCTGCCTCCCCGCGGAGCGTAGCCATGCTCGAGATCCTCAACCTCACGAAGCGTTACGACACCGGCGACGTGGCCCTGAAAGGCGTGGACCTCTCCCTGGCTAACGGCGAGGTCATCGGGCTCATCGGCGCCTCCGGGGCGGGCAAGAGCACCCTCATACGCTGCATCAACCGCCTGGTGGAACCCTCGTCCGGCAGCATCCGCATGGCCGGCGTGGAGCTCACCGACCTGCCCGCCGGCAAGCTGCGCCGTCAGCGCCGGCGCATCGGCATGATCTTCCAGGAGTACGCGCTGGTGGAGCGCATCAGCGTCATGGAGAACGCGCTCTCATGCAGAGCCCCGACCTGCTGCTGGTGGACGAGCCCACTGCGTCGCTCGACCCTAAGACGGGGCGCGAGGTCATGCGCCTCATAGTGGAGTTGGCGGCCGAGAACGGCGTGGCGGCCATCGTTAACATCCACGACGTGGAGCTGGCCAAGCGCTTCCTGCCGCGCATGGTGGGCCTGCGCGCCGGGGAGGTCGTGTTCGACGGCCCGCCCAGCAAGCTCGACGACGACGCCCTTACCCTCATCTACGGCGCCGAGGACTGGTCCGCCGTTGAGGCGGCGGCGTGACCCAGAGCGCGCCCCGCAGTTGGCGGCCCGCCTGGCAGCGGGGCCGCCCCTGGTGGCAGTGGCTCGTGGCCGCTGCCGTCATCGCTTACCTATTTTTCGCTTTCAGCGCTATCGAGATAGACGTGGCGCGCGTGCAGCGCGGTGCCGAGCGCAGCATGCGCCTGCTCAGCCAGTTCCTGCAGCCCGACTTCGCGTCGCGCTGGCCAGCCATCCGTACGGGCATCGTGGAGAGCTTGCTCATGACGGTGGTGGCCACGGTGGTGGGCGTGGTGCTGGCCGTGCCCGTGGCGCTGGGCGCGGCGGCCAACCTCACGCACCCGTGGGTGTTCACCGCCTGCCGCGCCGTGCTCACGGTGCTGCGCAGCTTCCCGGAGCTGGTCATCGCCATCATCTTCGTGGTGATGATGGGCTTCGGCGCGTTCGCCGGTCTGCTCACGCTGGTGGTGGCCACCATCGCCTTCATCGGCAAGCTGCTCGGCGAGGCCATCGAGGACGTGGACGCCACCCAGATCGAGGCCATCCGCTCCACGGGCGCCAGCTGGTGGCAGCTCGTGCGCTACGCGGTGGTGCCGCAGGTGTTGCCGCGCTTCATCGGGCTCTCCGTGTACCGCTTCGACATCAACTTCCGCGAGTCGACCATCCTGGGCATCGTGGGGGCGGGCGGCATCGGCGCCACCCTGAGCACCTCCGTGCAGCGTTACGACTTCGACACGTCCGCAGCCGTGCTCATCCTCATCATCGGCATCGTGCTGGTGCTCGAGTACGCGTCCGGTTGGGTGCGGGCGCGGATCCAGTGAGGTCGGCATGCCATTAGTAGAGTCCGGGGGCCGTACCAGTTGGACCCCCACTTCGTTCAGGCAGCGGCTCGTGCGCGCCGTGCTGTTGGTGGTGCTCCTGCTGGTAACTGCCGTGTCTTGGGTCATCGTCACGCAGGACACGCACTGGGAGTTCGTTCGCGACGCCTTCTACCAGGGCGGCCGCCTCATGGCGCGCATGTTCCCACCCGACTTCGCTTACTTCCCGACGCTCGTGAAGCCGCTCATCGACACCATCCACATCGCCACCCTGGGCACGCTCGGCGCCACACTGCTGGCCATACCCGTAGCGTTGGGGGCTGCCCGCAACACCACGCCGCACCCGGTGGTGCGGGCCGTGGCGCTCGTCATCATCGTGGGCTCGCGCAGCGTGCACTCCCTCATCTGGGCGCTGGTGCTGGTGTTCGTGTTCGGACCGGGCGCGTTCGCGGGCGTGGTGGCTCTGACGCTGCGCTCGGTGGGCTTCATCGGCAAGCTGCTCTACGAGTCGATAGAAGAAGTGAACAAGGACGCCGTCGAGGCGGTGGAGGCCACCGGCGCCTCGCGTCTGCAGCGGATCGTGTACGCCATCGTGCCGCAGACCCTCCCGCAGTTCGCGGGCACGGTGCTGTTCAGGTGGGACATCAACATCCGCGAGTCCACCTTCCTAGGCCTGGTGGGAGCGGGCGGCATCGGCATGCTACTGAACGTGAACATCAACTCGTTGGCCTTCGCGCGCGTGAGCCTCATCCTGCTGGCCATACTCGTGCTGGTGCTGCTTGCGGAGTGGGCCTCGCAGCGGGCGCGGGGCGCCATCCGCTGACCGTTACTAGGTAACAGGCTCGCTCTGGACGCTTGGGTATTGGGGCCAGCTCTTCTACAGCAGGAGAGCGGCTAGAGAGACCGCGACCACGCTGAGTAGCCCGAGCAGGGCGCGGAGCACCACGGCGGCTCGGCCGACCCTTTGAACGGTAGCGCTCAGCCGCGCGTTGCTCGGCTCGCTCAAGTGCGCCCGCCGCAGCCGCGTCATGCGGCGGGCCTGCCCCACCGCCACCACCAGCACGATGATGATGCTGGCCACCACCACCGCCAGACCCAGGGTGAGTCCGCTCACGGGCCTACCCCAGAGCGAAGCGGCGCCGGTGAGGCTAGCAAGGGTGAGGGCGGCGCCACCGACCGGCAGGTAGGCGCGCCCGAGGGCGCGGAAGAACGCCACCCTGGCCGGCGCTTCGAGGCTGCGCCGAGCGGCGAACATGACTACGGCGATGGCCACGTAGCCGCCGAGCCACACGCTGGCGGCGATCCAGAAGAGGGCATGCAGCAGCGGGTTCTCTGCTAGCGGGATGGGCGTCATGCGCCACCATCAGAGGTCATGCGTCCCATTAGAACTTGGCTGCCGCGTGCGAAACGGCCTGCATGTACCCTGACGGCTGTGCTCGCGCGCGGGTCGTAGATTGTCTAGTATCGGTGTGAAGCTCAAAGGATCGGGGGGTAACGACCGTGCATACCGCCGTCACCGTTCGCCTGCTTGTCGAGACCGTGGCGCTACTGGTGGCCTCGGCCTGGTTAGCCGTTACGTTGGGAACGCTTGTGGCCTCTAACGCCTGGTGGCTGGCGGCGTACCTACCGCTGCTGCTGTTCCAAGCGCTGCTCTTCCAGCGGCTCTACATCATCGGTCACGAGGCCTCGCACCGGAAGCTCGTGCCGAAGCGCCCCTTACTGAACGATCTGGTGGGTCAACTGTTCCTCTTGCCCATCCTCATCCCGGTGCGCGTGTACCGGCAGGTGCACATGTTTCACCACGGCTTCAACCGCAAGGATCATCACACGTCGGCGCTGGACGTGTTCGTGTCGCCATGGCCGGTAACACCGCTGGTGCGCGTCTACTTCACCACCTTGTGGTACTTGGGGGTCTTCGCGGGAGGCTACTTCCTGCACTCTGTGGCCTCCGTCATCATCTTCCTGTTCGTGCCCACCAAGCGAGCTGTAACGCTTTCGCCAGCGTTCAAGAAGTGGTCGGGGAAGGACCGCCTGCACGCGTGGCTACAGCTGTTAGCTTGCTTCGCCTTCGTTGCGCTACTGGCGCTCGTCCTGAGCGGGCCAGCCTGGCGATTCGTGTGGCTCTACCCGTTCCTCGCTTTCGCGTGGGTGTGGTCGCTGCTGGTGTACATATTTCACTACCACACCACCATCGGCGACCATGCGCGCTACAACGTTAGGGCCCTCAGGCAGCACCCGTTCTTCTCGTGGTTGCTGCTGAACTTCAACCAGCACGCTAGCCATCACATGTACCCGAACATCCCGTGGTACGAGCTGCCAGAGCGCAGGCAGGAACTGCCGGACGTGTTCAGGGAGAAGAACCAGGTAAGCGAGTCGTACTTCCGCACCATCCTGAACCAGTTGAAGGGCCCCACCATCGTTCACCGCGAGGACAAGAACCCCACACCGCAGCTGTTCGTACGCTGGGAGGATTGATGCCGACCCTGCACGGCGCCGCCAGCGTAACGAGCAGCGGGGTTAGCGGCACGACCGGCAACGTGCGCCTCGCGGAGCCGCGCGACGTGCCCGCACTCAGCGCTATCCGTTCGGCCCTCACGTTACAGGTCGGTACCCTGCGCGCCGGTGTGGCGCCAAGGGCCAGAGGCTTCCTGCTAGGCTCGGCGCCCGAGACGTACGCCATGTACGTGGCGGCGGGCGCCGTGATGGTGGCCGAGGTGGGGGGACGGGTGGTGGCCTACTCGGTGGTTCTGCCCGACGCTCTGCTGCGCCGTTCAGAGGTGTACGCGAAGCGCAACCAGGCGGGGCTGGAGCCAGGGCTGCTTGAGTGGTTGGAGCGCTCGCGGGTGGCGTACTACGACCAGTTGGCTTCGCTCCCCGGCCACGCTGCGTTGGCAGTGAACCTGGCGTACCGGCATCTTCGGTGCGCGATCGAGGTACACGACGCGGTGCTGGCGACGACCGTCGTTGAACCCGTGCTTAACGAGGCGGCCGTGCCGCTCCTCGTAGGGGTCGGCTTCCGACCGGTGGGCGAGGTTGAGGAGGTGTACCCCGAGGTGGGGCGCATAAGGTCGCGCGTTCACGCGGTCACACGGGAGGCGGTGGCCGATGTCAGGAGCACGGCGCGGGCGCTGCGTTTCGAGCGCCGGTTGGCGGGTAGCTGAGGCGGCAGCCGCGGCTGTGGCGGCCGCACGATACGAAAGAACCCCGCTCGGGGCGGGGTCCTTGGGGTTTCTTGGAGCGGGAGACGGGATTCGAACCCGCGACATCTACCTTGGCAAGGTAGTGCTC
>CAZFFG010000115.1:0-5124 GCA_964518275.1 uncultured bacterium | reverse complement strand
AGTTCCTGGAGGGCATCGGCGAGCAGTACGGCGACGTGGACCTCACCCGCAAGGTGGTGGAGTCGGCCGATGCCAAGGGCAGCATCCTCGCAGAGGCCGAGAAGGATTACCAGTTGCTGATTCTGGGGGCCACAGAGCGCTCCGAAGCGCCCGACGCGCTCTTCCATCCCATGGTGGACGACCTGGTTCGGCTGGCGCCGTGCCCGACGATCGTTGCGCGCGGCGGCCGGAAAGACGAAGGTTCCTGGCCACCCCGCCGGCTGCTGGTGCCCACCAACGGCACGGCCGCCGCGCACCACGCAGCAGAGTTCGCGTTCCGACTCGCTACTCAGGCCGACGAAGAGGTCGTGGTGCTCAGCGTGAGCCAGGGTGCGGAGGGTCCCGGACTGGCTGGCACCCGCCTCGACCTCGCCAAACGCGAGCACGAGGCGCGCCGCAAGATGGTCGATGAGCTGGTGGGCCTAGGCACGGACCAGGGCGTGAACGTGAGGGGCGAGGTCGCGGTGGGCCCCGGCGTAGAGGACGCGATCCTCGAGGTAACCAGACGCAGCGGTGTGGACCTCATCATCCTCGGCACCGACGTACGGCCGGGCTCCGGACGCCTCTACCTGGGGCCTCGTGTAGAGAGGATCCTCGAGGAAGCCCCCTGCCCCGTGCTGGTGGTGAACTGGGGCGCTGCACCTGCACGGCACGCCGGCGCCCGCAACGGCAACGGCGCCAAGCAGCAGTAGCGCCCGGCTGAACGCCGAGAGCCTCGGCTGGCGCGACGCTCACAACACCGCGGCGCCTAATCTTGATAACATCACTCGGGATTAGGGCGCCATGGCTCGAGCCCCCGCCCAACGGCCGAAACGGGCCTGGGCGCGGGGTCTGTAGCCGGCGCCGACAGGAGACAAGTGTGACGCTACCCAGAACCAAGAGCTGGTCCGGCCCTAACCACACAGGTCAGGTCCAGGTGAACCTAGTCGAGAACCTCGGCAGGCGGATCCTCACCGTCAGCCGCTTGGAAACGCTCAGCCCCAACTTCATCCGCGTCTACCTCACGGGCGACGACCTGGCTGAAGGCTTCCCTTACGTTCACCTAGCGCCTACCGACCACGTGAAGGTGCTCTTCCCTCAGCCCGGCACCAACGAGGTGGTGATACCCACCCGCGGCCCCAAGGGCTGGGTCACAGAGGAGGGCGCCCCCGAACCCATCCTGCGCGACTACACCGTGCGCGGCTGGCTGCCCGAGACGCAGGAGCTGATTCTCGAGTTCGTCGTGCACGGCCACGCCGTGGCCTCCACCTGGGCCGCCAACGCCAAGGTTGGCGACAAGCTGGGCGTCATGGGTCCGCGCGGCAACCGGGTGTTCCCCCAGAACTACGCTTGGTACCTGCTGGCCGGAGACGAGACGGTACTGCCCGCGCTGGGGCGCTTCGCGGAAGAGCTGCCCGACACCGCCCGTGCGCTCATCGTGGTGGAGGTCGCGAACGCCGCGGAACGTCGCCAGCTTACGGAGCGGAGCAACATCGATGTCAGCTGGGTGCTCCGTGACGAGGCGGGTCCAGGCGGTTTGGAGCGCGCCCTGCGCGCGGTGAGCCTGCCGCAGCACGACGATTGGTTCGTTTTCGCGGCCGGTGAGGCGGGCGATCTGAAACCCATCCGCGACTACTTCCGGCTCGAGCTCGGCCTACCCCGCGAACGTGTGTCGGTGGACGGCTACTGGAAGCGCGGCCTAGCGAACCTCGACCACCACTCCATCAAGTTCGAGGACTGAGCGGGGCTACTGCCGGGCACGGCCGCTGTCAGCGTCCAGCATCAACCCGGAGGTGTCCACAGCCTCGAAGTCGCTCCCGACGATCTGTCTGAGCTCGCGCAAGACGCTGTTGTTCCACCGGTCGTCGGGGGCGCCCGAGAGGTACCACGCCGAGCCGTTGTCGGCCAGGATCATGCCGTACCGCTTCAGAGCCGCCACGATGACCTGCGTCTCGGTCGAGAAGTCGCTCGCGTCGAAGTCGGCCCGCAGCCTGAAGCGCGTGCCCATGGGCGGGAACTCCTCACCAGTGCGGCTGGAGGCGTAATGCCGGGCGGGCCACACGTAAGAGGCGGCGGTCTGGGGCGCCGTGAAGCGCAGCGCGTGGCTGATGACGCCCGCCGCCACCTCCTCGTAACGCACCAGCCCTGGCAGGATGGGTAGCCCGGCGGCGTCGGCTGACGTCCAGCCCGCCGGCCTCAGGTCGTAACCGGTCAGGTCGAAGACCGCCCCCGAACCGGCCTGCCAGGAACCGCCGGCCTGGTGCACTGCGTCGTACAGCTCGTACAGGGTGCAGGTGGAGGTATCGACCACCAGCACGTGCCTGTCGCCTCCGGCCGCCACACCGCCCGGCGGGGCGCCCTCCACTGGCGCGTCTGCCGGTACCGGGTAGGGACCTGGGTCGCTCTCGGCCCCGTAGTAGAAGCTCACGTCCACGGCAGGCTGACCCGCACCAACGGTGGTGTAGGGGATGCCGATGGGCGCTCCCTCCCACAGGCCGGCCCCGAAGTCGGGGTGCACGGTCCTGGTAGCGCCGATGGTGGTCACGTAGGCGTCTGAGTTCGGGTGGACGGGTAATCGGTCTACCCGCGTGTTCCAAACGTGATCTGCCGGGAAGAGCGGGCAGTCCGCCAGCGTCGGCCCCTGGCCGGGGCCACCGTTGCCGTTGGACAGCGGGGCGGCGCAAGCGGCGAGGAACAAGAGCGCCGCCAGGGGCCTGAACGGTACACGTAACGTCATGACGCGATGCTAGTGCGAAGGCGCGTGAGAAGAGCGAGCGCCGCGCTCAGGCCTCGCCTAGGTAGGCGTTGGCGTGGAGTTCGCCTTCGAGCACGAAGCCGCCTTGGCTCGTCTCGAAGCGGGCGCTTAGCGTCATACGAGGCGCCTCTACTACCTCGAGCCGCTCGGGCAGTGATCCCACGGCCTGCAGCACTCGAGCGAACTCGCTGGCGTGCGGGTGCTCGACCTTCAAGCCAGAGAGCCTTGCGCGCGGTTCGAGGCTGCTGGCGGGGTGCTCGGAGCCGAGCCAGTCGATGAAGAACGGGAGAGCGCCACCGAAGGCGTGACCGCGCGGGAAGACCAACTCCCATCTCAGCATGCTGCCGTTCGGTAAGCGTCTACCGCCCGGCACTCGCCTGGTGGCCACGCCGGCACCCTCCAGCCGGGCGGTCACGTCGGCGGCGGTGCCAGCGCGCGCGCACCACGCTTGTAGCGACGGGCCCGGTAGCCCAGCGAAGAGCCGGCCCCACGGCCCCGTGGTGCCCGGCGCGGGCGCGATGAGCTCGAGGTACTCGCCTGCACTTAGCCCGAGCAGGGCGTTGTGCGTACCCCAGTTCTCGTGGCGTCCACCGGGGCCAGCCACCAAGCCGCTGCGGGCCGTGAACTCCTCGCTGAGGCGTGCCAGCTGCGGGCCGGCGTACAGGAGGTGATCGATAGCTATGCTCGCCATGGCCTGCGCCACCGACCCTTAGACGGCCTCCAGCACCCCGGCTGCCGGTACCGGCGCGTCGGCCTGCCCGAACTCCGTCAGCACCGCACCTATGAACACGCGGCCGGTGACCAGCATGGAGCGCTCGTCCACGTCGAAGCGCGGGTGGTGATGGGGGTAGACGGCCTTGAGGTCCTCGTTGCGCCCGCCCACGAAGAAGAACGTGCCCGGCACCTTCTGTAGGTAGTAGGCGAAGTCCTCGCCACCCATCATGGGCACCATGTCGACCACGTTCTCGGGGCCCACCACCTCACGCGCCACCGCCGTGACCAGTTCGGTCTGCTCGGCGTGGTTCACCACGGTGGGGTAGCCGTGCTCGTAGGTGAGGGTGCCCTCGGCGCCGAAGGCGGAGCAGACCTGCTCGACCAGCCGCTTGATGGACTCCTCGGCGGCCTGCTGCACCTCACGCTTGAAGGTGCGGACGGTGCCCGTGAGGTGCACGACCTCCGGGATGACGTTCGAGGCGGAGCCACCTTGCACGGAGCCTATCGTGACCACCACAGACTCCAGCGGGTCGGTCTGCCTGGCAGCCACTTGTTGCAGCGCGAGGATGAGGTGGCTGGCGATGACGATGGGGTCCACCGTCTTGTGCGGTTCGGCACCGTGGCCGCCCTTGCCCCTGATCTCGATGCCGATGGTGTCGGCCGTGGCCATGGCAGGTCCGACGACCGTGCCCACAACGCCGTTCTCCAGCGGGGACTGTACGTGCGCGCCGTAGATGACGTCGACGCCGTCGAGGCACCCGTCCTCGATCATGGGCAGCGCTCCGCCTGGCGATACCTCCTCGGCGAACTGATGGATGAACACCACGGTGCCATGCAACTGGTCTCGCACCTCACTGAGCACCTTGGCAACGCCCAGCAGCCCGGCGGTATGGATGTCGTGACCGCAAGCGTGCATGACGCCTGGGACGGTTGACTTGTAGGGCACGTCCTTCTCGTCGTGGATGGGCAGCGCGTCGAAGTCTGCACGCAGCGCTACGGTCTTGCCTGGCGAGCTGCCCCGCAGGGTGGCCACCACGCCGCGGCCGCCCACACCCGTGCGCACTTCGAGCCCTAGTGCCCGGTGGTAGTCGGCGATGAGCTGCGGGGTGCGCACCTCTTGGAACGAGACCTCGGGATGCATGTGTAGGTCGCGCCGGAACTCGACCATCTCCGGATAGAGCGATTCCAGGCGAGAGAACAGTGCGTTGAGCATGAGCCAGATTACCCGACCGGTGCCGGGCCGGACGGTTCGCAGCGGTACGTGTTTACACCTCCAAGATGCCTACCAGCTAGGTCGAAGGTTCTAACCTGGAGGCCGGATGAGCGAGACGCACCGTTCCGAAACCGCGCCGCCGGCCATGCGCCTGATAACCGACATCCTGGTAGTGGGCGCCGGTCAGGCGGGTCTCTCCAGCGCTTATCACCTGAAACGCCGCGGTGTAGAGCCGGGGCGCGGGTTCCTGGTTCTTGACGCCAACCCTGAACCCGGTGGCGCCTGGAGCGACCGCTGGCCATCGCTGACGCTCAGCACCGTGAACCGCATCCACGACCTGCCCGGCATGGCTCTTTCCGAGGTGGTTCGAACGGACGACGGAGCGGTGCAGGCGCGAACGGCGGTGCCAAGGTACTTCGCCGCG
>CAZFFG010000114.1:0-5134 GCA_964518275.1 uncultured bacterium | reverse complement strand
TATTATGTTAGCTCCACCCGGTCTGGCTGTACCACCGAATCCGGCCGGACGATGGCGATCGTGCGGGTTAACCCCACCTCGCTTGCGACGGACATTACACTGGACGATGTGGCCACCTGCGAAGGCGCGGCCGCGGTACTCAGTCCCACCAGCACGGTAAGCAACCCGGTTTACACCTGGTATAAAGATATCAATAAGACAGAAGCCATTACCGACGGGCTGACCGAAGGCCCGGTAAGCTACGCGGTTGATGCCAGCGGGGTGCTGACGGTAACGGGTCTGACTGCCGGTACCAATGTCACGTATTACGTAGCGGTATCGGGCGACGGGCAGTGTGAGAACGCTGCCGGCGAGCTGAAGCCGGTTAACGTGACGGTGACCGCGCCTCCGGATGCTCCGGTTGCGCCGCCGATGGTATCGGCCAACACGGGCGACAATGTAACCCTTGTTGCCGAGCTTCCCACCGGTGCACCTGCCGGGGCTACCATCGTATGGTACGACAGCTCGAATACGGAGATCGGCACAGGCACCAGCATTCAGGTAGGGCCGTTCGCTACGGCGGGCAGCTACACCTTCCACGCCGCGGTTCGGGTAGAGGGGTGTGAATCGGCCTTTGCCGACGTGGTGGTTGAGGTGACCGGCGCGCCGGTTCTTCCGGACGAGACCTGTAACCTGCCCACTTCGCAGGCCAACGGGACGGATGGGCTATTGTGTCTGGCGTGCCAGATAATCAACCCGAACAATTCGATTGACGATAATCCGGACAACTTCACGCGCCTGACCATGGGCGCGGGACTTGCCGCTTCGGTATACCAGCAGCTGATCTTTGACCAGGCCGACAAAGCGGCCAACGACAGCATCCGGGTACGGGTAGCCTTCCCGGGCGGACTGGCTGACCTGGGTGTGCTGTTCCAGAGCACGGAACTGATCGTTCGCAACGGGACTGCCGAGGTAAGCCGCTACGATCTGGAGGATGGCCTGATTACCCTCCGTCTGCTGGGAGGCAATTCCTACGAGGTGACCGTTCCGGCCGGTGGCGACTACGACCGGCTGGAAGTCCGTCTGAACGGCGGTTTGCTGAGCGCGGTCACCAGCCTGGACATCTACGGTGCACAGATCATCTACCCCGGTCCGCAGGATATTCCCGAGGAGGGTATCACGGTCTGCGCGGGTGAGACCCCGACGCTGACGGTGACCGGGGAAGCCAATACGACCATAACCTGGTTTGCTTCCGCCACGGGCGGTGCGGCGCTGGGCACGGGCAACAGCTATGCACCCGCAGCTCCGCTGACAGCAAGCACCACCTATTATATAGAGGTATCGCGCGAGGGTGTGAACTGCATGAATCCCGAGCGGATTCCCTTCACCGTAACGGTTAACCCCACCTCGCTTGCGACGGACATTACACTGGACGATGTGGCCACCTGCGAAGGCGCGGCCGCGGTACTCAGTCCCACCAGCACGGTAAGCAACCCGGTTTACACCTGGTATAAAGATATCAATAAGACAGAAGCCATTACCGACGGGCTGACCGAAGGCCCGGTAAGCTACGCGGTTGATGCCAGCGGGGTGCTGACGGTAACGGGTCTGACTGCCGGTACCAATGTCACGTATTACGTAGCGGTATCGGGCGACGGGCAGTGTGAGAACGCTGCCGGCGAGCTGAAGCCGGTTAACGTGACGGTGACCGCGCCTCCGGATGCTCCGGTTGCGCCGCCGATGGTATCGGCCAACACGGGCGACAATGTAACCCTTGTTGCCGAGCTTCCCACCGGTGCACCTGCCGGGGCTACCATCGTATGGTACGACAGCTCGAATACGGAGATCGGCACAGGCACCAGCATTCAGGTAGGGCCGTTCGCTACGGCGGGCAGCTACACCTTCCACGCCGCGGTTCGGGTAGAGGGGTGTGAATCGGCCTTTGCCGACGTGGTGGTTGAGGTGACCGGCGCGCCGGTTCTTCCGGACGAGACCTGTAACCTGCCCACTTCGCAGGCCAACGGGACGGATGGGCTATTGTGTCTGGCGTGCCAGATAATCAACCCGAACAATTCGATTGACGATAATCCGGACAACTTCACGCGCCTGACCATGGGCGCGGGACTTGCCGCTTCGGTATACCAGCAGCTGATCTTTGACCAGGCCGACAAAGCGGCCAACGACAGCATCCGGGTACGGGTAGCCTTCCCGGGCGGACTGGCTGACCTGGGTGTGCTGTTCCAGAGCACGGAACTGATCGTTCGCAACGGGACTGCCGAGGTAAGCCGCTACGATCTGGAGGATGGCCTGATTACCCTCCGTCTGCTGGGAGGCAATTCCTACGAGGTGACCGTTCCGGCCGGTGGCGACTACGACCGGCTGGAAGTCCGTCTGAACGGCGGTTTGCTGAGCGCGGTCACCAGCCTGGACATCTACGGTGCACAGATCATCTACCCCGGTCCGCAGGATATTCCCGAGGAGGGTATCACGGTCTGCGCGGGTGAGACCCCGACGCTGACGGTGACCGGGGAAGCCAATACGACCATAACCTGGTTTGCTTCCGCCACGGGCGGTGCGGCGCTGGGCACGGGCAACAGCTATGCACCCGCAGCTCCGCTGACAGCAAGCACCACCTATTATATAGAGGTATCGCGCGAGGGTGTGAACTGCATGAATCCCGAGCGGATTCCCTTCACCGTAACGGTAGCACCGGGCGCTACGGCAGCCGATATTGTAGCCGGAAATACCACCATCTGTGAGGCAAGCACCGCGGTGCTTACGGCAAGCCTTGCACCGGGCGTGACTTTGACCAATCCGGTATATCGCTGGTATTCCGATGCAGGTCTTACCGATCTGGTACATGAAGAAGCCGCCAGTGAAAGCAGCTTCACAACACCGGTTCTGACTGCGAATACCACGTATTACGTAACGGTCCAGGGGGTAGAGCTTTGCGAGAATGATCCGGCCGATGCCAAGGCGGTGACGGTTACCGTGGGTGAGGCTCCCGATGTGCCGGAAGTGCAGGCCGACGTGACCATCAGCGCAGGTCAGAGCACAACCCTGACCGCTTCCTTTGCCGGACCGGCGCCTGCCGACGTAGAGCTGGTATGGTACGATGCCGCTACCCTCGGCAATGAACTGGGAACCGGAGAATCGTATACCACCGGTCCGTTGACTGCCACTACCACCTTTTATGTAGCGGCACGGAATACCGTGACCGGATGCGAATCCCTTACCCGCGCGGCAGTAACCGTGAACGTGGAAGGAACCGTGCCGGGTGAGTGTCTGGTTGCCAACGCGCAAACCACCAGCACGTATTTCCTCTGCCTGCTTTGCTCTGTTGAAAACCCCGGCGCTGCGGTTGACGGCGATCCCAACACGGCCTCGCGCTTTGTTGTGCCGGCAGCTGTAACCGGCGGGGCGTCGCAGGATCTGATCTTTGCCGAAACCGGCCAGGCGGGCGATACGGTCGTAGTCCTGATGGGCTTGAGCGGTTCGCTGCTGGATGCCGACCTGTTGGGCGGAGTTACGTTTGAAAGCTATAACGGCGATACCGGTAACGGCGACGGCGACAAGCTGGGCGGCGGTTTACTGGAACTGAAATTATTGCCAGGCAATACCCGCGGCGAGATTAAATTCATCGCTGGCGGAACATTTGACCGGGTGCGGGTAACCTACCGGCCCACGCTGGGTGTGCTCAACAGCAGCCTGGAGCTTTTCGAAGCCCGGATCCAGCTTCCCGACCCGACCGCGCTTCCTCCGGACAATCAGACTGTTTGTCAGGGCGGAACGCTTTCACTCACTGCGACTGCCGCAGCAGGCACCACCCTGCAATGGTATGACGCGGCTACAGGCGGCAACCTCCTGGCCACGGGTGATACGTACGACTTTGTAACCGACGGCACCACGCCGGCCGGCACCCATACCTTCTACCTGGCCGTTACGCGCGATGGTTGTGCGAATCCCGAGCGGATTCCGGTAAGCGTCACCGTTACGGAGGCTTACGATGCGGACGATATCGTGGCAGCCGATGTGACCATCTGTCCGGGTACCGCCACCGTAACGCTCAATGCCGAACTGGCTCCGGGAATCACCATCACCGATCCGGTATTCACCTGGTACAGCGACGAAGCACTTACCACGGAAATCGGCACTGGAGCGACCTTGACACTGGATCCGGCCCCGGTTGCAGCTACAACTACGTATTACGTGACCGTGTCGGAAGCAGGCGGTGCCTGCGAGAACCTGGCAGGGAACGCCCAGGACGTGGTCGTGACCGTGACCGACGCGCCGGCAGCACCGGTATTGGTTGAAGCCAATATCACGGCATGCGAAGGCAGCGTAGCCACGTTTGAAATTGATAGCCCGCAGGGGGGTGTAGTTTACAACTGGTATGATGCGCCCACCGGCGGAACATTGATCCATACCGGAACCAGCTTCACCATTGATCCTGCAACAACGGATATTACCTATTATATTGAAACCGCGGTAGACGGCGGAGGCTGTGTAAGCGATACCCGTACCGAGGCTTCATTGACTGTAACGCC
This sequence comes from uncultured bacterium, assembly GCA_964518275.1. GTDB lineage: Bacteria > Deinococcota > Deinococci > Deinococcales > Trueperaceae > JAAYYF01. The sequence continues at coordinate 608 of CAZFFG010000114.1, read as the reverse complement.
TTCGGCTACCGCCGCCGACCTGACCGGACCGGATGCGGAAGTCCTCTGCGAAGGGGAGTCCATTCTGCTGACGGTCAGCACCACGGCCGTGAATCCGGTGATCCGTTGGTATTCCAATGCAGCCCTGACCGATCTGGTACATGAAGAAGCTGCGGCGGAAAGCAATTACACCACCCCGGTACTCAGCCAGAACACGACCTACTACGTCACCGTGGAAGGCGACGGCCTGTGCGAGAACCAACCGGGCGATGCGAAAGTGATCACCGTCACGGTATCCGAGGCACCTGCTGCACCGGAGGTACAGGCGAACGTGACCATCAGCTCAGGGCAAAGCGCCACGCTGACCGCTTCACTTGCTGCAGGCACCTCACCCGATGTCGAAATCGTATGGTACAGTGCAGCCACGGGCGGCACCGAGCTGGGCACCGGCACGACGTTCAACACCGGCCCTCTTACGGCAAGCACGACTTATTATGTAGGAACCCGTCATCCGGTAAGCGGATGTGAGTCGTTGACCCGTGTTCCGGTCACGGTAACGGTTGAAGACGTAACTCCGGGTGAGTGTCTGGTTGCCAACGCGCAAACCACCAGCACGTATTTCCTCTGCC
>CAZFFG010000113.1:0-5151 GCA_964518275.1 uncultured bacterium | reverse complement strand
CTAAACAGCATACTCGGTGGGGGTGGGGGGTGTAAAGGAGGTGTAGAGGTCCGGGCTGGTATGGCCCGGAATCGGTTTTCGGATAGCACGAAACGGCAAACACCCACAACCGTATCGATGCGATGAGAGCGCACGGACGGCTATGCGCTAGATTTTGCGACCTTGCGATACTCGTCGAGATCCTGGTCCACTAAGTAAACCCAATCGTTTCCGGAAGAGGGTAAAAACGCCCCAGTTTCACCCATCACACGGCCGGCCCTGAGCTCACCAACGTCCCAAAGAATATCGATCTCGCTCTTCAAGCGGTACAGCTTTGCTTCTGAATCGTACTCAATCGCTACGCTCGGAACTTGCTCTCTAAGTTGGTGCCGAAACTGGTGAAAGTATGACTTGGCAGCCGACGGTTTCTCATCCGGGAAGACGTCGGCCATGATTCTTCGGAGAGAAACGGCCTTGTGCTCAAGGAAATATGCCAGCACTTCAACTCCTCTGCGTAGAGGGATGTGAATTGGTTTGCCGTTCAACATCATTCTCTCGTTGCCAAGTGTGTATACCTGTAAGACAAGTGGTGCCTTGCCGGCGATTCGCGGGTGCGTCTTGTATGCTATTTGACGCAATTCTGGAAGTAGTACCCACTCTTTCGCTAGCAATGCCGGGTTCTGAAGGGAAACGCTGAGCGCTTGAAGATCATCGAGCTCTCGCTGCCAGTCAGACGAGCCGAGTTTTCTGAGAAGCTCAGCACGGTGTAACCGGACAGCAGTTTGCTCTTGTAAGAGGCCCATATCGCCGAAGGCTAGGACTAGGCCATCCAATTCTTGGAGGGCATGTGTTGGCTGATATGTATCCATCCACAAGTTGAGGAGAACTTCTCTAAATCGAAAGAGCAGTCTGTCAGATTTGTCAGAAATAAGTAGTTGGGCCCTAGATAGATGGTCGCGTGCTGCAGAGAAATCCCCACGGAACGCGTAAATGCACAATAGTGGAAGACGGCATAGAAACTCTTCATAACTAAACTGCAGTTGCTGCGCAAGAGGTATTGCCTCGGTAAAACGTTGGATTGCCAGAGGAATATTCTCCCTCGCCAAGGCTATCTCGCCTTGCAACCATTTGCTCTCAGGCCGGAAGCTAGTTGATTCGTCAACGAGAGCAAGAGAATCCAACTCCACTTCGGCTTCACCGTATCTACCCAAATTCACCAGCACAGCAGCTCTTCGGACCCTAACCTTGAGTTGCTCTATTCCAGAAGTAGCGACTAGGCCACGTTCAAGAAACCACAGCGCCCGTTGCGACCGGCCTATACGAGCGTGTAGGACCGCTAACTGGGCTAGGATCGATGGAGCAAGTACAGCGTATTCAGGGACGCCCTGCACCCTTCGCCATGCTTCTTCGGCAGCGCGAAGCGCCTCCCGCAAGTTGCCGTTATTCTCTTCGCGTAAACTTAGGACGCGATAATAGAGGGCTAAGTCATAAGTGGACAGCTCACCGAGATCCACCTTTTCAAGCTCAAGTAGTGCTTCCTCGCCCCTATCTACAAATGCCAGGACATGGGCAAGGAAGACATGAGCACCTTCTTCCCCTCTGTTTGCGGCCCGATACAAAAGCTCTAGGGCCTCCAGGTCATGTAACAACTGAAAATAGCAAACTGCAGCCCATCTATCATCCTTAGGCGATGGGTTGGGTATGTCCTTATATGCATCAATCCCTTCCTGGAACCTTTCGAGAAAGGCCCAGCCCTGAACCTGGCTCTCCAGGCGGACGCCAGGATAGGTTTTCGCGACTAGAGCCCAAACGTCTTCCATCATGCCTCAGTAATCAAACGGGATTAGTCCGTATAAGTGCTTTCCCCACCGGCCACATTCAGAGTTCATGGCCAATTATACACCCTTTGCATTTATCCCCCTCCGGATCCGAATCTAGATTCTGATCTTGCGTGTGGAGCGTTGTTTATGCGTTTTTTGGGAACGCCAGATCTTCAAAAGCAGGTTGCATTTTTTGGTGTGCGTTGCTAATCTACTGACTAATCGATTGGGTTGGGAGACCCCTCGGTTCGTACTGTGGGAGCAGTGCGTTTCGGAAGAGGTTGGGAGGAGTTGAGGGTAACTCAATTCCACAAGATTTCTCCTCCGGACATCGCACGATGGTGCACAGGTTGGGAGACCTGATTCCGGGATGGGGCATTAAGGCCCTGGAGCTGCTCGTAAATCGAGCAAATTCGGAAGGAATGGGGAAAGTTTATGAAGAACACTGGAAAGCGCATCTTCTCCGCTATCGTTTTCGCTGTCTTGGCTAGCCTGCCGGTTATTGTTCTGGCGGGACAGACCTGGTCTCAGCGATAAATCCAAGGCTAAACGGTTGACCCCCGCCAGGCGGGGTGTTCAGGCTCCCCTGTGCACAATGTGCACAGGGGAGTTCTTGCGTGGGGAACGAGTTATATACGCTCCTTAAGTGGAGAAGGGCTAGCATCTCCTCAAGGAGACGCAGTTGCTCATGAATCGTGCCTTACGACAACTTCGGATCGCGGCCGCCGAGTCGCCAAACCGTGTGCGCCCTACTGGCCCGGCGGATCCCATGCGGTCACCTGTCTATCCTGCCAAGCACGATTCTAGGCGATGGGCGCCGAATGCGATTGGGCTCGGGGCACTACTTGGGATTGGCGCACTTGCAGGGTGGCTCATTACAGACCACCTTGCACTTTTTGCATTACTCGGTGTCGGCGGCCTCACAATAATTAGCATTATTGCGTCGGTCCATGGTGAGACGCATGCGGCAGCAAGCAATATGACCAATATTGGCACTGTATCTCTTGACAGTGCGCTTCGGTCTCTGGCCGCCATTGCAGAAGAGCGCGATCGGGAACTAGCAGGTCATAGCGAACGAGTGGCTGAGAACTCAGTTCGCATTGGTCAAGAATTGGGCTTGTCCTCAAACGAACTTCACAAGTTATGGTGGGCAGGGCTATTGCATGACCTTGGAAAGATTGGTGTGGCCGAATCAATCCTAAACAAACCTGGTCCACTCAATGACGTTGAACTTGTTGAAGTCCAAAAACATCCTGATTATGGGGCGAGCATTCTTAGCGCCTTCGGTGGTGATGTGGCAGATATTTCCAAAGCGGTTCGTTTCCATCATGAGAAGTGGAACGGTAGCGGTTACCCACTAGGAATTGTCGGTGACGCAATTCCACTAAGTGCACGTGTGCTTGCTGTGGCGGATGTATTTGAAGCGCTGACAAGTAGAAGGGCTTACCGAAGTGCGCTTACTCCGGAACAGGCTGCCATCTACATCTTGCGTGAATCTGGACAACACTTTGATCCGTCGGTTGTCAAAGCTTTTGACGTGTGCTTCCGAGCCGGAGTATTACTATTTGCTTCACAAGTTCCACCATTGACCGGTGCGGCACACAACAGTTCAGTCGTATCAGCGGGTCTCTCGATTGACAATCTGTATCAAAGCTCGCGACATTTGTAGTTCCCCAAATGCCGCGGGTACCGAGTTCTGTGTCCTTGTGCAGGTAGAGTCGCTCCTCGATGTATAAGTCATCCTGAAAGCGTCCTTAACGCACTACAAAAGGCGCTACATCGCCTCATTGCGGTGTGGGCGCATGATTGATTCCAGGTTCTATCTGCCTTTGGTTGAGGGGGGGCGTCTAGGCATAAGCCTAGAGCGGGACACATTGATGCACATACTGTGCAATTGTTGTGGAACTGACGTCGACTCCGTCTAACAGTTGGAAAGCATTGTTGTTGTGGGGCCACGCGAAGTTGGAGTAGTTTAGCTGCCCTTATCGAAGTTAGGGGGGAACATGAAAAGCCGATTGTGGTATGAGCGAGTTGCCCGAGAAATCCGCCGCTTGCCCTCTCGAACGTTGCTGCTTTGTAATCCTACCTCTGGTATCGACTACATTGCTCAGCGTGTACACGATCTTCAAGGGGCCCGAGTAACAGTCTGGATTGGGGACCCCAGCGCAGGTGATTCCGTAAACGAGATCCTTTCTGAATCGATCACTTCGGGTCTCGGTCTCAGTCTTTCGGATAAGGCGACTCCCGTGAATCAAAGCCTAATCGCCTTACGCGAGTATCAGAGAACGGTGGGACCAGTTAGCCTTATTCTGGGGTGGGTTCACTTGTGCCCAGATGCCGCTCTGCAACTGCAAACAAGCGTTGGGGAGAGGTCATCGCTACTAATCGTTGCAGATTCGCAGAATCAGGTGCCAGTTCTGGAGGGCTTTACTACGGTCTCTGGTGACTTCTTACGGATGAGCTTTGACGAAGCGCTAGTGGAATCTAGAGGTTTAATCTCAGATGCTGATGTGCACAGTCTATTGGAGAAAGCAAACGGGGAATATAGTACCTTCAAACTAAGTCTGATTCGGCGCTTGGGCGGCGACAGAGTCTCCATTGAGCCAACGAGTTTGTGGAACTGGGGAGAGGCTGTATCCGTTGATGCCCTTCTCGATCTGTTCATACAACATGAACGTTGGGCGGATGCATTCGATCTCGCTTGCGCACGTGTGTCAGAACGCCTGGAGACATTCATAGATGGCGCGGGCAATTACTACTTCAATATGGGTGCATACACATATTTCTGGTCGAGACTGGATGCATTGCCGCCCGACATAAAGCGCCAGGAAAAGGTCGCGTACTGGCTCGTAACAGCTGCTTTGGCGACCAACAATCGTAAACGTCTGAACAGTCACGCGGGCCCTATATTGCGGCAATCTGTTGCTCCAGATATTCGAGCGTCGGCCGCTGTTGCATCCCCGGGAGACGGGATGTTGACCGAGACTTCTCACGCCATTAGGACGCTACGATCACCGGCCACATTGCGAGCACATGGCTTTGCTTTGTCGTGGACCGGGCAACGCGATGAACCGATTCGTTTGTTTCGAGAAGCGATGCAGCTGGCAGAACGCGAAGGCGCAGATCATCTAGTTGTTGCCTGTGGAGTGGACATCGCTGAAGCTGAGATTCGCAAAGGTAACTATCGGAGTGGTGCTGAATGGACAGAATGGGCGCTTGCTGAGTACGAGCGCCGCGGCCTTCACGACAGTTTGCGTAGGCTATCGGCGATTGCTATCAACTGTTTTGCCAGGCTCCTCTTGGGAGAAGTTTCGAAGGCCGACCGATTGGCTTCAAATGCGTCAATGGAGTC
>CAZFFG010000112.1:0-5174 GCA_964518275.1 uncultured bacterium | reverse complement strand
CTCGACCGGGCGGCCGCCGAGAGCGTGAGGAACCGGGTGGATGAGCTGCTGCGAGAGTAGCGCAGCCCTAACTCGCCGCCACCTCGTCCAGCTCCGCCGTAGCAAGCAGTCGCGGCGCGCGCCGCGACTGGCTGGCCTGCTCGAAAGCGTGCGCGTAACGCAAAATGCGCGCGTCGCTCCAAGCGGTGCCGAAGATGGAGAGACCCCAAGGCAGGCCGTGCACCTGCCCGGCTGGCACGCTGGCGTGCGGGTAACCGGCCACCGCCGCAGGACTCGCGGCGGAGCCGCCAGGGCGCCTGGCCTCGCCGTTCACATGATCGATGAGCTCCGCCGCGTTGGTGGTCGGGCATATCAGCGCGTTTAGGGTGTGGTGCTCGAGTAGAGCGTCTATACCGTCTTGGCGGCACATGCGCTGGATCTCTGCCAACGCCTGTAGGTAGGCGGGCTCGGTTAGGGGCCCCTTCGCCTGCGCCGCCTCGAACAGCTCCTGGCCGAAGTGCGGCATGCACCGCTGGGCGTTCTCGATGTTGAACTCGATGAGTTCGGCCAGGTCGCGCGGCTGCCCGTTCTCGGGCAACGAATCCAGGTAGGCGTTCAGGCCGTGCTTGAACTCGTGAAGCAGCACTTCCATCTCCGCCGGTCGCCACTCGCCGACCCTGTGAAGGGCGAGGTCGTCGACAATCTCGGCGCCCGCGGCCCGCAAGACGTCGAGCACCTGCTCGAACTGCTGCGCCACAAGGGGATGCGCGGCCACCAGGTTCCTAACCACGCCCAACCGCACCCCTTGCAACCCGCCTGGTACCAGCACCTCCGCCGGGTCTACGAGCGCACCTGCGGGGATGTCCGCCGTAGCTGCGTCACGCGGGTCGCTACCTTGCATTGCCGCCAACAACAGCGCGGCGTCCTCCACCGTGCGTGCCATAGGCCCCGCCGTGTCCATGCTGTGAGCTATGGGGATGATGCCAGCGCGCGAGACCAGCCCCACGGTGGGCTTGAAGCCAACCACGCCGCAGTAGGAAGCGGGCGCCACTATGGAGCCGTCCGTTTCCGTACCCACGGCCGCGGCGCACAAGCTGGCGGCGGTGGCAGCGCCCGAGCCGCTCGACGAGCCGCCGGGGCTGCGGTCCAGCGCGTGCGGGTTCCGGCACTGGCCGCCGCGGCTGCTCCAACCGGAGGAGGAGCGGGTGGACCTGAAGTTTGACCACTCGGACAGGTTCGCTTTGCCCAGCAGCACCGCTCCCGCCTCACGAAGCCTTGCTGCGACCCCGCTGTCTTCGGGCGCGAAGGAGTGGGCCAGCGCCAGGGACCCGGCCGCGGTGCGCGTGCCGTCCGCGGTGGCGAAGTTGTCCTTCAGCAAGATGGGCACGCCGTGTAGCGGCCCGCGTGGGCCCTCGGCACGGCGCTCGGCATCCAGGTCGCGGGCAATCTGCTGCGCTTCGGGGTTGGTCTCGATGACCGACGCGAGGCCCGGCCCGGACCGATCGAGAGCCTGGATGCGCTCCAAGTAGGCCCGGACGGCCTCCTCCGAACTGAGCCGGCCTGCCGCCATATCTGCACCGAGTTCGGCGAGCGACCGTTCGTAGACCGCGGCGCCTATCTCGGGCGCAGCGCGGTTCACTTCTGGGTTCGAGTTTCCAGTTCTGGCGTCGTCCATGACTGCTGAGTCTACGTTCGCGGAGGGTGGACTTGGGGGCTACGCTTCGCTCGGGCGCGGGGCCGCAGTTGCCGCCAACATGAGAATATCCTATGCTCGAAACAGTTTCTAACGAAGTGCAGAAACGAGTTTAAAACTGCTACAACACAGGAGGCCTCATACATGAAGTTTGTACTTCGGTTCGTCGCTGTGGCGCTGCTTGTCACTGGCATCGGTTTCGCTCAGAGCACCGAGTGGCCGGATCTGTCGGGCCAGTCCATCCGAGTGGCGGGAGTGTGGACGGGTGATGGTCAGCAGAACTTCGAAACGGTGTTGGCCGCGTTCGAGGAGCTCACCGGCGCCAGCGTGCAGTTCTTCTCTACCGGCGACGACATCGCCACCATCGTGGGCACCCAGATCGAGGGCGGCAACCCGCCCGACATCGCGCTGTTGCCGCAACCCGGCCTCCTCGTGGAGTTCGGTCGCCGTGGCGCCCTGCATAGCATCGAGGAGTTCGCTGGCGACCTCGTGGACGCCAACTACGCTCAGGCGTGGCGTGAACTCGGCACAGTAGATGGCGAACTGTACGGCGTGTGGCTGAAGGCCGCCAACAAGTCGCTTCTCTGGTACAACGCGGACCTTCTCGTTGAGTTCGGCGTCGAGCCGCCCACCACCTGGGACGAGTTCATCAGTGCTTCTCAGGCCGTGTACGACCTGGGTCTGACGCCGGTTTCGGTGGGCGCGGGCTCCGCCTGGACGCTTACCGACTGGTTCGAGAACGTCTACATCCACGTTGCGGGCCCGGAGCTCTACGACCAGCTCACCTACCGCGAGATCCCTTGGACGCACGCCAGCGTGAAGGAATCGCTCGAGCGCCTCGCGCAGATCTGGCGCCCCGAATGGCTCTCCGGTGGCCTGCAGGCCACGCTCGAAGCGAACCACGGCACGGGCGTCACCCGTCCGTTCGCTGAGCCGCCCGCCGCCGCGTTCGCTTACGGTGCGGACTTCTCGGCCGGCGGGATCGAGAACGAGACCAACGCCGAACTCGGCGTGACGGCCCGCTTCGTACCCTTCCCCAGCATCGACGGTTCGCCAGCTGCGGTCGTGGGCGGTGGGGACGTGGCGGTGATGCTGCGCGACAACGAGGCTGCTCGCGCCCTGATCCGCTTCTTCGCTATGCCCGACGCCGCCGAAGTGTGGGCGCCGCTCGGAGGCTACACCTCACCCAACCAGGCGGTAGACATGTCCGTTTACCCGAACGAGATCAACCGGGCGAGCGCGCAGGCGCTGGCCGAAGCTGAGACCTTCCGCTTCGACATGTCCGACCTGCAGCCGTCGGCGTTCGGCGGCACTCCGGGCCAGGGCATGTTCGGCATCCTGGTCGAGTTCCTGCAGGACCTCGATGTCGACAAGGCAGCTGAGGCGCTCGAAGAAGCCGCAGCCGCTGCTCACTGAGTCATGACGACTGCCCGATCTGGGCAACGTAAGCGCGGCGGCCTGCTGAAGGCCGCCGCGTTCCTGTTGCCCGCCGCCATCCTGCTGGGGGCAATGCTCGTTTACCCCATCATCTTCACGCTCATCCGCAGCACCTTCGACGCTTCTGGCAACACGTTCGTAGGCATCGACAACTACGTGAGGGTCTTCAGCGAGCCGCGCACGCTGGTGGCCATACGCAATAACCTCATCTGGGTGCTGGTAGTGCCTCTAACCGTCACGGGCCTGGGCCTGGTGCTGGCGGTTCTCTCCAACAAGATGCGCTTCCGGTCGGCGTTCCGGCTGTTCCTGTTCCTACCGCTCGTGGTCAGCGGACTGGCGGCTGGGGTCACCTTCAGGTTCCTCTACGCCGCGGACCCAGAGGTCGGCGCAATAAACGCGTTGGTGCGGGCGGTCAATCACCAGTTCCGGCCGCCAGGCGAGTACCCCACAGCGCGGCCGTCAGGCGCGATGACCAACCTCGCCGTTGCCGACGGTGGCAGCATCGTGCTCACGGAGGACGTGGCGAGCGGTGAGGTCGTGAACTTCGGCTTGGTGGGCATCAGACCGAGCAGCTTGTCGCAAGAGTCGGGGGAGGCCAGCCCCGTGGAAGCACGAGAAGGGTTCGTGCGCGGAACCGTCTGGCTGGACGCCGGCGCCGGTGGTTCGCCCGGCGTGATCGACGCAACCGAGCGCGGGCTTCCAGGCATAAGCGTGGAGCTGCTCCAGAACGGTCGGTTGGTGGGCAAGGGCCTGACGGACGGCGGTGGTCGGTTCGAGATCGAGGCTCCGCCGGGCGCTTATCAGGTGCAACTTGCCGCTAGCGCGTTCCGGCCCCCGCACCCAGGCATCGCGTGGCTGGGGCCCGCGCTCATTACACCGTCGATCATGATCGGCTACATCTGGTTGCAGACGGGCTTCGCGCTCATCCTCATCGGGGCGGGGCTGTCTGGCATCGATAGAGAAGTTCTCGAGGCGGCGCGCCTGGAGGGGGCCAACGAGTTCCAGGTGTTCTGGCGCATAATCACTCCCCTCTTGACGCCGGTGCTTATGGTCGTGATGGTAACGACCACCATCTCGGTTCTGAAGATATTCGACCTCGTACTGGTGATCGCGCCCGAGTCCCTGCAACAGCACGCCAACGTGCTGGCGCTAGAGATGTGGCGCGCCTCGTTCGGTGGCGCGCGCGACTTCGGTCTCGGCAGCGCCCTTTCTATCGTGCTCTTCCTGATGATCGTCCCAGCGATGGTCTTCAACCTCAGGAGGTTCAAGGCCTCATGACGCGAATAATGCGTTCCCTGGTGCAGGCACCAGTGGTCATACTGCTGACCGTCGTAGCGCTGGTGTGGTTCACGCCAATCCTCGGGCTGCTCGTGCAGTCGCTCCGCCCGGCTGGCGACGTGGCGTCCAGCGGTTGGTGGGTGGCGCTGCTGCAGCCCACCCAGCTCGTGCTCGACAACTACGCGGCGCTGATCCAGAACCCCGACATGGTGCGGTCGTTCTGGAACACGTTCTACATCACGGTACCTAGCACCATCCTGGTGACCACGCTGGCGGCGCTAGCCGGTTACGCCTTCGCCTGGATCAAGTTCCCCGGCCGCGACGTGTCCTTCCTGGTGGTGGTCGGCCTACTCGTGGTGCCGGTTCAGTTGGCGCTCATCCCGCTCGCCCGTATGTTCGGCGACCTCGGCCTGTTCGGCACCATCCCCGGGGTGATCCTCTTCCACACCGGCTTCGGCCTGCCGTTCGCTATCTTCCTCTTGCGCAACTTCTTCATCGGGGTGCCGAGCGAACTGCTCGACTCCGCCCGGGTGGACGGCGCGAACGAGTTCGTAGCCTTCACGCGCATCATCCTGCCGCTTGCCGCTCCCGCTCTCGCCTCGTTGGCCATCTTCCAGTTCATGTGGGTATGGAACGACCTGCTGGTGGCGCTCATCTTCGCGGACCCAACCGTGGCGCCGCTGACCGCCGCCATACAGAGGCAGACGCGTAACTTCGGTCAGAACGTGGACGTCATCGCCCCCGGCGCCTTCCTGCAGATGCTCGTGCCTCTCATCGTGTTCTTCGC
>CAZFFG010000111.1:0-5229 GCA_964518275.1 uncultured bacterium | reverse complement strand
GCGCCACCTCCAGGTCCACGCCACGCAGCACCAGCTGGTTGCCCATGCGGCGCGTGAGTCCTTCGAGATGGATGGCGAGCTTCTCGGTCATGTGGGTTGCGGCTGCGGCTCGGAACTCACAGCCTGTCGATGAGCCAGTCGGGGGTGATCTTGATGAGGTAGCCGTTGAGGGTCTCGTAGGTGCCGGTGAGCATGAGGATGCCCGCCACAACGAGGATGACGCCGGACACTCGCTCCACCCAGGGTAGCCAGCGGCGGAAGCTCTTAGAGAAGCGCATGAACGGGTCGAGTAGGAGCGCCGCTAGGAGGAACGGCACGCCGAGCCCGATGGCGTAAGCGCCCAGCAGGCCTACGCCCGCAGTGAGGGTGCCGGCGGCGCCGGCCATGGTGAGGATGGCGCCGAGGATGGGCCCGATGCACGGCGTCCACCCAGCGGCGAAGGCCATGCCGAGCAGCATGGCGCCCCACGGGGTGCGGGTCTCGCCCTCGTAGCGCATGCGGGTGTCGCGGTAGAGCCACGGTAGGCGCACGATGCCCAGCATGACCAGACCGAAGAAGACGACGAGCACACCGCCCACCAGCATGAGAACCTGCTTGTTGGCGCGCATGACAGCGCCGAGCGCGCTGGCGGAGGCGCCGAGCGCGATGAACACGAGCGAGAAGCCCACGATGAAGCTGAGCGCGTTCATGACGAGCACGCGCCGTTTGGCAGCGGCGCTACCGCCGACGTAGGCCAGGTAGGTAGGCACGAGCGGCAGCACGCACGGGGAGAGGAACGACAGCACACCGCCCACGAACGCGGCGCCCAGGGTGGGGGTCAGCACGCTGCCCTCCCACTGGGTACGGTCCTCATGAAAGTGGCGGATGGGAGATCGTGGACCATCCTGTCCATGATACAGACCCGTCCGGACCAGGCGGCGAGGACAATCGTCCCCTGGCCAGGGCGGGTCAGGACGGCGCGAAGTACGTGCCTCACGCTTCTTCTGCCGCCTCGCGCTGCGGCTCCGCGCCCGTGAAGAGGCCCCGCACGGAGGCCAGCACGGGCGCCCCGATGATGGGCCCCACCAACATGCGCAGGTAGTAGGTGAGGAGCCGCCAGGCGAGGATAGCGGCGGCCGTGTTCTCGCCCCGCACGAGGCTGGCGGCCACCAGCTCCAGCAGTCCAGCGCCGCCGGGGGTGGGGAAGAACGACGACGCCACCATGGGCACCTGCGCGGCGGCCATGGTGGTGAGAACGGGCGCCTGTGGCCGCAGCGACGCGACCACCACGTAGAACGTGAAGAACGTGCTCAGGTAGATGAAGGCCGTGTAGAGGTGCACCAGGACCTGGGCGCCCAGCGGCGCCTTCCAGAGCGCCTTGCCGGACTGCTCGATGCGGCCGATGAAGCGCACCGAGCTCTCGCGCCAGCGGCGGGCCACGGGTAGGCGCAGGATCTGGCCCACCGCCGCCGCTATCCAGCGCATGCGGTAGATGAGGATCCACACCACCAGCAGCGAGGCGAGGAACACGGCCAACGCCACGATGGTGGGGTACGGCCCGCTGAGCAGCCGTGTGGAGCGCGCCACCAGGAGCACGCTGAGCGGTACGGTCAACGCCAGGAAGATCAGGTCGGCTATCCACACCCGCACGGCCATCGACCAGGCGCGCTTGGCGCTCACGTGGTCCGCCACCAGCGACACCACCATGGCTGGTGCCTGACCGGCGGAGCCGGGTGTGATGGCGGCGCTGAACAGCCCGAGGGCGTAACCGCGCAGCGCCTTCATGAACGGGAGCGGCTCGCCGTCGACGTTGGAGAGGATCCGTAGCCTGGCCGCGCCCGCTAGGTAGTTCAGCAGCGCCAGCGCTAACCCCACGCCGTAGGCCCAGAGGGGCACGCGCAGAGCGGAGCTGAGGTCCTCACCGAGCCACCAGAGCACCAGACCCAGCCCGGCCAGGCCGAGCACCACGGAGAGAAGGACCGCCCGGAACATCAGGCGTTACGCCTGCGCTCTGTTCTTACCCGCACGTTTGGCTTGGTAGAGGTTGGCGTCGGCGCGCGCCACCAGCGACTCCTCGTCGTCGGTGGGCTCCAGGGTGGCCACGCCCACGCTGGCGGTGACCTCCACCCCCCGCAGCTCGCGGTTCAGGTCGCAAACGCGCTTAACCACCTTGTTGGCCACCACCAGGGCGCCCTCGGAGGTGGTCTCAGGCAGGAGCACAACGAACTCCTCGCCACCGATGCGAGCGCACAGGTCGACCTCGCGCATGCAGTCGCTGAGAGCCTGGCCCGTGGTGCGCAGCACGGCGTCGCCGACCACGTGGCTGTAGGTGTCGTTGATGAGCTTGAAGTCGTCGAGGTCCACCATGAGCACGCTGATGGTGGTGTTGGTGCGGTGGGCGCGCTGGATCTCGATCTCGAGCCGTTCGTCGAACGAGCGGCGGTTCGGTAGGCCCGTGAGCTCGTCGGTGCGCGAGAGCCGCTCTAGCCTCTCTGCCTGCCGCTCGAGCTTCTGGTGCAGGTCGGCCAGCTCGGCGTAAGCGCGGGCCAGCTCCACGTTGTGCAGCCGGTCGATCTCGCGGTCGCGCTCTAGGCGCTCCACTTCTAACTGCACTGTGAGGACCTGCGTGCGGCGGTCGGAGAGCTCACGGAGGGTGCGCTCGTTGAGCTCGTGGAACGCCTCGAAGTGCGCTAACGCCTCCTTGTAGCGGCCGAGCGCCTTGAGAGCCTGCGCCATGGTGGCGTGCGCCTTGGCGGCCTCTACCGGCGCGCCGCTAGACACACCGCGGGAGATGGCCTCGGTGAGGGGCCCCAAGGCGCGCTCGGCTTCGCCGCGGGCGAGGTAGACCTTACCGAGGCCCAGCATGGCCTCGCACAGCACCATCTCGCGCATCTGTGGGCTGAGTATGTTGAGGCACTCCTGGTAGCGCTCCACAGCCTCGTCGTAGCGTTTCTGCTCCACGTACAGCTCTGCGAGGCTGATGAGCGCAAGCGAGCGCCCGTACGCGTCGGCGCTGCGGTCGCACTCGAGGTAGGCCTGCTCGGCCGCTGCCAGGTCGCCCTGGGCGTGGTGAGCCTGCCCGACGATGCGGAGCGCTGTGGAACGGTCGCGTTGTTGCTGCGGGGAGGCAGCGCTGGCCTCGAGCGCCCGCCGGGCGTACTCGATGGCACGCTTGCTCTGCCCCATGTCGAGGTACACGCGCGCGATGCCGTTGAGCGGCCCCGCGACCGATTCGGGCTTGAGCTGTTCCAGCATGGAGAGCGCGCTGAAAGCGCTGGAGAGAGCTTGCGAGTAGAGCCCCACGGTCTGGTAACACCACGCTAGCCCCACCAGCGCGTGGGCCGCACCCAGCTCGTCGCCGGCGTGCCGCCGCACCTGGTGCTCGAACTGCGAGAAGCGGAGCGCGTTGAGGTAATCGCCGCTCCGGAAGCTGCTGATGGCGAGCGCGGTGAGCACGTCACCGGCGGCCTTGAGCGCCGCTGGCGCCAGCGCGTCGAGCCGCGCCGTCTTGGCGTCCACGTCGGCCGTGGGCTCCAGCCCGAAGCCAGCCAAGGCCTTGCGGCCGAGAGTGAGCGCTTCCTCGTACCGGGCCTCGCTTAGCGCCTGGGAGGTCTCACCGGCCAGCGCGATTAACGTGGGATCCACTTGCCGCTCCGTGTTCATGACAGGTCGAGGCCGATAGACGTGTGCCTGAGCCCGAACGTCTTCCGTCTGTGGCCTGCATTATGACCCGCACTCGTGACAAACGGGTGAATCGCTGGCGACGGCGGGGGCCGGCGCGCCGTCGCTGGTTGGCGCTACTCGGAATGCCCGAAGCGGTCCGCGTACTCCGGGCTGGCGGTCACGGGTAGGCGGCCGCGCAGGAAGTCGCGTTCGGTCTCCAACCACTCAGGCAAACGGAAGGCGAGACCCAGCTCGTCAGCGGGCTCGTCTACCGTGAAGCCGGGGCCGTCGGTGGCGAGCTCGAAGATGGCGCCGCCCGGCTCCTTGAAGTACACCGACTTGAAGTAGGTACGGTTCTTCACCTTGGTGGGTGTCAGGTCCGCCTCCGCCAGCAGCTCGCGTGCGGCTAGCAGCGCTTCCTCGTCCTTCACGTGCAGGGCCAGGTGGTGGATGGAGCCGGCACCGAGCCTGCCGGGCTGAGGGCGGGCCGATTCGAGCAGGTCGACGTAACTGCGGCGGCCCGGTAGCCCGCCCGCGAGCCTGATCCTGCGGCGCCGCTGGCCGTCGTTGTCGGTCTCGGGCGCCTCCTCCACCGGTTCCAGGCCGAGGCGCTCGAGCAGCGCGGCCGTGGCGTCCAGGGCCGGGGCGAGCACCGTGGTGGAGTGCAGCCCTTGTACCGCCAACGCCGCCGCCACCGGGGAGCCGGGCCAGTTCTCGGGCACAGAGCCCGCCAGCGGTGTCTCGATGAGCTCGAGCGGAAGCCCGTCCGGGTCCTCGAAAGCTATAAGCTCCTCGCCCAAGCGCTCCTTCACGCTGTGGCTCAGACCGTGCTGCTCCAGCCGGTCGGCCCACAGCGCCAGCGCGCCCGGCGGCACCCGCAGGGCTAGCGCCGCCGCCTCGCCCGCACCCCGCACGGCCGGTCCGGCGCCGGGCCAGGGGAAGAAGCTAACGACGCTGCCCGGTCGTCCCAGCGCGTCGCCGAAGTAGAGGTGGTAAGTCTGCGGGTCGTCGTAGTTGACGGTGCGTTTCACGAGCCGCAGGCCCAGGAAGCGCACGTAGAACTCGATGTTGCCCTGTGGCCGGGTGGCGATGGCGGTGAGGTGGTGGAGTCCGGAAGTGACGAACGACATGCCGCCCAGCGTAGCGCGCCGGTATTGAACAAGGGGGTTCCCATGGGCTAACATGGCAAGGCTTGACGCCCGGAGGCGGCGAGCGGCTGCCGTATGTTCGCTGGCAGGCAGCTGAACGCGCTACTACTGAGGTGTCGTGAGGGTGCAAGACGCCCCCCTGGAGACTTGAGATGAACTACAACAAAGGCGCGATCTTGCGCTCTATCGAGCAGCCCTTCCTGCGCAACGACCTCCCCGACTTCGACACGGGCGACACCATCCGCGTCGATTACAAGGTGGTAGAAGGCACCCGCAGCCGCATCCAGGCGTTCGAAGGCGTGGTCATCGCCCGCAAGAACGGTAAGGGTGCCCGCAGCACCATCACCGTTCGTAAGGTGTCGTTCGGTGAAGGCGTGGAGCGCGTGTTCCCCGTGCACTCCCCGCTCATCGACAGCATCACCATCGTGCGCCGCGGCCG
>CAZFFG010000110.1:0-5240 GCA_964518275.1 uncultured bacterium | reverse complement strand
ATCATCGGGTTCGGCCAGCGGCATTACAAGTACGCTTCGGGGCACGAGGGCGACGAGCCGCTGGTGGGCTTCTCGCCCCGCAAAGCCAGCCTCGTCCTCTACGGCCTGACCTACACGCCGGGCCACGAGGAGTTGTTAGAGCAGCTCGGCAAGCACAAGCGGGGTAAAGGCTGCGTGTACGTTAACAAGCTGGCCGACGTGGACCTTGGCGTGCTCCAGCGTTTGATAAAGCTGAACTACGACCACTGGGTAGATGGGTGACCGACACCAACCGCACAGCTGCCGACGTCGCCGCACCCGACTGCACCGCCGAGATCGCGGCACCGAACGGTGGCGTAACCGACGAGGTGCTGGACGAGGCGGTGGCGCTGTTGAAAGGCTTTGCGGATCCTACCCGCTTGCGGATCCTGCTCATGCTGAAGGGTGGCGAGGTCTGTGTGCACCAGATCGTGGACGCG
The DNA here is from genome assembly GCA_964518275.1 of uncultured bacterium. GTDB lineage: Bacteria > Deinococcota > Deinococci > Deinococcales > Trueperaceae > JAAYYF01. Next base: position 4,782 of record CAZFFG010000110.1, on the reverse strand, counting down.
CTTGGCATGACCCAATCGGCCGTGAGCCACCAGTTGCGAACGCTGCGCACAGCGCGCCTGGTGGAGTTCACCAAGCGCGGCCGCCACGTCTACTACCGGTTAGCCGACAAGCACGTGAGGGACGTTCTGGACGACGTGGTGTCTCACTCGCAAGAGGTCTGGTAACCACGACGTAACCCCAATCAAGTACCTCGTCTTGCGGTGCCCGCTCTGAGCGCGGGCAAACTGACACACGTACCCAGCACATGAGCCGTTACTCATATAATGGGCTGATGGAGTTTGGAGGCTGCGCCGTGGCTACCGAAAGCATCGAGCTCAGGCGTCTGCTGCCCGGCCACCAACCGGGTGAGGACGCGTGCACCGACCTGATCGGCGCGGCGCTGGCCGCGCTCGAGGGCGTTCTCGCCGCCAGGTTCGTAGCCAGTGGGGGCGCCCGGTTCGAGGTCGATTACGATCCAAGCCGCGTGGACGCCAGCGCCATCAGCCGCCATGCCGACGAAGCCGGTGAGGCTGCCCGCCAGCGGTACGCCCACGAGCGCCTGCGCATACAGGGCATCCACTGCGCCGACTGCGCCGACAAGATCTCGGCGGTAACGGGCAAGCTGGCTGGTGTCACCTCGAGCGTGGCCAGTTACGCCTCCGAACTACTGGACGTCTCCTACGACCGCACTGCTGTTCAGCGTGAACGCATAGAGCGCGAGGTGGAGAGCCTCGGGTACAAGGTGGTACCGGTCGACACCGCACCCACCGGCACCGCCGCCTCCAGCGCCAGAACGGCCGTCGCGCAGCCACGCACCAACTACGTGCACGGTGCCGGTACGCGGCATACAGGAATCACGCACCACCAGCACGAGGCCCCACTCCGGCCGCACTTCCGCCCAGCGCCCGACCTGCTCCTCAGCTTCGCCGCCGGCCTGGCGCTGCTCATCGGCTTCGTTCTGGAGCGCACCAGCCAGCCCATGTTGACTTGGCTGCCCTTCTACCTGGCGGCCTACGTGGCGGGCGGCTGGCACGCCACCAACCACGCCGTGAGGGCGGCCACCAAGGGCCGCTTCGACATCGACATCCTCATGGTCACCGCCGCGCTCGGGGCTGCCACCATCGGCGCCTGGGCGGAAGGCGCGCTGCTGCTCTTCCTCTTCAGCCTCGGCCACGCCCTCGAACGCCTGGCCATGGACCGGGCGCGCAACGCCATCCGGGCCCTGGCCGACCTCACCCCCAAGGTAGCGCGCGTGGTGCGTGCTGGCAGCGAGGTCGAGGTGCCCGTGGCCGAACTGGGCATAGGTGAACACGTCATCGTTAGGCCCGGTGAGCGCATCCCCGCCGACGGCGAGGTGGTGGCCGGCGCCAGCATGGTGGACCAGGCGCCCATAACCGGGGAAAGCGTGCCGGTGCTGAAGGAGCCCGGTCAGGAGGCGTTCGCTGGCACCATCAACGGAGCCGGCGCCCTAGAGCTCGTAACCACCAAGGGGCCTGAAGACACCACGCTGGCGCGGGTTGTGAAGGCGGTGGAGTCCGCGCAGAGCGCCAAGGCGCCCAGCCACCGCTTCACGGACAGGTTCCAGCGGATCCTCACCCCGGTCATCCTCGTGGTCACCGCCCTGGTCATAGTGGTCCCTCCCCTGTTCGGGGTCGAGTTCTCCACCAGTTTCATGCGCGCCATGACGCTGCTTGTCGCCGCCAGCCCGTGTGCGCTGGCGCTAGCCACACCGTCTGCCGTCCTTTCCGGCATCGCGCGAGCCGCCCGCAGCGGCGTGCTCATCAAGGGTGGCGTGCACCTCGAGAACGCCGGCACGGCTCAGGTGGTCGTGTTCGACAAGACGGGCACGCTCACCCGTGGGCGACCGAGCGTCACCGACGTCATCACCGCCAGCGGCCACAGTGAGGACGAGCTGCTGACGCTGGCCGCCGCCGTGGAGTCGCGCAGCAGCCACCCGCTGGCCTCCGCAGTCCTGGAGCATGTGGAGAACCGCGAACCAGCAGCGGCGCACGAGGCGGACAGCCTGGCAGTCACGGCGTTCGAGGAAACGGTTGGCCACGGCGCCTCCGCCAGCGTCGGCCAGGCGCGCGTGCACGTGGGCAACCGCAAGCTCATGCAGACGGTCGGGGCCGTACTTACCTCTGACCTCGACCAGCAAGCACAGCGCCTGGAGGCCGACGGCAAGACCGTCATGTTCGTAGCAACCGGTACCAGTCAAGGCGGCGCCCCGCGAGTCGCCGGCCTGATAGCCGTGCGCGACCAACCCAGACCTGAGGCCGCCGCCACCATAAGGGCCCTCAAGGAGCTAGGGGTTCGGCACGTGGTCATGCTCTCCGGCGATAACCGCCGCGTGGCAGAGGCGCTAGGACGCGAGCTCGGCATAGACGAGGTGCGTGCCGAGCTGCTGCCCGAGGAGAAGGCCGCGGCCGTGCAGGCGCTCAGACAGGAGCACGGCACCGTGGTCATGGTGGGCGACGGCATCAACGACGCGCCAGCCCTGGCGGCAGCCGACGTGGGCGTGGCCATGGGCGGCGCAGGCAGCGACGTAGCGCTGGAGACCGCCGACATCGCGCTCATGGCCGACGACCTCTCACGCCTCCCCTACGCCGTTGCCCTCTCCCGCGCCAGCCGCCGCATGATCGTTCAGAACCTGGTGATCGCCCTGGCCGTCATCGCTCTGCTCGTGCCCAGCTCACTCGCGGGCCTGGCTACCATCGGCATCGCGGTGGTGCTGCACGAGTCGAGCACGATCGTGGTGGTGCTGAACGCGCTGCGTCTACTCTCCTACCGGGGTCCCAAGAACCTCCGCACTGACCTGGTGGCCGCGCCCTGAGGCTAGAGCTCGCCACTTGGCTTGGACGGGATGCCCATAGCTTGGGCGGGACGAACGCCCCTGTTGCGAAATGAGGCCGCCGCTTACCCTTTAAGTGGTTCAGGGTGCGCAGCTCGGAAGGCGCAATCCCTGCAACGAAGCCCCCAGGACGCGAGCTAAAAGCCGCGCTAAACCAGGGGGCTTAATCTTTGGCTCCTTACAGCGTCGGCCCGGCCTGCAGACCGCTCGCACGTCACCGGGTCAGGCGGCGCCCAGCTCCACCAGAGCGCGACGGACGTGCTCCTCCACCCGCTCCTGCACGGTCTCAGCCCGTAGTCCTGCCAGGCCGAACTCTCGCCACGGAGCGTGCACATCGGCCGCCGGCGCCGCCACGTCGAAGACCGCCTCTAAGTCCCACACCGGGTCGTAAGCGAACCCGCCCCGCAAGGCGCGATACTCGCGCAGGAACAGCTCGGCGGCGGCGCGTCCCTTCATCTTCACTAAGTCGATCCGGCAGTGCGCCACGTCCGCCGCGGCGGGTCCCGAACAGGCGTTGACCCAGTCCACAACACCTTCCACGCGTAGCCCTCTCCCTTCACCCTCGAAGAGCAGGTTCATAGCGTGGTAATCGCGGTGAAGGAACGTATCAGCTGCTTCGGTTGGCCGCCAACGCCGGTGACCGTCCACCGCCGCCTCCCACAACGCCCTGTCGGCAGCGTAGGCGGGAACCGTCACGTTCTCGGCCGCCACCCAACTGCGGTAACGCCAGCCGAACGGCGTAACGGGCTGTGCGTGGATGGTGGCCAACGTCTCGGCCAACGCGCGCACCCAGCGCGCTTCGTCGGTAGGTGTCAGCTCCACACGCCCAGGCAGGTGGGTCATCAGCACCGCCGGAGCCCCGAAGCCCGCGGGGTCGTCCGGCTCCTCGGGCGAGGGGCCAGGTAAGAAGCTCACCGGTTCTGGCACGTTCACCCCGCTACCTGCCGCGGCGCTTAGCGCGGCCACCTCGTGCCGGGCTAGGTCCGGTTCGGCGGCCAGCCACTCTGGCAGGGTGAAGAGGCGCAGCACGAACCGCTGGCCGCTGGCGTCAAGCGGGTCCTCCACTAGGTAAAGCGTGGAGGAGGTAGCGCCCCTCAACTCGGTCAGTCGCAGCGAACCAGCCTCAAGGCCCGTGGCTTCAGCGAGCCACTCGCGCCCTGACGGGGTCAGCGACAGAGTCCATTCGGTTCCCGGGGTGACCATCGCCTCACGGTACGATGCCGCATGTACCAACCGCCTCTGAACCGCGAGGACCGGCCCGAGGTCATGCACCAGCTCATCCGCGAGCAGCCGCTGGGGCTCCTCATCAGCGCAGGCAGCCAGGGTCTTCTCGCGAACCCCATACCGTTCGTGCTGCACACCGACGATGTGAGCCCCGCGGTCCTGGAGTGCCACATGGCCATCGCCAACCCCCAGTGGCGCGACCTAACCCACGGCGCCGAGGTGCTCATCGTGTTCCAGGGCCCGCAGGCGTACGTGACGCCCTCCTGGTACCCCGCCAAACGCGAGCACGGCAAGACCGTACCCACCTGGAACTACGTGGTGGTGCAGGTGCGGGGCAAGGCGTACGCGGTGGAGGACCGCGCCTGGCTCATGCGGCACCTGAACGAGCTCACGGATCAGAACGAGGCGCCGCTACCCGAACCGTGGAAGGTGTCTGACGCCCCCGACAGCTACGTGGATTCCATGCTGAAGGGCATCAAAGCAGTGCGCATTGAAGTGACATCCATGGCCGGTAAGTGGAAGCTGAGTCAGAACCGCAGCCGCGCCGACCGTGAGGGCGTGGTGCATGGCCTCGGCGCCCAAGGCGGCGAGGCCGGGCACGTGGCCGCCATCATGGCCGAGCAGCTTGCCGCGTTAGACAGCGACGGCTGAGGGCTGGTCAGACGCCCTGAACCGCGGAGCTACTTGGCCAGGATCGATCGCATCTGCTTGTAGATGAACCCAGCCG
>CAZFFG010000109.1:0-5295 GCA_964518275.1 uncultured bacterium | reverse complement strand
AAGCTCTTCACCTTCGCCGACGACATCGGTCCGGGCCTGCCGCTCTTCCTGCCGCGCGGCGAGACCATGCGTCACGAGATGGAGAAGCTCGTGCGCGAGAAGCAGACCGCCTACGGTTACCAGCACGTGTGGACCGGTCACATGGTGAAGGAGGAGCTGTACCAGAAGAGCGGCCACATAGCTAACTACGAGGACGACATGTTCCCGGCCATGCAGGACGGCGAGGTGCGTTACCGCCTGAAGCCCATGAACTGCCCCTCGCACATGACGCTCTTCAACAGCCAGTTCCACTCGTACCGCGACCTGCCGTTGCGCATGGCGGAGTTCGCTACCCTCTACCGCAACGAGCGCTCCGGCCAGTTGGCGGGCCTCACCCGCGTACGCTCGCTCACCCAGGACGACGCGCACATCTTCTGCACCGAGGAGCAGATCCAGAGCGAGTTCGCGTTGGCGCTGCGCATCGTGCGTGAGACCCTCGACGTGTACGGCCTGAAGGATTACTACGTGCAGCTCTCGCTACGCGGCGACGAGGGTAAGTACGTGGCCGACGACGAGAAGTGGGCGCGCGCCACCGAGGCGCTGCGCGCCGCGCTCGATAGCGAGGGCGTGGAGTACGTGGAGGCCGAGGGCGAGGCCGCCTTCTACGGGCCGAAAGCCGACTTCATGGCCAGCGACGCCCTGGGGCGCGAGTGGCAGCTGAGCACCATCCAGGTCGACTTCATCCAGCCGTCGCGGCTGGGATGCGAGTACGTGACCGAGGACGGCGGTAAAGCCACCCCGGTGGTGCTGCACCGCGCGGTCACCGGCTCGACCGAACGTTTCCTCGGCGTCATCCTGGAGCACTTCGCGGGCGACGTGCCGCTGTGGCTCGCACCAGAGCAGGTGCGGGTGGTGCCCATCACCGATAACCACCGTGCCGGCGCGTTGGCGCTGGTGGAGGAACTGCGCGCCGCCGGCTTGCGGGCCGAGGTCGCCGACGAGGGTGAGCGCATGAACGCCGCCGTGCGCGACGCCGAGCTCCTCAAGATCCCCTACATCGCCATCCTCGGCGACCGCGAGCTAGAGAACGGCCAGGTGAGCTTCCGGAGCCGCAAGGAACCCAACCAGAACGGGGTTCCTACCGCCGATTTCGTAGCGCACCTGGCGCGCAACGCTGAGGCCAGGGCGCTCGACATCACGCCGCTGGCCTGAGCTAACCTTCGCCGCGTTCAGCGAACGTAGATGTGCACCGCCTGCATGGCGTCGGGCTCGATGCGCTGGCCGGGGTCTATGCGCTGGATGTTGTCGAGCACCTCCACGCCCTCCACCACCTTGCCGAACACGCTGTGGCGTCCGTCTAGCCAGGGGGTGGGGATGAAGGTGATGAAGAACTGCGAGCCGTTGGTGCCCGGGCCGGCGTTGGCCATGCTCAACACGCCCTTCTCGTCGTGCCGCAAGGAGGCGTCGAACTCGTCGCCGAACTGGTAGCCGGGACCGCCCGTGCCCGTACCGGTGGGGTCGCCCGTCTGCGCCATGAAGTCCTCCAGCACTCGGTGGAAGACAATGCCGTCGTAGTAGCCGTTGAGGGCGAGGAACACGAAGTTGTTCACCGTCTTGGGGGTCTTGTCGGCGTGCAGGTCAAGCACCATGGTGCCCTTGGTGGTCTCGATGACAGCGCGGTACTGCTTGCCCGGCTCAAGCACCTGCTCGGCGGCTTGGAAGCGCGTGACGCGTTCCGGGGACAGGCGGTCGAGCTTCGTGAATCCTTCGAGTGAGTTCATGCGTGGTTCCTTCCGTGATGGGCCGGTGGCCCGGAGTGAGACGCTGCGGCCTTCGCGCGCGAGCGTGCGGGTCGGGTAGTGCCGATGGCGGCTACGTTCGGTGCGGTCAGTTCGGCCGTGCGCCCACCACCACCGACTCGATGACGTCGGGGTTGAGGTAGAAGCCGAAGGCCGGTTCGGTTCCGAGCATGCCGGCCACCCCACGGTAGCCCGCCACGGTGAAGGACTGCCCCATGCTGGGCAACGCGCCTAGCAGCTCCTCGATGGCGTCCTCCAGGGTCACGTCGGCCGCCAAGGGCAGCTCGACCCCCTGCTCGGCCAGCGCGCCCACCGTGTCGGTGTAGAAGCCGGCGGCGCTGGGTTGGGTGGGGTCCACCCGGTTGATGGCTGGCAGCACGTCGAGCCCGTCGATGACGTGCCCGAAGATGGTGTGAGCGCCGTTGAGCCACTCTGTGGCCGCGAACGTGATGAAGAACTGCGAACCGTTGGTGCCCGGGCCGGCGTTGGCCATGGCCAGGATGCCCTCGCCATCGAAGGTCAAGCTCTCCACGATCTCGTCCTCGAACTGGTAGCCGGGGCCTCCCATGCCGGTGCCGGTGGGGTCACCCGTCTGAGCCATGAAGCCGTCGATGACGCGGTGGAAGGGAACGCCGTCGTAGTAACGGTTGAGCGCCAGGAACACGAAGTTGTTCACCGTGATGGGGGCGAGGTCCTCGTAGAGGTCCACCGCGATGTCGCCGCGGCTCGTGCGGATGACCGCCACGTAATCTACGCCTTCCTCCAGCACGTGCTCAGCCGCCTCGAAGGCCTGCTGGGGAGTGGCCGTCAGGTACGCCACCTCTTCGTAGCCTTGTGGCAGCACGCTCGCAGGAGCAGCTTCGCCACCGCCGGCCGCGTCGGCGGCCTCGGTGCCGGGCTCCTGGCCAGCGGTGGAGGTGGCGGTGCCCTCAGCTACGTCGCCAGCGCCGGTGGCGGCATTGGGCGTGGAGCGGTCGCGTGCCAACCAGATGCCACTGACCACGATGATGGCGGCCAGCACAGCGAGAGCCAGGATCCTCATGAGGGTCCTCCGGGGCGGCGCGGCGCGGCTGGTGCCTGCCGGCGACTCGATCGGTTGGGGGTTAGCTGGTCGTCTCTCATGCCGGAGCAAGTGTACAGGCTGGCGCGCGCGGCGTTGGTGCCGCATCACGAGAAAGAATCCCGTAAGGGCCCTTGGCTCACACTCATGGCATGCACTTCAACGAGCTTCTGCAACGCATCGTGGAGCGGGGCGCCTCCGACGTTCACCTCCACGTCGGCCTGCCCGCCATGTCACGTGTGAGCGGGAAGCTGCACCCGGTCACCGAGTCTAAGATCACCCCGCGCTTCACGGAGGCGCTGGTGGACCTCATGTGCGACGAGCGCCAGAAGGCCGTGTTCGCCGACAAGCATCAGATCGACCTGGCCTACAGCGTGTCGGGGCTCGGCCGTTTCCGGGTGAACCTCTTCCGCCAGCGGGGCAGCGTTAGCGCCGTGCTGCGCGTCATCAACTCCGACGAGAAGTCCCTTCAGGTGGTGAACCTGCCTGAGGACATCCTCGAGTACTTCCGCGACCAGGAGAAGGGCCTCGTGCTGGTCACGGGCCCCACCGGCTCCGGCAAGTCGACCACGCTGGCGCGCATCGTCGACGAGATCAACCGCGTGCACTCGCGCATGATCGTCACCGTGGAGGACCCCATCGAGTACCTCCACCGCTCCAAGCGCTCCATCGTGGTGCAGCGCGAGCTAGGCTCCGACGCGCCCTCGTTCTCGGAGGCGTTGACCGCCGCCATGCGTCAGGATCCCGACGTGATCCTCATCGGCGAGATCCGCGACCACGCCACGGCCGCCGCCGCCATCTCGGCCGCTCAGACGGGGCACCTGGTGTTCAGCACGCTTCACACGCAGGACTCAGTGCGCACCATCAACCGCATGATCGAGCTCTTCCCGCCGTACGAGCGCGAGACGGCGCGCGTGCTCTTCGCCGAGTCGCTGGTGGGCATCGTGTCGCAGCGCCTGCTGCCGCGGAAGGGCGGCTCGGGGCGCGTGGCGGCCACCGAGATCCTCAAGGGCACCTTGCGGGTGAAGGACCTCGTTCGCGACGAGGACCGCACCCCGGAGCTGTACGACGTTCTGCGTGAGGCGCGCCTCGACGGCATGCGCTCGTTCGACGACCACCTCGCCGAGCTCTACGACCAGGGCATCATCGACTACGACACGGGATACCACGCCGCCACCAGCAGTCAGAACTTCAAGATGGCGGCTACCCAGGTGGACCTCACCAAGGAGACGCAGTCCGACGCTCTGAAGCGTACCGAGGTCGACACCACCCGCCAGACCCTCTACGGCTGAGCGGGCCCAACTTCCTAGAAGGGGACCTCCGAAGCGGGCGCCTGCGGGCGCCCGCCGAACGCTGGCCTGGCGCGTTCGGCTAGTAGCGCCTGCTTGTCGACGGTGAGGAGCGGTTGGACCCACTCGAAGCTGCGCGCCAGTTCGGGCAACGCCTCGGCGTCCACGCGGACGCCCTCCACCAGGTACTGGGTGCGGCCGCCGGGCCCGTCGAACTCGAGGCGTACGGGGGTGCGGCCGGCGTGCTCGTCGAGCGCCGAGCGCAGCTCGAGCCACTGGTGCGGCCCGGTCTGTAGCAGGTCCATGCGCAGTAAGGCCACCTCGGGAACGCCGCCGTCCGAGCCGGCCTTCGTGTCCCATCTGACCAGTCTGTCTACCACCACCCTAACGCCCTCGCCCTCGTCGCTAACGTCCACCACGACCACCACAGGCGCGTCTTCCTCCAGTAGCGGCGCCACGGAGTCGTACGTGCGCCCGAACACGAGCACCTCCCGGGCGCCCGACTCGTCGGCCAGCTCGAAACGCGCCATCATGCCGCCCTTACGAGTAGGACGTTTAGTGACGCTCTGCACAATGCCTGCTAACGCCACCCGCAGACGACTCGTGCCGGGCAGGACGTTCTGCTCGAAGTAGCGCTCGAGCCCATCCACGCTGCAGGTGGCCGCCTCCTCCAAGCCCGGGTACGAGTTCATGGGGTGGGCGCTGATGTACAGACCCAGCGCTTCCTTCTCGAAGCGCAGGAGCTCGAGCTCGCTGAGGGTAGGCGCTGGCTCAAGCTGCGGCGGCGCCACCTCCTCCACGCCGAACAGCGACATCTGACCGGCAGCGTCCTGCTCCCGCTGCGCGGCCCCCCACTTCATGGCCGTCTCGAGGTTGGCTAGGAGCAGGTTGCGGCCGGTGCCCACCAGGCCCTTGCTGGCCGCGCGGTGAGCCTCCGGCACCAGCGGGTCGAAGGCGCCGGCCTTGATGAGGTGCTCGATGGCGCGCTTGTTGACGGTGGTGGTGTCGATGCGGCTGCAGAAGTCGAAGAGGTCCTTGAACGGCCCCCCGATGATGCGCTCACCAAGGATGACGTCCACAGCGCCCTCACCCACGTTCTTGATGCCGTAGAGCCCGAAGCGCACCACGTCGTCCACCGGGGTGAAGTCGCCGCGCGAGAGGTTGATGT
>CAZFFG010000108.1:0-5397 GCA_964518275.1 uncultured bacterium | reverse complement strand
GACGCTTCCGGCGCCGGCACGCCCGTGTACGAGGTGGGCGACCAGGTGAGGATCGGCGTGAGCGTCGATGAGGCTAGCTACGTTTACCTCTTCGACATCCGGCCGAACGGTGAGGTCACGCAGATATTCCCCAATCGCTACGACGGCCAGAACTACTTGAGGGCCGGCGAAACGCGCACTTTCCCAGCAGCGGAGGCGCGCTTCGTGTTCAACATCGCCCCACCCCGCGGCCTCTCGAAGGTGGTGGCAGTGGCCAGCAAGAGCCAGCTCGACACGAGCCAGCTTGCCCGCTTCCAGCTAGAGGCCGACTTCGCCACCAGCAACATCGGCGAACAGGGCTTCATCCAGAGCTTCGCCATCGTGGTGAGGCCCGTGCCCCAGCAGGGCTGGGTGTCGGACACCGCGCTGTACCACGTGGGTGCGCAGTCCGCCCCGGTACAGCCGCAGCCGCAGCCCGTGGTGAACCTGTTGAACGACTACCTCGGCCTCTCCGCCTACCCCGGTTCTACGGTCACGCGGGTGAAGCGCGACGGCCGCGATTCTGAGAGCACCTTCACCACCACCGCGCGCCTGCGCGACGTCTACGAGCACCTCCACCAGCAGCTGGTGCGTGACGGCTGGCGCCGCACGGAAATCGACCGCGATGACGATGAGATCGAGGCCGAGTACCGCCGCGACCGTCAGGAGTTCGAGCTCGAGCTGGAGCGCAAGGGCGGGAACCGGTTCGTGCTGGATATCGACTTCGATTAGCGCCGTTGACCGTTAGCGGCAGTCCGCGAAGTGCGCCCCGAGACGTTTTACGTCTTGGGGCGCGCCTTCTTTTTGTGTAGCGCCCGCCCGTGGAACCTTGTTCCAAACCTCGGCTTATTGTGTCAGACTCTTGTTCTGAGATAGAGACAACGTCCGGGCTGACGCAGTCCGGGATGACTCGTGTGGAGGAGCAGGCACGCTTTGTGGAGCTTTCTCGCTAGACGGACGGCCTACAGCATCTTCGTGTTGCTGGGGGTCTCGTTGCTCTCCTTCCTCCTCCTTTACATGACGGGCGATCCTGCCACGGCGCTCATGCCTATTGGCACGCCGCCCGACCAGATCGCGTCGTTCCGCGAGCAGGCGGGCCTAGACCGACCACTGTTGGTGCAGTTCGTCGACTACATCGGCAAGGCGGCCCAGGGCGACTTCGGGATGAGCCTGCGGCACCGCGAGAGCGCCATGGGCCTCGTCGTGGAACGCTTGCCGGCTACGCTCAGGTTGGGCCTCGCGAGCCTCGCTCTCACCGTCCTGATCGCCGTCCCGCTAGGGATCTTGGCCGCCATCCACAAGGACAGTTGGGTCGACTACGCTGCCCGCATCGTGGCGCTGCTTGGCCAGACGATGCCGTCGTTCTGGTTCGCCATCATGCTCATCCTCGTGTTCAGCGTCATGTTCAAGTGGCTGCCCATCTCCGGCGCCACTGGTTGGAAGAGCCTGCTGCTTCCCGCCATAGCGCTCGCCGCCACGCCCATCGGCAACCTAACGAGGCTTCTCCGCTCGAGCATGGTCGAGGTGCTCACGCAAGACTACGTCCGTACGAGCCGCGGCAAAGGGCTACCGGAGCTGTCCGTCAACCTGCGGCATGCCTTAAGGAACGCGCTGATCCCCGCGGTCACGCTCCTCTCCATCGAGGCGGGCTACATAATCGGCGGCGCCGTGGTCATCGAGACGGTCTTCGCCTACCCGGGCATGGGCAGGCTGGCGGTACAGGCCATCACGAACCGCGACATCACCGTCGTGCAGTCGTTCGTTCTGCTGCAGGCGGCGATCATCGTGGTCATCAACATGCTGCTCGACGTTACGTACACGATCATCGACCCCAGGATCCGGTACGGATGATGGCGACGAGATCTCACACGCCACGAGAGACGGCGATGGAGGCCGAGAACGCTCGCATCGTCAGGGCCCTCAGGTCACGGCGCCGGCGGCGCTACATCCCCCTCATCCTCAGCGCGGCTGTGCTCCTGGCTATCGTGCTCCTCGCCGTGTTCGCGCACGTCATCAGCCCGTTCGATCCGGCGAAGCAGGACATCCTGCAGAGGCTCAAGCCGCCCTCGTGGCTACCGGGCGGCGCCAAGGGCCACCTGTTAGGCACCGACGCGCTCGGGCGCGACATCTTGAGCCGCACCATCTACGGCGCGCGGATTTCTCTAACCGTAGGGCTTCTCTCCGTCGTGGTCGGTGGTGCCATCGGCATCACTCTGGGCCTGCTGGCAGGCTACTTCCGTGGCGCGGTCGACCTGGTGCTCGGCCGCATCGCCGACATTCAGCAGGCGCTCCCGTTCATAGTGCTCGTGCTCGCTATCGTCGCGGCGGTGGGTGCATCGCTCACGAACCTCGTGCTCGTCTTGGGCGTCGGTTCGTGGGTCTTCTTCTACCGCATCGTGAGGGGCGAGGTGCAGGCCGTCCGGGAACTCACGTACGTGGAAGCTGCCCAAGCGATAGGCTGCGCGCACCCGCGCATCCTGTGGCGTTACGTGCTCCCTAACGTCATGTCGGCCGCCATCATCACCGTCACGCTGTTCGTGCCCCAGGTGATCCTGTACGAGGCCGCCCTGAGCTTCTTGGGCCTCGGCGTACAGCCGCCCACACCCTCCTGGGGCAGCTTGATCGCCGACGGACGCGCGTACGTGGAGCTCGCCTGGTGGATCAGCGTGTTCCCGGGACTGTTCCTGATGGGCACCGTGCTGGCCATGAACATGCTCGGCGAATGGTTCCGCGACTACTACGACCCGTTACAGAGGGGACGGTAACGACGTGAGGCGCCCCTCGCCCCTGGTGTGCTCAGCGGCCGATACCCTCAGCGAGCAGCGCGTCTGCCAGCTGTTCGAAGTCGGCGCGGCCCACGTAGGCCTGCACGGACAGGCGGATGTGGAGTTGGCCCTGCACGGAGGTGATGGCTGCCTCCACGCCCCGCTCCCGCAGCTTGCCGCCGAGCTGCCACGACGCGTTGCCATCCCCGGCAACGCCGAGAGGGGTGGCTCCGAGTGGCAGGCCGTCGCTTTGCGGCACGGCAAGGCCGAGCCGGTCGGCGAGGAGGCCGAAGCCCTCGCTCAACAGCCACGCGTTCCGTTCACGCAGTTCGCTGAACGTGAGGCCGAGGTGCTCCTTCGGGAAAGCGAGGGCGGCTGGCAGGGACAGGTACGCTGTCGGGTCCTGCGTCCCCAGGTAACTGAACGAGCGCGGGTAGCCAAGCGAGCCGCCGTAGCTCGCTACCGGCGGGCGCACACGCTCGCGAAACGCGGGAGCCACCACGAGCGCGGCGGCGGTGCGGGCAGAGAACGCCCACTTGTGCATGTTCCCGAACCAGAACGCGGCACCGGCCGGCACGGGTGCGCTGATGAGCCCTGGGGCGTGCGCCCCATCTACCATGATGGGCACTCTGTCAGCGAGCGCGGCGCAGACGCTCTCCACCGGCAGCCTGAGGGCCGTGGACGAAGTTATCTGATCGATGACCACGAGCGCCGTCCGGTCCGTGAGCGCAGCTTCGAAGGCCGCCACCACCGCGGCGGCGAACTCCTCGGCGTTCGCGCTACCTTGCGCGGGCAACGCGATGATCCGCGGCACCACGCCTACGTCTTGGGCCACGCGCTCCACGGCCGCGAGCACCCACGGGTAGGTGAGGTCCGTGCAGACGATCTCGTCGCCCTGCCGCAGGTTCAGCGCGTCGAGCGCGATCTGCGTGGCCTCCGTTGCGTTCTGAACGAGCGCCAGGCCCTCGGGGTCGGTTCCGAGGAACTCCGCGACGCTCTCGCGAGCACTCGTCATCTTGTCGAAGAGTTCCGCCCGGTAGAACCGCTCCGGGCTCCTCTCGATCTCCTCCGAGGCCGCCCGCTGGGCCTCAAGTACGGGCGTGGGCACCGCGCCGTACGAGCCATGGTTAAGGTGCGCGATCTTCTCCTCCAGGAGCCAGAGGTCCGGACGGATCGGTTGGGCGTTCGGACGGCTGGCGGCTGGCTTACTAGCGGACGGGTCAGACGGCATGAGAGGCAGTATAAGTCGGCTTCGGAGCGGCCAGGACCCGTCTGGGCGGCTCTGTTCATTCCCCCACCTCACCCAACCGGAAGAAAGGAACAGCCACTACGTGACCACCGAACGAAGTAAAACCCCGGCACCTAGATCCCTCCTCTTATCGCTCCTGCTCGTGCTCTTCGCCGCCCTCGGGGCCTCGGCGATGGCGCAGGCGCCAGAAGGGACCCTCTACGTGGGCCTGCGCTCCGACGCGGAATCGCTTGACCCGCACCTCGTCTACCACCCGTCCGGCTTCGCCGTGATGGAAGCCATCTACGACAGCCTCGTCATCGCCGACTGGGACGGCGCCATCGTCCCGCACCTGGCTGCCTCCTGGAGCTTCCCTGACGACTCCACCATCGAGTTCGTCCTCCGCGACGACGTGACGTTCCATAACGGCGAGCGTTTCAACGCGGAGAGCGTCAAGTACTCCGTGGAGCGCATCCTCGACGAGGCGTTGCAGTCGGGCATCGCGTCGCGGTTCGCCGTCATCGAGTCCGTGGATGTCATCGACGCTCAGCGCGTCAGGCTGAACCTGAGCCGATCCGACAGCTCCATCCTCTGGAACCTGACGGGCCTCGCCATGCTGCCGCCCGAGTACGGCGCCCGCGTGACTGCCGCAGCCTTCTCCCGCGCGCCCGTGGGCACGGGCCCGTTCAGCTTCGTGGAGTGGGTGCGCGACGATCACATCACCGTGGTCGCTAACCCCGACTACTTCAGTGGCGGCGTCAAGGGTCAGCCCGGCGTGGCGCAGGTCGTCTTCCGGATCCTCCCCGAGGACGCGGTCCGCACCGCCGAGCTCCGCGCGGGCGGCGTGCACCTGATTGAGAAGCTCCCCGTCGATCTCGTGGGCACCGTGGAAGCCGCTGGCATGATCGCCGTGCCCGCCGACACCGGCCGGTTCTCCGTGGCCTGGCTGGTGGCGGACGGCGATGGGCCCCTCGCGGACAAGCGCGTGCGCCAGGCGCTGAACTACGCGCTCAACACCGACGCGATCATCGGCGCGGTCTACCAGGGTTACGCCTCCCCGATCGCTAGCCCGTTCACGAAGAGCACCCTCGGTTACGACCCGAGCATCGAGCCGTACCCGTACGATCCCGAACGCGCCCGCGAGCTCCTCGCCGAGGCGGGTTACGCGGACGGCTTCTCCGTGACTCTCGACACCACCGGCGACCCCACCGAGGGCCTCCTCACCGCGAGCGCCCTAGAGGAGATCGGCATCCGGGTGACCGTGCGGCAGCTCGAGGCGTCCATCTTCAACACGAACTGGACGACCGGTGAAACGAGCGAGATCTACGCCGCCAGCTGGGGCGCCGCCGGCGACCCGCAGCAGTACCTCGACATGCTCGTCAAGTC
>CAZFFG010000107.1:0-5430 GCA_964518275.1 uncultured bacterium | reverse complement strand
AGGAGAAGGTGTGGCCGGAGTACACGGGCGGCAGCAACGTGGTCGACGTGTACGTTGGCTACCTGCGGCGCAAGCTCGAGGTGGAGGGTAAGCGCCTCATCCACACCGTGCGGGGCGTGGGGTACGTGCTGCGCGAGGAGCAGTCGTTACTTGAGACTTAGGCTGCAGCTCACGCTGGTCTTCGGGGCTTTCATCGCCATCATCCTCTCGGCGGTGGCCGTGTCCGTGTACTTCCTCACGGAGCGCTCGCTGGCAGCCGGGCTGCGCGAGCAGGCGCAGCGCGCACTGACCGACATAACCGTCGGCACGAGCACGTTGGCGGAGGGGCTGCAGAAGCTGCCAAGCAATACGTATTATCAAATCCTCCTCGTGGGTGACCCGGACGCGCCCGGCGTAACGGTGTCGCAGCTTCGAACCGCCTTCTCGTACTCCGCGAACCTCAACCTCATCACCCCGCTCTCCGACGCGGCCCTGCAGCGCCTCATCGACGACCGCTCCGTGTCGGCCAACGTGACGGTCGGGGGAGAGTCCATCTCGGTGCTCGGCCAGCTCGGGCGCATGGACTTCCCGCGCGAGGACCGGTCGTTCCAGGCCACCTTCCTCGTAGGCATCCCCGCCACCCTGATGAAGGCCACGCTCGATCAGCTCAAGCGCGACCTGGTGGTAACGGTGGTGCTGGCCTTCCTAGTGTTCGCGCTCGGCGTGTGGGTGCTCTCCGAGCGGGTCCTCGCCTCCCTCAAGAGCGTTACCGAGGCGGCCGGCCACGTGTCGGGCTCCGACCTCTCGCGGCGCGTGCCCGTGCCCAACAGTGGCGATGAGATCACCGACCTCGCCCTCAGCATCAACCACATGCTCGACCGGCTGCAGGAGTCGTTCGAGACGCAGCGGCGCTTCACCGCCGACGCCAGCCACGAGCTGCGCACGCCGGTCACGGCCATCGGCGGGCACGTGAGCTACCTCCTGCGGCGCACCCACCCCACAGGCGATCAGCTCGACTCCCTGGAGGTCATCCAGCGCGAGGCCGAGCGCATGGCCAAGCTCGTGAACGACCTGCTGGAGCTCGCCCGCGCCGACGCCGGCTTCACGGTGGAGCTGCAGCCAATGAACCTCGTGGAGGTGGTGGAGACGGTGCGCAAGGAGGTGGCCCCCGTGGCGCGCGGCGCGGTCATCGAGGTCAACACGCGCATGCCGCTGGCCGAGGTGCAGGGCGACCCCGCCCGGCTCAAGCAGGTGGTGCACAACCTCGTGCAGAACGCCATCAACGCCGGCGCCGAGAAGGTCACCATGACGGTGTCGGTGGAACGCCACCAGGTACGCCTCGAGGTGCTCGACGACGGCTCCGGCATCGTGCCTGAGGCGCTACCCCACCTGTTCGACCGTTTCTACCGCGTTGACGGCGCGCGTTCCGGTCGCGGTAACGGCTCCGGTCTGGGCCTCGCCATCGTGAAGTGGCTCGTGCAGCAGCACGGCGGCAGCGTGGAGGTGGAGTCGCGGCTCGGAGAGGGCTCCGTGTTCACGGTCATCCTGCCCGCCGCCGAGAAGCGCACCCTCGACGGCACCCGCGACACGGGGCGCGCCACGCTTGTGGAGGGCCTCAAGACGTGGGCTGGCGGCAGCGGCCGCACGCCCTGAGCCGCCGCGCCCAGGCCTAGCACCCGCGCGGCGGCATCGCCCCACGGCGCCGCTTCCTGGTCGGGAGCGCGAGGCGACCGGCGGTACAATCGTTCGTGCCTTCGGCCATCGACGTGCTGCTGCCACTGCCGCTCCCCCCGCTGAGCTACCTGCCACCCCTCCAAGGGGCCGGCCTAGCGGTGGGCCAGCGCGTGGTGGTCCCATGGCAGGGTGGCCTGCGCGTCGGCTTGGTGGTGGAGGAGCGCACGGTGGAGGCCGGTCGCGGCATGGAGCTGCGCCACGTGCTGCACGCGCACGGCCAGCCCGGCTGGCTCAGCCCCGCGGCCATCCAAGCGCTGGGCCGCATGGCGCGCAGCGCCGGCGTGCCGGCTGGCACGGTGCTCGCCACCCTCAACCCACCCGGGCTGCACCCTGAGCTGAGCCACGAGGTGAGCCTGCGACCCGAGGCGGCAGCGGCGCTAACCGACCTCGACCCCAGCCTAGCCACCACCTCGCTCGACACGTGGCTGCCAGCTGCCGGCCTGCCAGGCAAGGCGCTCGAGTTCCTCCGCCAACAGGGGCTGCTCGACGAGCGCGGAGTGGAAGTGGTGCCCACCCGGCGCATGCTGGTGGCCACCGGCCGCCCAGACGAGGGGCTCGAAGGCGCCCGCCGCGAACCGCAGCGCAAGGCGCTGGAACTGCTGCTAGAGGTGGGCAGCCACGAGGGCGCCACCCAGCTCGCGCGCGACGCCGACGTACCCGTTAGCAGCGTACGCAGCCTGATCTCCCGCGGTTACGCCGAGTACCAGGAGTTGCCAGCACCCGAACCGCCCGTGCCCGCGCCGCCCCTTACGGACGAGCGCCTACCCCTGCTCGAGGCAGACGTTAACGTGACGCCGCTAACGGAGCCGGTGAGCGCCCTCGTGGGCGGTACCCGCCAAGCCAGGCTAGCCGCGCTATTACCCGCGCTGAGGGCCGACCTGGCGGAGGGCCGCTCCGTCCTCGTGCTCGCGCCCGAGCAGGCGCAGGCCGCCAGCACCGCAGCGCTCCTAGCGCTCGAACTGCCGGTCTCGTTCCTAACGGGGGAGGCCAGCGACGCTCAGCGCGTGAGGCTGTGGGGCGAACTCCCCAGCTCAGGCCCCCAGGTGCTGGTCGGCACCTACCTGGCGCTGCTAGCGCCGCTGCCGCAGCTCGGGCGGGTGGTGGTTCTCGACGCTGGCAGCTCTGCCTACAAGCTCCAGTCCGGCGCGCGTCTGCTGCTACCCAAGGCGGCAGCGCTGCTGGCGGGTTCCACCGAGGCGCGCTTCACGCTGGTGGACTTGATGGCCGGCCCCGACCTCACCGCCACGGTGCCGAGCAGCGCCACGGTGCGGCTGCCGCTACCCCGCCTCCGCCTCCACGTCGCCGACCTCAGCGAGGGCAGCAACTGGCCCGTGCACCCCGACCTGCTGCGCACGCTGAGGCAAGTGGTCGAGCGGGGCAGGCAGGCCGTCGTGCTAGCACCCCGCCGCGGCTTCTCGGCGGCTTTCGGCTGCCTCGATTGCGGCTGGCAGGCGCCCTGCCCCAACTGCGACCTCCCGCTCCGCTTCCACCGCCAGGACGGGCGCCTGCTCTGCCACCAGTGCGGTCACACGGCCAAACCTGTTAGCAAGTGCCCCGACTGCGGCGGCACGCAGCTCGGCGCTCTCCGTGGCGCCGGCTCCGAATGGATCGCGTCGCAGCTGAGGCGCTTCCTGGAGGGCATGAGCATCTATCGTTACGACAAGGACCGTCGCGACGACCTCGCGCCGCTCTACGCCGGCGAGCCAGGGGTGGTGGTGGGGACCCTGGCCGTGCTCGGCCTCGCCCCCCTGCCCGAGCTGTCGCTCGTGGGCGTTACGCACCTCGACACCCACCTGGCAGCGGGCGACTTCCGGGCCGAGGAGGAGACCACCCGCATGCTGCTGCGGTTGGTCGAGCTCAGCGGCCAACGCCGCCCCCTCGTGGTTGTGCAGACGTACGCGCCCGACCACGACCTGCTGCAGGCGCTCGGGGCCAGCCAACCCGAAGCGGCCCTCGCCACGCTGGTCGGGCGCCAGCTGGAGCGCCGCAAGCGCTTCGGCTACCCGCCGTTCACGCTACTAGCCAAGCTGCAGTTCACCGCCCGCGATCGGGGCAGCGCGCTGGCCGCCGCGCAGAACGCATCGGACGCGCTGATGACGGCGGGAGCCACGGAGCACGAGATCCTCGGGCCCGCCGGGGCACCGGTGGAGCGGTTGCGCGGCCGCTACGTGTTCCACCTGCTGCTGCGCGCCGCCACCGACGCGCGGCTCGAGAGCCTCCTCTCGGCGCTGCCGCGCAACTACTCTGCCGCTAGGCTCGTGGTGGACGTGGATCCGCTGGACGTAGGCGCCATGTTGGAGTGACGGCGTCGGGCCGGCGACCTGCAGGGCTATCATTACGGCCGGAGAAACTGATGCTAAGGAACAGACGCGCCTCACACGACTACGAACTGCAGGACCGCTTCGAGGCCGGCCTCGAGCTCATGGGCAGCGAGGTCAAGTCGTTGCGCCAGGGCGGCGGCTCTATCGCTGAGGCGTACGTGCGCGTGGTCGACGGTCAGGCGTACGTGGAGAACATGACCATCCCCATCTACCAGGAAGCCAGTTACAACAACCACGAGCCCACCCGCCGCCGCCGGCTGCTCCTCAACAAGCGTGAGCTGGCCGAGCTCAGCAAGGGGCTGGAGCGCAAGGGCCTCACCGTGGTGCCCGTGCGCCTCTACTTCAAGAACGGCTGGGCCAAGCTCGAGATCGCGCTGGCCCGGGGCCGCAAGCAGCACGACAAGCGCCGCGAGGAGGCCCGCAAGGACGCCAAGCGCGAGATAGACCGGGCCATCGCCCGCAGCGGGAGGGAGTCGTGAGCGCCGGCGCACGGGCAGTAGCGCCTGTGGCTGGAGCGCCTCTGGTGTGGGCGCGCCACCGGGCTCCCGGCCACCGCATGGTGAGGCTGTGGCTCGTCATGACGCTCGTAACGCTAGCTCTATTCGGCGGCGCGGCGCAGGCGCAGGCCAACCTGGTGGTGAACGGTCGCGTGATCGCTAGCAACAGCACCACCCTCGTGCCAGGCAGCAGCTACGCTGCCGGTGCGGCGTTGGCGCAGGCGCTGGGCGCCACCATGGCCGTTGACGCCGGCCGGGGCCTCGTGCTCCTCGAGACGGGCGGGCGCGTGCTGCAGGTGCGCGTGGCAGACGACGCCGCCAGCGCCAGCGGCACCGACGCCATCTGGCTCGACGGTCGGCCCATGGCGGGCGGCGCCGCGGTGTGGTCGGACGGGGAGCTGTTCCTACCGGTGAAGCCCGTGGCGGAAGCGCTGGGGGCCAGCGTCACCTACATCAGCGCCAGCGATTCGGTGCTGGTGGTGCAGCCGCGCGCACGCCTGACCGCCATGCAGCGCTCGGAGGGACGCACGGAGCGGCTAGAGCTCAGCGTCTCCGCCCCGGTGCGCTACACCACGTTCTTCAACGAGCCGCTGCAGACGTTGCACCTGTACCTCGACCGCACCGACATAGAGGTGCGGGTGCCGCCGGTGGAGGGTGAGGCCTTCACCATCGCGAACGCGTCGGCTAGCGGCGGCGCCACCGAGGTGCGCGTACAGCTAGAGCCGGGCGTTAGCTACGAGGTCTACTCCGTGCCGGACGGTCGCGGCTTCCGCCTCAACGTCACCTTCAACCAGCAGGGCAGCGCCCAGGCGGAGCGCGCCCACATCGTCATCGATCCAGGGCACGGCGGCGCCGACGCCGGCCTCGTGTCGCCCGCGTTCGGCAGCGAGTCGAGCCTA
>CAZFFG010000106.1:0-5455 GCA_964518275.1 uncultured bacterium | reverse complement strand
AGGTGACCGTGAATGGGTGGGCCCGCACGATAGGACGCGGGCCCACTTTGTTTCTGCCAATGGTGAGGCCGCGGCTTACCCCCGCTTCCCCCGCAACCAGTCGCCAACGTCGCCGAGCCAACTGCTCCTACCGCTCCGCAGTTCGTCGCGGTCGGCGGTCTTCGCCAGCCACAGGCCGGCGTTTATGCCCACGTACCGCAGCGGCTCCGGCTCCCAGTTGGGCCACGCGTGGTTGACCCACCCGAGCGTGGTTAGCTCCGTGTCGCGCTCCAGCATCAAGTCGGCCAGGGTGCGGCCCGCCAGGTTGGAGGCTGCCACGCCCTCGCCCACGTAGCCACCCGCGTAACCCAGGCCCGTCTGCTGCGAGAAGCCCACCGACGGCCGCCAGTCGCGCGAAACGCCCAGCGGTCCGCCCCAGCGGTGCGTGACCTCCACACCGTCCAGAACAGGGAAGAAGCCCTTCAGCACCCGGGCCAGGTCGGCGTTCACGGCGTCGTTAACGTCGAACGAGCTGGCCACGCCCGAACGCCAGTGGTACGGCGCCCCGCGCCCGCCGAAGGCCAGGCGGCCGTCGTGCGTGCGCTGCCCGTAGATGAGCGACGGCGAGTAGTCGGCGAACGTGGGTCGGCCATGCAGGTGCAGCTCCTGCCACACGCTTTCCGGTAACGGCTCGGTGGCGATCATGTGCGAGTAAAGCGGCGCGATCTTGCGGCGCACGCTCCGGAACTGGGGCGTGTACGCCTCAGTGGCGCGGATCACGAAGCGCGCACGCACCGTGCCGCGTTCGGTGCTCACCGAGCCCGGCGCGTAACCCGTAACCGTGGTGCTCTCGAAGATGGTCACTCCGCGCCGCTCGCACGCTTGCGCTAGGCCGCGCGCCAGCGCAGCCGGCTGCAGGGCGGCCGCGTGCGGTGAGTAGGTGCCGCCGAGCACGCCTTCCGCCCCGATCATCGCGGTGGCCTCTTCCGCCGTGAGGAGCCGCATGTCGCTCTCGTCGAAGCCGAACGAGTGGTACTCGTCGGCCTCCTCTCGGGCGCGGGCTAGGTGCAGCGGGTTGCGTGCAACCGAGATGCGACCGCCCTTCTGGTAATGGCACTCGATGCCCTCCGCCGCGGCGACCCTGCCCACCTCGGTTACGGCGCCGTTCAGCGCGCGCTCGAACTGAACGCCGCGCTCGCGCCCGAAGTCCTTCACCAGCATGGTGAGGCCCAGCGGGTAGGCGGCGTGGCACCAGCCGCCGTTGCGGCCCGACGCGCCGTACCCAACGAACTCCCGCTCGAGCACCGCCACCTTCAGGCTTGGCTCCAGGCCGGCGAGGTAGTAGGCGGTCCACAGCCCGGTGAAGCCGCCACCCACGATGGCCACGTCCACGGTGGCGTCGCCATCGAGCGGCGGCCTGGTGGGTCTCGTCTCGAGCCCCTCCCACCAGAGCGGGGTAGGTTTCGCGTTCTGCATGAGCATGAGCGTCGCCGGTAATCGTACTACCGGCGCGCGCCCATGAGGCCGAGGTCAGTTGTTAACCGGGAAGCACCAGCAGTAGTAGTCGTCGCACCAGGGCTCCTGGCCCTCGCAGTAGTCGTCGCCGGTCACTTGGATGGTGGCCGTGCCGATGTAGATGGGCTCGGCGCCTGCTGGGATGGTGTTCACGCCCTCGTCTACCGGGAACACCTCAACGGTCACCGTGTCGGCCTCACCCACCCGCATGTGTAGCGGGCGGTCGTGGGTGTAGAACACCTCGTTCGAGTCGGTCTGGAACTCCTTGCCGTCCTGGAAGTAATCGGAGATGGTGCCGTTCACGCCCGTGGTGGTCCAGCGGTAGAGGAAACGTTGATCCGTGGCGCGGATCGGCTTCACCTCGAAGAACGCCTGGCCGCGACCGTTCACGTCGAGCTCCACCTTGGTTGGGCTCAGCGTGAACAGGAGCGGGATGGCCTCCGCCTGCCAGCTCACCGCCCACGTGGACGACACGAGGTTGCTGAGGATGGCCGACACGTCGCCCGTGAGCATGATGCCCTGCACGGCCGCCGCCACCGTGGCCGCCGCGGCGCGGCCCGCCAGGCGCCGCTCCATGGCTTCCCTCTCGAACTTGTTGCGGTCGGCCACGCTCAGCGCCTCCTCCAGCGCGTCCAGCGTGCCGGTGCGTAGGTGGCGGTTGGTGGCCAGCTCATGCAGGGCCTGCTTGATGGCCAGCGCGTAACCGCGTTGACTGCGCGTGAGGTGCACCCCCACCTCAGCCAGGTGCGTGCGGTAGATGATCTGCATGCGCTCTCGCAGCTTGGTCAGGTTGGCGGCCGACACGTTGGCGCTCTTGCCGAGGGTGTATGTCTCGATGAGCGGCAGGAGCAGCTCGTCGAGGAACAGCTCCAGCGTCTGCTTGAAGTAGACGTCCTCCCACTCCTCTAGCTGGCCGGCGAAGCGGGGGTCTGACGTGATGGGCCACTCTTCCGAGTTGGCGCTGGCGCCTATGAGCACCAGCTCGTAGTAGGTCTTCCGAGCCCCGTTCGTAACGGGCAGGTCGGCGGCTGGGCTCATGACGGGCGCGAAGGGAGCGTCGCCCGTTATGACGTCGTAGAGGCTGTTCAGGAGCTCCAGCTTGCCGGTGGCGGGCACGTCGATGGTGGTGACAAGCTTCGGCGGTTCCACTGGGTGGTTCACGCCCTCCACGTCGTCGTAGCTCACCTCGTACACGAGCAGCGCGGACGGGCGGCGGTACTCGTTGAGGACCACGATGCCGCCCCCGTTGGGGTCGTGCACCACCTGCGCCCCGGAGAGGGTGCGCGTGCCCTGGTGGATGAGCACGTTGGAGCTGGCTTCGGCCATCGGTGTGTAGTTGGTCGGCAGTACGCCCAGGCTGCTGACCGCGGCGCTGCCCAGCAGTTGCTGGTGCGCCGCCTCGAGCGCGGCCGTGAGAGCCTCGTCGGGTTCGGTGAGCGCGTTCACGCCGCTAGCTAACAGGCGCTCGATCTCGGCCGCCACCGCCCCGGAGCCCTCCACGTCTTCGAGTAGTTCCCACACGCGGTCCTGGACTTCCGCTGGCAGCCACATGCCGCCTATCGCGTAGTAGAGCAGGGCTTCTGCCGTGCTCTGCGCCGACAGCCGTACCTGGTTACCTTGGCTCGTGCCCAACAGAACCAGGTCTCCGGTCGCGGTCTCGGCGCCGATCTCGCTGGCGCCCTCCGTGTCGACAGTGGCCGCGAACCTGCCGGTAGGAGCCACGGGGTAGCTGCCGTAGGCGGTGGTCACCGAGAGGTCAGCCACGTTCAGGCCGCTACCGGCGGGCAAGCTTATCTCGCCCTGAACGCTGCGCGCGCCGTCGGGGAGGCGGTCTGAGCCACCACCACCCCCGCCGCAGGCCACCAGCACGGCTGGCGCCGAGAACACGAGGAGGGCCATCACCGCAAGCCGGAGTCCACCGCTACGTTTCTTCATGGGCGCAGAATGCTCCTGCGCCACTTAGGATTCGATTAATTCGCTGGTGAGCCCGTTACTAACGGGGCTCGTAGTGGCGTCAGCAGGTGGACTTCTGAACTGCGTACGTGAGCACTGCCCCGCGCGACTCCAGTGCCCGGATGTTGGCCAGGGTGGGCGAGCCCTCGCTAAGGTCGAGGCAGTTCCACTGCAGCGCCACCACCGTACCGGCACCGATGGCCGGGTTGGCCACCAGGGGCCCTAGATCCGTGATGTGGTTGGATTCGAGAAACACCGTGCCCGACAGGCTAGCGAGGTCGGCGATGAACCCGACGTTTACAAGGTCGTTCTCCCACGCCCACAGGTTTTCCAGCTCAGTGAAGGCGGTGAGGAAGGAGAGGTCCTCTAGGTGAAGGTCGCCAATGTCGAGCGATGTCAGGCCCGTGAGGGTCTCCACTGGACTGATGTCGCTTATGGGGTTGCTATACAGCTGGAGCGTGTGAAGCTGGGATAGCCCCGCCAAGAACGACACGTTCGTCAGCTGGTTCTCGCCCGCCATGAAGCGCTGTAAACCGGTGAACGTGCCCACCACCGCGGCGTCGGTGAGGTTGTTCTGGCCCACGTCGAGGTCGTAAAGCGCCGGGGAGCTTCTCAGGGGCTCAAGCGTGGTGAGGCCCGTGTTCCTCGCGTTAAGAAGCAGGAGGTTCGGCTTGTTGGCCAGCACGTTGGCGTTGCCGATGGGGATGCCCTCCACGATCAGCACCTCGAGCTGGTTCATATTGGCCGCGAAGCCCACACTGCCAACGCGGTTGCCGTTCAGCGATAGACCCCTGAGCCCTGTGAGCCCAGCCAGCGGTGTGGCGTCGCTAACGTAGTTGTTTGCCAGCCACAGGTACTCGAGGTTCGACAGCCCGCTCAACGGCCTCACCGAGGCGATGAGGTTGTCGTTCAACTGGGCCGACTGGAGGTTGGGCGCGTGCTCCAGCCCAACCAGCGACTCGATGTTGCGACCCATCGCGTCTAGGTCGACGAGATCCTTAAGATCCGCGCAAGTGGGTCCACTTGCCAACCCGAGGCTGGCGCGGATGGTCTCCGCCAGCGCGGCGTCGAAGATTGGTTCGTCCGTGGGATCCAGGCACATGTTGGCCCGTGGATTTTCGGAACTGCCACAGGCCGCGAGCAGGGCGACCACACCAAGTGCGAGCAGCGAACGTAGCTTCATGTTTCCTCCCCGAATGGATCGGTTCCAGCATAGAGCGGACGGCGGCCCCATACGCCGCCATGGGCTCAGGCGTAGTACGGCGCGGTTCGCGCTGGTACGCTTTTGGGCAAGAACCCACGTGACCGCGCCGTGACCACCGAGCTGTTAGGGGGAGCATGCGAGAGCACCTGATCGCCAGCCTGCACCACGCGCTATCGAAGCTCGATCCTGCCGCGCTTGTCGGTGCCCATCTGCCGCAAGAGCCGCCCACGTTCATCGTGGCCGTTGGCAAAGCGGCGCTGCCAATGCTGGCCGGCGCTCGTGCGGAGTTCCCGCATGTGCCGTGGTTGGCGGTTCCCCCGGCCGGCGCGGCAGCTGGCCCGGAAACGGGCCCGGAGCCCCCTGCGGAGGGCGGCCTGGTGCTGCCAGGCTCGCACCCGCTACCGGACGAGCTGAGCGTGGCGGCGGCCGAGGCCGTGCTGCGAAGCGTGAGCGCACTAGGGGAGAGCGACAGGCTGCTGCTCCTCCTATCTGGCGGCGGCAGCTCGTTGCTGGCTGCGCCCTACGGGGTGACCCTGGCCGAGAAGCGCGATGTGGCCGCCGAGCTCATGCTCGCCGGGGCAAACATCAGCGAGCTGAACGCCGTGCGCAAGCACCTATCGCGTATGAAGGGCGGCCGGCTGGCGGCCGCTACGCGCGCTAGCGTGTTGAGCTTGATCGTCTCCGACGTGCCCGGCGACGACGTTGGCACCGTTGCCTCGGGGCCAGCCGCGCCGGACGACACCACCTTCGACGACGCGTTGCGCGTGCTCGACTCGTACGGCGTTGCCGCGCCGGCGGTGAGGG